>JANMMF010000296.1:0-4836 GCA_031372985.1 Gemmatimonadota bacterium
CATCACCCTGCTGCTTCTGTCGCTGGTGCTGCGTATGGTCATCCCCACGTTCAGCATCTTCAATTTTCTTCTCTACGCGGCGCTCATCTACATCGCGATGGGCGGGATCGGGTTCTTTGTCTCGGTCGTAACCCGTTTCGACTGGCTCACGCTCGCTGCCGTCTGGGTGGGTTCGAGGATTTTTCGCACCCAGTACGGCTCGACACCCGGCTGGAAGAGTAAAGCGGTCGAAATCCTGCCACCCGTCCACAAGCTCGACGAGCTGTCGATCTCGCTGATCACCGACGGAACCGCGCAGGCGACCGACGTGATCTGGCTCCTCGGCTACGGTGCGCTCTTTTTTGCGCTAGGACTTCTGATTCTGCGTCGAGGATCGTTGGCTGACTAGCAAAGCTGCGCCGCTTAACCTGGCAAGTAATGAATCCAGATAGCATTCACCGCACCGTTCTCCCCAACGGACTCACCGTCCTGGTGCAAGAGGACAGAACGGCGCCCGTCGTCGCGATCGTGACGTACGTCAAAGTGGGATACTTCGACGAGACGGACGACGAGAACGGGCTCGCCCACGCGCTCGAGCATATGTTCTTCAAGGGCACGAAGAAGCGTGGGGTCGGAGACATCGCGAAGGAGACGAAGGCAAGCGGCGGCTATCTCAACGCCCACACGATCTACGACAATACGGCGTACTACACGGTGCTGCCGTCCTCGGGTTTTGCCAATGGTCTCGACATCCAGGCCGACGCCTATGCGAATTCCATCATCGACGCGCGCGAGCTCGCCAAGGAGATGGAAGTCATCATCCAGGAGGCGAAGCGGAAATCGGACAATCCTTCCGCTGTGGCCACCGAGACGCTGTATGAGCTGCTGCACGACGCGCATCGCATGAGGCGCTGGCGCATCGGGAGGGAGCCGGGTCTCCGCTCATTCACGCGCGACAAGATGAACCGGTTCTATCGCAACTTTTACCGGCCGGGAAATACCATCCTCAGCATCTCGGGTGACATCGACCCGGCCGACGCGCTACGCCGCGTCACCGAGCTGTACGGCGCCCTCGAGGGCGCCGAGCCGGTGCGGAATCCCGGGCCGGCCGAGCCGGACCACGAGGGCTTTCGATACCGCGAGCTCTCCGGAGACATCGCGCAGAGCCAGCTGGTGCTCGGGTGGAGAACTCCGGGTACCCTCGATCCCGACACTGCGGCTCTCGACGTCGCCGCGTCGATCCTGGCGACCGGACGCGCATCCCGGCTGTACCGGTCGGTGCGGGAGAAGAAGCTCGCCTCGTCGGTGACCGCCTATGATTACACTCCGACCGAGCTCGGCGTGTTCGTCGTGCACGCCGAGACAGAGCCCGAGAACACCGCGGATGCGGCGGGAGTGATCTGGGATCAGCTGCACCAGCTGCGAGTCGGAGCGCTGGAGGAGCACGAGCTCACACGCGTGCGCCGTATCTTCGAGGCGCGGTGGGTCAGGAGGCTCGAGACCGCCGAAGGCCGCGCCAACTATCTGGCCGAGTGGGAGGCGTTGGGCGGTTTGCGCATGGGGGAGGAATACTTCGAGCAGTTCATGTCTGCATCAGCGGACGACGTGCAGCGGGTTGCGAGGAAGTACCTGGCCGAAGAGAGTGCGGCGGCTCTCATCTATCGTCCGGCGAGCTCACAGGTTGTGGCTCAGGATGCGGCGGACATGCGGCGGATCCTCGCCGCCGGGAAGTCGGAGCGGCTGGCAACGATTCCGGCGCGCAACGTCGCCGCAGCCCCCGAAAAGAAGGGCGCCGAATTCGAGAAGGAAGAGGCCGGCGTCTCGGTGTTTCGGACGGCAGAAGGAATTCCGATTCTCGTCCGCAGAAAGATCGGCACGCCGATGGCGAGCATTGGGGTCTTCATTGTCGGCGGCGCCGTCGAGGAAGAGGAGAACGAGGCGGGTCTCACGCTCCTCACGGCGCGCACGATGCTCAAGGGCACCACGACCCGGAGCGCGGCGCAAATCGCCGAAGACGCGGAGATGCTGGGAGGAGGGATTTCCGCGAGCGCCGGCAGTGACAGCTTCGGCTGGTCCTTCTCGGTGCCCAAGGCCCGTCTCCCGGAGGCGCTGGAGCTCCTCGGAGATGTGATTCAGCGGCCGACGATTCCGGAAGATTCGTTCGAGACCGAGCGAACCGTCGCTTTATCCAACGTCGCGATGCTGCGCGACGACATGTACCGCTACCCGATGCGCCTGGCCAGCTCGGTCGCTTTCGGCGAGCATTCGTATGGGCGTCCCGTAATGGGCACCGAGGAGTCGCTCCGCGCGATCTCGGCGGAGCAGGCAAGGGAGTGGCACCGGTCGCGCGTTCTCACCTCCGCGGTGGTCATCGGAGTCGTCGCAGATGTCGACGTCAAAGAGGCCGCCGATCTCGTCGCGCGCGAGCTCGATGCACTCGAGTTGAAAAAAAGCCCAAAGGTCGGGAAGCCGCGCTGGCCGAAGAGCGTCAAGATAGCGGCGGAATCGCGCGACAAGGCGCAAACGGCAATCGCGCTTGCGTTTCCCGCGCCGCCGCGCACCGATGACGCGCGCTTCGCCGCGGCGATGATCGCGACGGTCGCCAGCGGCCTCGGTGGGCGCTTCTTCGACGAGCTGCGCGACAGGCAATCGCTCGCCTACACCGTGCAGGCGGCGGTGAGTGAAAGGTGGCTGGCCGGAATGTTCCTGTCCTACATCGCGACGTCGCCCGAGAAGGAGGACGTTGCGCGAAACGGCCTCCTCGCCGAATTCGAGAAGCTGCGCAATCAACCCGTGACGGACGAGGAGCTCACGAGCGCCAAGGAGTACGTCGTTGGCTCGCACGCGATCAGTCAGGAAAGCGGCGGCGCTCTCCTCGGCGAGATGCTCGACGCCTGGATGTTCGGCGGTGGGCTGGGCGAGCTACTCGAGCACGACCCGCGGGTTCGAGCAGTCACGGCGGATCAGATGCGGGATGTCGCGCGAAAGTACTTCGATCCGAAGCGGCGGGTCGAGGGCATCGTTCGCGGAGTTGGCAGGACGGTTTAACCCACTTCGAACTGCGGAGTGACTGCGGACTGCGGATTAACTGCGGACTGCCCACTAGAAGATACTGCGGACTGCGGACTAACTACGGATTACGGACTAACTGCGGATTGAGGACTAACTACAAGAGCAGAGGTAGTTCGCATGTGGTCCGCAGTCCGCAGTAGGTCCGCAGTCCTCAATTAGTCCGCAGTTCGCAGTGGCACCTAGTCGGCAGTCCGCAGTTAATCCGCAGTCCGCAGTCCGCAGTCCCCAGTTGCAGTCGCCAGTTACCGGGGAATCGCCCTCAACCCTTTCTCCGCCTTGAGAATCTCGTTGGTAGCCGGCCTCAGCCGTCCGCCCGCCGCCCGCAGTCCACGCAAAGTGTAGTAATCCCCGCCCTCGTACACCACGAGACCCTTGATCGGCGTCTCGGCCGTCGCCCACGCCATCACTCCAAGGATCGTCAGCCTCTGGTTTTCCTCGCCGTGCACGAGCGGGTAGCCCCCCGTGGCAAAGACCCAGTGCTCCTTCGGATTCGGAAAGAGGCGCATCCACCGCTGTGCCACGCGCAGATGGGTGTCGAGCGATCGCGCGCCATCGAAACCGGCCAGCAGAGAGAAACCCACGACATCGATCGGCGAGCCGCGGCGGGCCGCCCACGCGTATAGCGTGCTGTCCCGGGTGCCGTAGCTGCTGATGGGAAGGCTGACCTTGATCCGCGGGTAGACGAAGTGGGCGACCCGCGACGCACGCGTGAAGTAATCGATCCAGTACTGCGGCGTCTGCTCGCCGATGACGCGTGAGCCTTCGGAGAACGGATCGACCGCGGGGATCAAATAGTCCGGCTTGAGCCGTCTCGCGATTCGATCAATGTCCCTCAGCCGCGCGACGGTGTATCCCTCGCGCGACTGCCTGATCTGCTGATCGCCGTTCTTCGGGTAGCCCAAGGCAACGATGAGGACCGTGCTGTCGGACCGCGCCCGGTCTATGGACCGCGCGAGTGAATCCAGCGCGACTCCGCGCGCCGCCTCGGGATTGATTACCACGCTCAATGCATCGATCGTGAGCGTATCGGCGAGCGCGAGGTCGTTCTCGATCGCCAGCGGGGGCGGACCGCTTCTCAGGTCCGGGAAGATCTTCAGCCCGAGCTTGAAATCGCCATCCGGGTGCTCCTGCAGCTTGTCGTTCTCGTGCGGTGCGTAGCTCTTGATTCCCGCGATTGCGCCCGGCAGCTCGATCACGACGAGCACCGTCATCGCTATCGCAGCGCCTGCAAGGGCGACGCGCGCGAGCCGAGTGAATCCCCAGCGCGCGGGGAGCGACGGCGCGAAGATCGGCACCTGGAGGTAGATCGGATTCCAGAGCGCCGGACTCCCGAAAAAGGTGCCGAGCATGCTGGCCTGCGCCGCGTTGAGAGCGAGGGCGAACTCAGCCGGCGAATCCCCGCGACTGATGACGAACTTCGTCAGCGCCACCGTCGCGATGATCGTGTTGTACACGAGCAGCGGAAAGCCGAGCAATGGCGTCACCAGCCGGCGCGCCAGGGCATAGACTGTCTGGATCACAAACAGAATCGTCGTGAACGGCCAGAGCCAAGCCACCAGGAAGATGGCCCTCCCATAGAGCAGCGAGTGGGCGGTGTACGCGACGACGAGGGCGGGGACGAGCAGCAGCCCGGCGATGCCAGTGATCGCCTGAAACGCGCGCGGAGTGCGTCGCAGCTTTGCGATTCGACCCGCCTGCAGGATATCCCACGCGATCATCGCGACCGTAAGGGCGAGATAGATTGCCCCGAGCAGCCTGTGCGAGGTCATCGAGCGAAGCTAGACA
>JANMMF010000313.1:0-4835 GCA_031372985.1 Gemmatimonadota bacterium
TCATCGAGCAGGCGTTCCGGTGACTTCACGTCCTTCACGATGATCGTCTCCGCGTATTTCTTGATCTTGGTCTCGTCTTCCCAGCTCAGATCTCTGCCGGTGTAGATGATGATCGGGAGGTCGTGGTTTTCCGGATCGGACTTCACCTTTTCGAGCAGGTCGAATCCGGTCATATCGCCCTTCTGAAGCCCGAGGTCTAGCACCATGCAGTCGAAATGCTTTTCCTGGAGTCTGCCCAGCGCTTCGTTCGCCGACCCGACCGCGACGATGTGGACGTCGTCGTGGGCGATCAGCTCGACGATGCTCTGCCGCTGTGCCTCGTTGTCCTCGACGACCAGCAGGTTCTTCGGCACGGTGTCGATGAATGACGAGATCTTCGCGAAGGCTGTATCGAGAGCTTCCTTGCTCACGGGCTTGGTAAGGTAGGCGATCGCGCCCGCCTTGAGGCCTTCGCCCTTCTTCTCCACGCCCGAGATGATGTGCACGGGAACGTGCCGTGTCTCGGGATCGCGCTTGAGGCGGTCGAGCACCTCGAGTCCGTTCATGCCAGGCATGTCGATGTCGAGCGTTATGGCGTCGGGGCGAAGCTCGCGTGCCGCCTGCAGGCCCGCTTCTCCATCGAGCTCGACCACAGCCTTGTAGCCTTTGTCGTGCGCCATGTCGAGCAGCACCTTGGCGAAATTCTGATCGTTCTCGATGACGAGAACCGTGCGGTCTCCTTCCTCGATATGCTCTCTGTCGTCGTCGATGACCGTCTGCGGCACGGCTCGCCGCTCGGGACGGTATTGCAGCGCGTCGCCGCTGCCCGGCGAATTGCGGCGTTGGTCGCGACGTGCGGTGCTGTTGCGAATCTGTGCTGCCGTCGGCGGTGAACTCTGTGCTCTCGGCTGCTGCCGGCTTGGCGGCATGTATTCGCTCGTGTCGGACGAACTCCGCTGTGGAGCGTCCGGGCGCGGGACGTAGCGCGCCGGGAGAAAGAGGGTGAAGGTGCTTCCCTGATTCTCGGAGCTCTCGACGCGGATCTCGCCGCCGAGCAGCCTGGCTATCTCCCGACTGATCGACAGGCCAAGACCCGTCCCACCGAATTTGCGGCTGGTGGTCCCGTCGGCCTGCTGAAACGCCTCGAAGATCAGGCGCTGCTTGTCCTTCGGAATTCCAATGCCGGAGTCGGCCACCGCGAAAGCGATGACTTCGGATGCGGATTCGAGCGCAGGGTTCAGGAATCGCCTGCCCCTTTCCGCGCGTCGGACTGTGAGCGTGACGGTCCCTTCCTGGGTGAACTTGAAGGCATTCGACAGGAGGTTCTTGAGCACCTGCTGCAATCGGCCGCCGTCGGTATAGATAGCCGGCGAAACATCCGAGTTGATCTCCACATTGAAGCCCAAACCCTTCTGTTCCGCCAGCGCCTCGAAGCTGCGCTCCACGAACTCCTTGACGTCGGGAATGCGTACCTCGGTCGGATTGACGTCCATCTTGCCGGCTTCGACCTTCGACAAGTCGAGCACGTCGTTGATCAGATTCAGCAGGTCGCTGCCGGAGGTGAGAATCGTCTGCGCGAACTCCACCTGCTTGGGCGAAAGGTTGCCGTCCTTGTTCTCGCTCAGCAGCCGCGCCAGAATGAGAAGGCTGTTGAGCGGAGTCCGCAGCTCGTGCGACATGTTTGCGAGGAACTCCGACTTGTACTTGGAGCTGAGGGCAAGCTGGTCCGCCTTCTCCTCGAGCGCGAGCCTCGCTGATTCCACTTCCTCGTTCTTCGATTCTACCTTGCGATTCTGCTCCGCCAGCAGCGAAGCTTTCTCCTCGAGCTCTTCGTTGACCTGCTGCAGCTCTTCCTGCTGGTCCTTGAGCAGCTCCTCGGATGTGCGCAGCGTGGTCGCCTGCGCTTCAAGCTCCGCGTTGGACCTCTTGAGCTCCTCCTGCTGCTTGCGCAGCTCTTCCGACTGGCTCTGCAGCTCCAGCGTAAGTCCTTGCGACTGCTCCAGGAGCTCCGCCGTCCGCATGTTGGCGCTGATCATGTTGATGACAACGCCGACGCTCTCCGCAAACTGGTCGAGGAAGAGCTGGTGGATCTGGCTGAACGGAAGGAAGGACGCGAGCTCGATGACTGCCTTCACTTCTCCCTCGAACAGAACCGGCAGCACGAGGATGTTGCGCGGCGGCGCTTCACCGAGGCCCGAGGTAATGCGGATGTAATCGTCCGGGACGTTCGTGAGGAGGATCGGTTTCTTCTCGAGCGCGGCCTGTCCAACGAGTCCTTCGCCGAGGTAGAATCGGCTGCCAACGTGCTTGCGCTCCTTGTAGGCGTAGCTCGCGATCAGCTTGAGCACCGGCGTGTTGTTTTCGTCCTCCATGATGTAGAACGTGCCGTGGTGCGCGGAGACCAGCGGAGTCAGCTCCGACATGATGAGCTTCGACACGGCCTCCAGATCCTTCTGTCCCTGCATCATCCGCGAGAACTTCGCGAGGTTCGTCTTCAACCAGTCCTGCTCGTTGTTCTTTTCACTGGTTGTCTTCAGATTCGCGATCATCTGGTTCAGGTTGTTCTTGAGCTCGTCGAGCTCGCCCTGAGCCTCGACGGCAATCTGTCTGCTGAGGTCGCCGCGTGTCACCGCAGTCGCTACGTCAGCGATCGCTCGCACCTGAAGCGTGAGACTGTTCGCCATCGCGTTGACATTGTCCGTGAGTGCTCTCCAGATGCCGGCAGCTCCCGGTACTTCCGCCTGACCACCGAGTTTTCCTTCCGTTCCCACTTCCTTCGCGACACGGGTTACTTCGTCGGCGAATACGCGGAGCGAGTCCACCATCGCGTTCACCGTGTTCTTCAGCTCGAGGATCTCTCCCCGCACTTCGACGGTGATCTTCTGCGACAGGTCGCCCTTCGCTACCGCGGTGGTGACGAGAGCGATGTTTCTGATCTGACTCGTCAGGTTTCCGGCGAGCGTGTTCACGTTATCAGTCAAATCCTTCCACGTGCCCGCCACTCCCGGAACGTTCGCCTGTCCACCGAGCTTTCCTTCCGTACCTACGTCGCGGGCGACGCGGGTTACTTCGGACGAGAATCCGCTCAGCTGATCGACCATGGTGTTGATCGTGTTCTTCAGCTCGAGAATCTCGCCCTTCACGTCCACTGTCATCTTCCGCGACAGATCGCCTTTGGCGACCGCCGTCGTGACGTCGGCGATGTTTCTGACCTGTCCGGTGAGGTTCGACGCCATGAAGTTCACGTTGTCCGTCAGGTCCTTCCACGTTCCCGCCACACCGGGCACGTTCGCTTGTCCGCCCAGGCGTCCTTCAGTACCGACCTCGCGCGCGACACGGGTTACTTCGCCCGCGAATACGCTGAGCGAGTCCACCATCGTATTGATGGTTTGCTTGAGCTCGAGGATCTCTCCCTTCACGTCGACCGTGATCTTGCGCGAAAGGTCGCCCTTCGCGACGGCGGTTGTGACGTCGGCGATGTTTCTGATCTGCCCAGTGAGGTTCGACGCCATTGCGTTCACGTTGTCCGTGAGATCCTTCCAGGTGCCGGCGACGCCCGGCACGCTGGCCTGTCCACCGAGCTTTCCTTCGGTTCCCACTTCCTTGGCGACGCGAGTTACTTCGTCGGCAAATGAGCCGAGCTGGTCCACCATCGTGTTGATCGTGTCTTTCAGCTCGGCGGTCTCACCCTTTGCCTCGACCGTGATCTTCTGCGAGAGATCGCCGCGAGCAACAGCCGTCGTCACGGCGGCGATGTTTCTCACCTGGCCGGTGAGGTTGCCAGCGAGTGTGTTCACGTTGTCGGTGAGATCTTTCCAGGTGCCCGCGACTCCGGGCACGTTGGCCTGTCCGCCAAGCTTGCCCTCGGTTCCCACTTCGCGCGCAACGCGCGTCACTTCAGCGGCAAACGCACTGAGCTGATCGACCATGATGTTGATCGTTTGCTTCAGCTCGAGAATCTCGCCCTTTGCTTCGGCGGTGATCTTCCGATTGAGATCTCCACGCGCGACGGCGGTCGTGACGTCGGCAATGTTTCTCACCTGGCCGGTGAGGTTTGACGCCATGAAGTTCACGTTGTCGGTCAAATCCTTCCAGGTGCCGCCGACACCCGGGACCTCCGCCTGACCTCCAAGCTTTCCTTCGGTACCTACTTCCTTGGCGACGCGCGTCACCTCCGATGCGAACGCGCTGAGCTGATCCACCATGATGTTGATGGTGCTCTTCAGCTCGAGGATCTCGCCTTTCGCTTCCGCGGTGATCTTTCTGGAAAGATCGCCCTTCGCGACGGCGGTCGGAACATCGGCAATGTTTCTGATCTGACCAGTGAGGCTCGATGCCATCGCGTTCACGTTGTCCGTGAGATCCTTCCAGGTACCGCCGACTCCGGGGACGTCCGCCTGGCCGCCCAGTCGTCCTTCGGTTCCGACTTCACGCGCGACGCGCGTCACTTCCGAAGCGAATGTGCTCAATTGATCGACCATCGTGTTGATGGTGTCCTTGAGGTTGGCCGTCTCGCCCTTCGCTTCAACGGTGATCTTCTGCGACAGGTCGCCCTTCGCCACGGCGGTCGTCACTGCCGCGATGTTTCGCACCTGGCTCGTGAGATTGCCGGCGAGGGTGTTCACGTTGTCCGTCAGGTCTTTCCACGTTCCGCCGACGCCCGGCACTTCCGCCTGGCCGCCGAGCATTCCTTCCGTTCCGACTTCGCGCGCAACGCGGGTTACTTCCGAAGCAAACGAGCTTAGCTGGTCCACCATGATGTTGATGGTGTTCTTCAGCTCGAGGATCTCACCGCGCGCGTCAGCAGTGATCTTGCGGGAAAGGTCTCCGCGCGCGACTGCCGTCGTCACGTCGGC
>JANMMF010000320.1:0-1577 GCA_031372985.1 Gemmatimonadota bacterium
GCTGTCGGCCAGATCGGTGCTGCTGGATCTTTCCCTCGTGCCCGCCGGGAAATACGAGGTCAAACTCGAGGTTGGCAACGATCCGACTGCGATTACGTCGCGGACCATAGAGGTGAAGTAACTCTGCTCTGAATCCCGGCAGCAAGTCACCCCATAGTCACATGATCTGGTCCACTGGTGCGCGCAATCATGCGCTCGCATCTTTTCCGCATGTCCGAGCCACTCGTCATCGCCAAGGCGGGGGATACCGACCTCGCTCTCCTCCCCGGGCTCGCCAATCGACACGGCTGCATAACCGGCGCGACGGGTACGGGTAAGACCATCACACTCCAGGTTCTGGCCGAGCAATTCTCGCGCATCGGCGTGCCGGTGTTCCTTGCCGACGTCAAAGGGGACCTGAGCGGAATCAGCAAAGCGGGTCAGATGAGCGAGAAGCTCGGCGCGCGCCTCAGGAAGCTCGCGCTCCCAGAGCCGCTTTGGGGAGCCTGCCCCGCCACTCTGTGGGATGTTTTCGGCGAGCAAGGACATCCAGTGAGAGCTACGATCTCCGATATGGGTCCGCTGCTCATCGGCCGGCTGCTCAACCTCAACGACACCCAGGAAGGCGTTCTCTCGATGGTGTTCCGCATCGCCGACGACAACGGACTTCTACTGCTCAATCTGCCGGATCTGCGTGCCATGCTGCAGTTCGTCGGCGACAACGCCGCGCAGTTCAAGACGCAGTACGGCAACGTTTCGTCCGCCAGCATCGGCACCATCCAGCGCGGACTGCTGCAGATCGAGCAGCAGGGAGGCAAGAGTTTCTTCGGTGAGCCAATGCTCAACATCGACGACCTGATACAGACCGTCGATGGCCGCGGCGTGGTCAACGTGCTTGCGGCCGACCGTTTGATGAACAATCCGCGGCTCTACGCCAGTTTCCTGCTCTGGCTCTTGTCCGAGCTGTTCGAGCAGCTGCCGGAGGTAGGAGATCCCGACAAGCCGAAGCTCGTGTTTTTCTTCGACGAGGCACACCTTCTCTTCGCCGACGCGCCGCCGGCCCTGCTGGAAAAAATCGAAATGGTCGTACGGCTCATTCGCTCCAAGGGTGTCGGAGTCTATTTCGTCACTCAGAATCCGATCGACATCCCGGACAAAGTTCTCGGACAGCTCGGCAATCGAGTACAGCACGCGCTTCGCGCTTTCACGCCGCACGACCAAAGGGCGGTGAAGGTTACCGCCGAGACGATGCGGCCGAATCCGAAGCTCGACATCGAGAAGGTGATTCTCGAGCTCAGCGTCGGAGAAGCGCTGGTCTCCCTGCTCGACGCGTCGGGAACGCCTGGCATTACTCAGCGCGCGTGGATTCTCGCCCCGGGCTCGCAGATCGGACCTATAACACCGGAGGAGCGGCGACAGCTCATCGCAAACTCCGTAGTCGCTGGAGTTTATGAGAAGGAGGTGGACCGGGAGTCGGCTCTCGAGCTGCTGAAAACCCGTGCTGAAGCGGCCCAGGGCGTACCGGCCGCTGCCGGGCGCACGCCGCCATTAGGTACAAGCCCCACAACCAACAGCTCGACTTCGGGCGCGGGTGGCGC
>JANMMF010000367.1:0-1547 GCA_031372985.1 Gemmatimonadota bacterium
CCACGAGCGACTACACGCCGGATTTTTACCCGTTGTCCATCGGAACCGCCGGCCGTCGCGCAGCCGGTCATCTCACTCTGGACTTCCGGTCCAATTCCGCCTGGTTCGCCAACGCCTCCGCTTCATATATGTGGTGCAGCAACGTGAAGCTGAACCGGAGCTCGTACTACACAGACGGGCAGCTGTATCTGACCAACGAAGTCGTGATGCCCAACGTCCTCAATTACACGCTCAATGCAGGCGTCGTCCTGGGCCGTTTGCGGATTCCCGTGTCCCTTGTCCAGCAGCGCACCCTCGGCGGGGGCGACATACGCCGTCAGGATATGCCCTTCGTCTCGAACCGCATGGACTTCGTGAAGCTGGGTGGCGGGTTGATGTATGGACTGCCGAAAAACGTGTCCATCAGCCTCGCCGCTGCACGTGCGCTGACCGGCCGAAATGTCGGCCAGTCCACGACCTTCACATCAGGACTGGGCTATGCGCTTCACCTCTAGTCGCGAGGGCGGGTTCCTCAGACCGTCGAATCGGCGGCCTCTTCGGTTAACGGTGGTCGCGTGCGCGGCCGTGCTCGCCGCGGCCGGCTGCGACAAGTCGATTGGACCCTTCGAAGTGCTTCCGCCGCTCGAGCCATCGAGTCTGGAGCCGACGGCGGGATCGTGGCGGATGATCCTCTTAACCGGTCCGAGTCAAATCGCCGTTGCCGCCCCCACGGCGGTTGCGTCCCCCGCATACGTCGCCGAGCTGGACGCGATCAAAACGAGCCAGGCAAATCTTTCGTCCGACCAGCGTAGAGCAATCGCCTACTGGAGCGGCGGCGGCGTGATGCGCTGGAACCAGATTCTCCGGGAGCTGGTTGCGCGCTACAATCTCCCGCCTGCGCCGAAAGACGAGGGAGGGTATCCCGTTCCCGATGCGGAGAATCCGTTCGGCGATCCGGCTTTCCCCTTTGCCAACCCTGTATACGCAGCTCGCGCCTACAGTTACGTGAGCGCCGCACAGTACGACGCGCTGAAATCGGCGTGGTACTGGAAGTTCCTTTACAATCGGCTGTCGCCGGCGAAAAACGACAACGCGGTCACCGCGCTGATCCCGGTGACCGATTTGCCGTCGTATCCGTCGGAGGACGCGGTGATTTCGGGTGTCACGGTCGAAATGCTGAAAGCGTTGTTCCCGGCCGCGGTGCAGGAAATCACGCTGAAGGCGGCGGAACAGCGCAACGCCGCGCTCTGGTCCGGCAAGGCAACCGCGAGCGACCTCGCGGCGGGACTGGCGCTCGGGAAGTCCGTGGCCATTGTCTTCCTCACCCGCGCCGCGGGTGATGGTATGCGCACCGCCGGTGGATCGGCGGTGCTATGGAAGGCGCTCGCCGACTCCGCCGTGGCACGGGGTGAGATCGCCTGGGTAAGCCGCGACATTCCCTCGCGCCCACCGATGCTTCCACTATTCGGTCAGGTGCGTGCGTGGAACATGACCCCGGCGAATATCGTTGCCGAGCGCCCAGCACCACCGCCTTCTACCAGCTCGCAGCAGATGAAGGACGAGCTGGC
>JANMMF010000379.1:0-6989 GCA_031372985.1 Gemmatimonadota bacterium
CGTTTCGCGATTGGTAGAGCGACTGCCGCATGGGAATCTGACCGAGAAACTGCAGATCGTAATTCTGTGGATCCCACTCGGGCTGACCGGGAACCTGAAGGACGAGCGGGCTGTCGTTGACTATGTACGACGCCGGTCTGCCGTTCTGAACAGCCGCTGAGTACACGATCGGCTTGAACGCCGAGCCCGGCTGGCGAAGCGCCTGCACGGAGCGATTGAATTTCGAGTCGTCGAAATCGCGGCCGCCGATCATCGCCCGCACCGCACCGTTGCGCGGATCGAGTGCGAGAAACGCGCTCTGCAAGTACGGAGACGTGCCGCTTCCCACGTCACCCTCGCGGTGCGCAATGTAGTGCTCGTACGTCTCGTGCTTGTACGGCCCGAGGCGACCCGCTTCGATCGCGAGGACTTGGCGCTCCAGCGCTCGCTCGGCTGCGTTCTGCTGGTCGAGATCGAGCGTCGTGTAGACCTTGAGTCCCTGCTCGTAGAGCTGCTTGCCGAACTGCGCATCGAGCTGTTGCCTCACCCACTCGACGAAGTATGGCGCGGTCTCGCCGGTCACGCTCTTGTTGGCGAGCTGCAGTGGATATGCTTTGGCGCGGCTTGCATCCGCCTCGTTGATTTTTCCATCGCCCCGCATCAGCCCGATCACGGTATTGCGTCGCTGGATGGCGCGCTCCGGATATCGAACCGGATTGTACCGCGCCGGAGCCTTGGGCAAAGCGGCCAGCATCGCGGCTTCGGCCAGATTGAGGTCGCGAACTGATTTGCCGAAGTACCGCTGGGACGCGGTCTCTACGCCGTAAGCGCCGTGGCCGAGGTCGATCTGATTGAGGTAGAGCTCGAGGATCTTCTTCTTGTCGTACTTGGCTTCTATCTGCCGCGCGACCTTTGCTTCCTTGAGCTTGCGGACGAGGCTTTTCTCGCGCGAGATCTTCTCGGGGAAGACGTTGCGCGCGAGCTGCATCGTGATGGTGGAAAAGCCCTGCGAGAAACCATGGAGCGGTGAGCGCAGGATCACCCCCGCCGCGCGGTGCCAGTCGATTCCGGCGTGGGAGTAGAAGCGCTTATCCTCGGTGCTGACGAAGGCGTCCTGCACGATCTTCGGGATCTCGTCGATCTTCACCAGCGTGCGCCGCTCGAGGCCGAGCTCGGCGACGAATCGTCCATCGACCGCGTACAGCTTCGATGTCTGGTGCGGCGTGTACTCTGCGAGGATCTCGATCGACGGGCATTGGCTCCCGCGACAGATCAGAGCCCAGCTGGAGTACATTACGCCCACGCCGAGCGCGAAGAAGAAGGTGACCGTGAGGAGCACCGCCCGAACGAGCGTGGGGTGGCGCTTGCGGAATGAAAGTTTGTTGTCGGTGTTGGCGGCCATTCGGAGAGTCAAAAGATAACTGTGGTACACCGAAGGTGACACCGTGGTCGGGCGTCCCTATCTTCCCCGCATGCACTCGAAGAATTCGCTGCTCGAGGAGCTGTCCTGGCGCGGCATGGTCTATCAACACACAGACGGCTTGCCGGAGGCTCTCGCAACCGGGCAATTGAGCGCGTATGCAGGTTTTGACCCCACTGCGTCGAGCCTCCACGTGGGCAGTCTCGTGCCGGTGATGGGCCTTGCGCACCTCCAGCGCGCCGGACACCGGCCGATAGCGCTGGTGGGCGGGGGAACCGGCATGATCGGTGATCCGAGCGGCAAGGCCGCGGAACGACAGCTCGTCTCGGTCGAGGAGATCGAGAAGAACTCGCGAGCGCTGGAGAAGCAGCTCCGACGATTCCTTGATTTCGAGGGAAAGAGTGCCGCCCGCATGCGCGACAACGCCGAGTGGCTCCGCCCCCTCAAGGCCATAGAGTTCATGCGCGATGTCGGGAAGCATTTCACAGTCAACTACATGCTGGCCAAGGACTCCGTGCAGTCGCGGATCGAGGGCGGCATCTCGTTCACCGAATTCTCCTACATGCTGTTGCAGGCATACGATTTTCTGGAGCTCAGCCGCCGTGAAGGCGTCACGCTCCAGATCGGCGGCAGCGATCAGTGGGGAAACATCACCGCCGGGCTCGAGCTGATTCGGCGCGTCGAAGGAAAGACGGCGCATGCTCTGACGATGCCGCTGGTGACTGCAGCGAGCGGGTCCAAGTTCGGGAAGACCGAGGAGGGCGCCGTCTGGCTCGACCCCGCCCGCACCTCGCCGTACAAGTTTTATCAGTACTGGATCAATGTCGATGACCGTGACGCCGGAAAATACCTGCGCTTGTTCACGCTGCTCCCGCGTCAGGAAATCGAAGCGCTGGAGAAGCTGATCGCCTCTGCTCCCGAGAAGCGCGAGGCGCAGCAGGCGCTGGCGCGCGAAGTCACGGCGCGAGTGCACGGTGACGAAGCAGCGCGCGTAGCGGAGGAAGTGTCGCGCGTACTGTTCGGCAAGGCGGATCCGACATCGCTCACGGAGCCCGTCCTGCTAGCCCTGAGCGAGGAAGTGCCATTCGCGGAAGCGCCTGAAACCCCGGGGCTCCTGGACGCGCTGGTCACCTTGAAGCTCGCCGCGTCAAAGAGCGCCGCGCGACGGCTGGTGGAGCAGGGTGGAGTAACCGTGAATGGACAACGCGCGGGCGCGGACACGGATCTCGCCTCGACAAAGCCGCTGGCGGGCGGATACCATCTGGTTCGAAAAGGCGCGCGCGACTACGGACTGATCCGCCAGAGGTGAAGCATGACCAACATCAGCCGAAGCATCCGACAGCTCTGAAACTGCGTTAGAGTCCTTACCAGCCCGATCCGAGGCGCACATGCTCTTCATGGTGATTGAGAAGTTTCGCGACGGCGATCCAAAGCCCGTCTACCGCCGATTCAGGGACAAAGGCCGCATGGCGCCGCCCGGCGTGCGCTACGCTGCGAGCTGGGTCACGACGGACTTCGAGCGCTGCTTTCAGGTGATGGACTGCGACGACCGCGCCCTCCTCGACGAGTGGATGTCGAACTGGAACGATGTTGCCGAGTTCGAAGTCATTCCCGTCCTCACATCGGAGAAGGCGACGGCCGCAATAGCCCCACACCTCTAAGGGACTATTCTTCTGCCCGCTTCCTCTTCGGCTTGGCCTCCTGCGCCTGGTCGTACCAGTTCTCGAGCGTCCGCGATGCCAGATCACGACCACCGAGGCCGAACGCGAGCCCCAGAGCAATCGCCAGCGCGCCCACGAAACCGGTGAACATCGTGTTGATCAGGTTCGTCGCGATCCCCAGCTGATTGATCGCCACCACGACCGCGAACGCCCAAACAGTCGTGCGCGTCACGTTCGAGAGAGTCTCCGGATTCGAGAACCCGCCCTCCGCCGTCGCTCCGCGCACGATGTTGCCGAGTGCGCGCGCGGCGATTCCACCGATGAAGAGAACGAAGATCGCCACGACGAGATTGGGCAGCCACAGCAGGAGCTGACGCATCACGTCCGAGACGGCCGGCAGCCCGAGCGCGTCGAACGCAACGAGCAGGACAACGACTCGCACGATCCATTTCACGATCCCGGCGACGATTCCGACCGAGTCGATTCCCGTCCCCATCTTGTTCATGAAGTCGGAGAGCCCCGACTTCTGCATCAGCTCGTCGAA
Organism: Gemmatimonadota bacterium; assembly: GCA_031372985.1. GTDB lineage: Bacteria > Gemmatimonadota > Gemmatimonadetes > Gemmatimonadales > Gemmatimonadaceae > UBA4720. Next base: position 3,605 of record JANMMF010000379.1, read on the forward strand.
CCGGATCACCCGCAGTAGCCCCGTGATTCCTCTCGCGAGCAGCGACGAAACGAACCAGCCTATTGCCACGATGATGATGAAGCCGAGTATCCTCGGGATCGCGCTCAGGATCATCGAGAACGCATCGCGGAACGAATCCATCAGCGTCTCGGTGAAGGAGGGACGCACGACGGGCGTCTGAGCCGGAGGGGCAGTCTGAACTTGAACAGCCTGAACAAGTGCTTGGGTCATTGTCTGGAGCAGCATTTTCATCCTCGTGTTGAGGTGATTGCAGTCGCTCGGCGGGGCCGAGCTGGCTCTTGGATCAACTAGACCTGCAGGGCACGTTCTGCTACGTCGTTTCTGGGACTACCTCGGGGTCTTGACGATCCGGTAAACCCGTCCGCTGGAGGTGCAGATATATAACTCTCCCTTACTGTCTTCTCCAAACGAAACGATGCTGCCGAGCCTTCCCACCGGCCACTCGTGCCGGTCAGTGACCTTGCCGTCGGCAAAGCCGAAGCTGCGAAGCCAGCTGTTGCAGTAGTCGGAGTAGAAGTACTGCCCTTTTATCTCGGGAATCTTCTCGCCGCGATAGACGAACCCACCGATGATCGAGCAGGCCGAGTTCTCGTGCGAGTACGAGAGTGCGGGCAGCTGCAGCCCCGCCTGATTGCATCCCGAAGATCTGTAGCAGGACGGCCCTTCCATGAGATTCCACCCGTAGTTGACGCCGGCGTTCGGCATCGGAACGACGTTGACTTCCTCGTACCCGTCCTGACCAACATCCGCGATGTAGAGCAGTCCGGAGAAACGGTCGAATGCAAAGCGCCACGGATTGCGCAGGCCGAGCGCCCAGATCTCGCCTCTCCCGCCCCCCTTGGCGTACGGATTTGCCGCTGGAATGAGATAGGGATCGCCGCGATCGACGTTGATGCGAAGCAGCTTGCCGAGCAGCACGCTCCGATTCTGTCCGTTGCCGTGCGGATCACCCTGGCTCCCGCCATCCCCCATACCGATGTACAGCATCCCGTCGGGGCCGAAGAGATTCAGTCCACCCTGATGATTCGAGTACCGTTGATCAACGCCCAGGATGAGCTTGGCGGATCGCGGATCGACGATGTTTTTGTCGGCCGAGACCGTATATCGCTCGATCCGGGTGTCACCCTTGTTGTCGGTGTAGTTGACGACGAGGAAACCGTTCGCGCGGTACTGCGGGTGGAACGCCACGCTCAGGAGGCCCTGCTCTCCGCCGGATCTGACCTTGTTGGCGATGTCGAGGAATGGCTTGCCGAGGAGTGCTCCATTCTCGACGATTCGAATTCGTCCGGGCTGCTCGACGATAAACAGACGCGGATCGCCCGCGGGTGCCGTCAGATAGACCGGCTGGTCGAGCCCGCTCGCCACTTGCTCGACGGCGAGCCTGACATCGTTGCTCGACTGGCTGGCACTCGGCTGGCTGGCGCTGGTCTGGCCAGCGGTCGGCTTGTCAGCGGCGACTTCAGCCGCGTCCTCTTTCGGCGTGGCACAGACGATCGACCCGAAAGCCAGCACCAGCCACGACGCGCGAAACAGCCTCACGCCTCCTTCTTCGCCCTGTAGTACTGCCGGGGATCGAGCGCATCACGCAGCGCGTCGCCCAGAAGGTTGAATCCAAGCACCGCCGCGCCGATCGCTATTCCGGGGAAGACCGAGGTCCACGGAGCGCGCCGAAGCTGTTCCAGATCTCTGCCGTCTGCAATCATCGAGCCCCAGCTCGGCGCCGGTGGTGGGACGCCGAGTCCGAGGAAGGAAAGCGCCGCTTCGGCCATGATCGCACCCGCGACGCCGAGCGTCGCGGCGATCACCACCGGCGCGATGACGTTGGGCAGTACGTGCTGAGTCATGATGCGCAGATCGCCCGCGCCAAGCGCCCTGATCGCCTGGATGTACTCGAGCTGTCGCACGACGAGCACCTGGCCGCGGACAATGCGGGCCATTCCCGCCCAACCCACGATTCCAATCGTGGCGAAGACGACTCCCTCGGAGGGCTGGAGCGCGGCGACCATCGCGATGAGGAGGAGCAGCGTCGGAAACGCGAGCGTGACATCCGCGAGTCGCATCACGATCTCATCGACCCACTTGCCGTAGAACCCGGCGACCAGGCCGAGCGTGACACCCAGAGCGAGCGCGATTCCCTGGGAGATGAGGCCCACTGTCAGCGAGACTCGCGCGCCGTAAACGAGACGCGACCAGATGTCGCGACCCTGAATGTCGGTCCCGAGCCAATGCTCAGTCGATGGCCGCTGCAGCAGGTGCGCGAGGTCGATCGCGATCGGGTTCTGTCGTGCGATGAGCGGCGCCAAAATCGCGGCGAGAGTCATGATGAGGACGATGCCGATCCCGATCCGCGCGCGGTTGTCGCGCAAGAATCTCTGTCGCTGCTTGGGATCTAGCATCGCCCTTCACCTCCTCTCATCAAGCGGATGGATCTCTCAGCTCGGGCGGAGTGTCCGGCGGCTGTCGCCTCCATCGGCGGTGCTGCCAGAAATACTGCGCGGGCACTGCGCGCACCCATTTCTCGAGATGCTGCGTAAAGCGGGCAACGATTGCATCGACGTCGCGGTCGCGGTCCCCCGTCTGCGGTGCCTCGATCCGCTCGACCACGATTCGATACCGTCCGTTCGGCTGCCGTAGCGCGACGACGAACACGACCGGAACATTGAAACGCAAGGCGAATACCGCCGCACCGCGCGGTGTTTTCGCGGGGCGCCCGAAGAACGGTACGAAGGTGGACGCGAGGCCCATGACGCCCTGATCGGCGACGAAGGCCACCGCTCGCCCCGCGCGCAGCGACCTCGGCGTGCGTCGCACTGCCTCGGAATCGTGCACGATAGTCATCCCTATGGCTTCGCGGGTGTGATTGAGATAGGCGTCGAACAGCGGGTTGGCCATTCCGCGCACGATCGCATCCAATGGAACGCCTCGCGCGGCGACGTACGCTCCCGCCAGCTCCCAGTTTCCGATGTGCCCGGTCACGAGAACGGCGCCCTTCCCCTTCGACATCACCTCCTCGATCTCTTCCCAGCCTTCGACGGTCTCGACGAGTCTCTGCAGGCCGTCCTTGCCCAGTGAATTCAGCAGTGCGGTTTCGATGAAGCTTCGCCCAAGATGTCGATAGGATTCGCGCGCGAGCCTCAACACAGCCTCGTGCCGAAGGTCGGGGAACGCCGCCGCGATCTGTCGCTCGACGACGCGCTTGCGGATGCCAAGAGGCCGGTAGCCGAGGGATCCGAGCCTCTCGCCGAACTTGCAGGCGGCGTCCCAGCTGAGCGTACGCAGTCCCCCAATCGTCGCGCGCATCGCGTAGTACTCGGCGCGGTGGGCGAGCGTCGGTTTCTTCATTCCCTCATGCTAGCGGATTATG
>JANMMF010000399.1:0-2416 GCA_031372985.1 Gemmatimonadota bacterium
ACTTCCATGGAATCCATGTCAGAACGACCGCCGCGGTAGCGGCGATGATCACCGGCCAGCGGTTGCGGAGCACGACCTTGATGATCGGCTCGTACATGCGGATCAGCCACCGATTCACCGGATTTGCCCGCTCACGGTATATCCTTCCGCGGACGAACAATCCCATCGTCACCGGGACCAGCGTCACCGAGAGGAGGGAAGCCGCCGCCATGGCAAAAGTTTTCGTGAAGGCGAGCGGCGAGAACAGTCTGCCTTCCTGTCCTTCCATTGAAAAAACGGGAACGAAAGAGACGGTGATGATGAGGAGAGAGAAGAAGAGAGCCGGACCCACCTCCTGCGCTGATTCCAGGACCGCACGGGCTCGTTGCTGCGGCGTCAACAGACCCGTGTTGAAGAATCTTCCCGATTGCCCCTGGCTGGTTGCCATTCGCTCGAGATGCTTGTGCATGTTCTCGATCATGACGATAGCGCCATCGATCATCGCACCGATGGCGATGGCTATTCCTCCGAGCGACATGATGTCGGCTCCCACGCCGACAACACGCATCCCGATGAAGGCGATGAGAATACCGATGGGCAGCGTGATGATTGCCACCAGCGCCGAACGCGCATGGAAAAGAAAGATCACGCAAACCAGGGCGACGATCAGGCTTTCCTCGAGCAGCTTGCCACGCAGGGTGGCTATAGCGCGCTCGATGAGATCGCTGCGGTCGTAGACCGACCGAACCACCACGCCCGGCGGCAGCCCGCTCTTCATCTCCGCGAGCTTTTTCTTCACGTTTCGGATCGTCGTCAACGCGTTCTCGCCGAAGCGCATGATGACGATTCCCCCGACTGCATCGCCTCTCCCGTCGAGCTCGGCGATACCGCGGCGCACCGCCGGACCCACACTCACGCGACCAAGCTCGGCAACCCTTATCGGCGTGCCCGACTGTGTCGACCCGACGACGACATTCTCGATGTCGCCGAGCGACTTCAGGTAGCCCAGGCCACGAACCATGTACTCGCGCTCGGAGAGCTCCATTACCATCGCGCCGACATCGCTGTTGGCGTTCTGGATAGCACTCATCACCTGCGTGATCGGAATGCGGTACGCCAAGAGCCGCGCGGGATCGAGATCAATCTGGTACTGCTTCTCGAAACCACCGACGGACGCGACTTCAGAGACACCAGGAACCGCAGTGAGTGCATAGCGCAGATACCAGTCCTGAAGACTTCGCAGATCGGCAAGGCTCAATTTTCCGGTGGTGTCCTCGAGCGCATACTGGTAGACCCAGCCGAGTCCGGTGGCATCGGGGCCAAGAGTCGGCGTGACCGCGGCCGGCAACCGGCCTTTTATTCCGCTCAGATACTCGAGCACGCGGCTGCGCGCCCAGTACAAATCGGTTCCATCCTCGAAGATCACGTACACGAACGACACTCCGAAGAAGGAGTATCCCCGAACCGTGCGCGCTCCCGGAACCTTGAGCATCTCCGCGGCGATGGGGTATGTGACCTGATCCTCGACGATGCGCGGGGCCTGCTCGTTGTAATCGGCCTGAACGATCACCTGCACATCGGACAGGTCGGGCAGCGCTTCGAGTGGCGTGTTCATCACAGCCCACACGCCTCCCGCGATCGCTGCGACGGTGAAGAGGGATACGATCAGTTTGTTTCCGACCGACCACTCTATTACTCGCTTGAGCATCGGCCTATTCCTTCCGCGGTGTTGACGGCGGGGGCGCAGTGGCTGGTTTTGTTGGCTGCGTTGGCCCTATGTCCATCCCCGGCATGTTCCCCATACCTCCGAGAAGCGATCCGAGGTTCGACTCCGCATCCACCAGGAACGTGGCCGATGCGACCACTGTCTCGCCTGCACGAAGCCCGGAAAGAATCTCGATGCGGTCATCGCTCGCCGAGCCGACCTTCACTTCCCGCGGCTCAAGCTGCCCATTGCCGGATTTGACGAACACGAGACTTCGCTCGCCCGTCTGCAGGACGGCGGACCGCGGAACGCCGAGAGTCGCGACCGAAGCCGAACCGCTCGTGCGCAGAGTCGCGTACATCCCGGGCTTGAGACGCATTCCCTGGTTCACCAGGGCAACCCGGACCTTCGCAGTGCGCGTCTCCGGATTGACGGTCGGATAGATGTAAGTGATCGGGCCGGCCATCGCCTGACCCGTGAGTGCTTCGAACTCCAGGACGACCTGCTGGCCAAGCCGCACGGCGGGAAGGTCCTGCTCGAACACCTCTCCTTCGACCCACACAACGCTCAAATCGGCCACTTTGTACAGAACGTCGCCCATCATCACACGCTGGCCTTCCAGTGCACTCTTTTCGAGAACATACCCGCTGTATGGCGAACGAAGCGTCAGCGTCTTGCGTACCTGCCCCGAGCTTTCGATAGCGTAGATCTCGTTCGGCGAAATGTCCCAGT
>JANMMF010000019.1:0-3249 GCA_031372985.1 Gemmatimonadota bacterium
CACGGCCATCACTTCTTTCCGACTAGGCATTAAATGCGTCGTGACTTGAGGTTAGCTGCGTTCCAACGCAAGAGATTTGTCCGCGGATACGCTGCATGGCTTGCAGGAGTCAGTATCCTTCTGCGGTATAATTGGCGTTAGACAGAACGATATACTTGGTCGTGAGTCCACTCACTGCACTCGACGATGCCCACGTGGCCACTATGGTGGGAATGGGAACTAGAGCTCAGCTCTCATCTCTTCAAACGAATGTCAGATCGCGATTTCACCGAGCTAGACCTTCGCCGAATGCTGTCCATCGCAACTGACCTGCGCCCAGACATCGCCGCCGGTCGCTGGGTTATAGAGACCCGGCATCGTCGAAAGCCGTGGGAGGTCATTGTGGAACCGGATGCGGATGCACAGCTTTTGATAGTAATCACCGCATATCCTGTCGAGTCATGAAAGAGGCTTACCTAGAAGTCACCTACCGCAAAGGACGGCCACTCGCCGCGTACTTCTACCTGCCGCGGAACACGCGACAGAAGAGTGTACGAACACGCCGGGTTGATCATGGCTTGATTATCGATCTCGCGGCAAATGGTACGCCCCTTGGGATCGAGATCACAGCGCCGGAGCAGCTAACACTTGCGACCCTTAATCGCGTACTCCGTGAGCTTGGATGTACTCCAGTTCGCCGCGCTGACCTGGCTCCGCTTAAAGCTGCCTAGCCTTTGATATTCGCGCGACGTTCTGCCTAACGAACGTTGCAGCTGACAAGCACTTTTCGGATGCGGCTACGCCGCAATGGTGGTAGCGTGCTAGCAGCTGAACTAAGGCGTTAGGCAGACGTCCATACTACGCGGAGAAGGCATGCGAAGACTCTTAATCGCAGCGTTGGCTGTCCAGGGTGTTGCGGGTGCACAGAGCCCGTCGGGGCCTACCACAATCCCCAGGGATTCGGGCATGAGCGATCGCCGGTTCCCACCAACATTCCAGGCGATAAAGCTGCCAACGCACGGAACCATGGTTAATGCGGTTCTCTACGGGGCACAGGGGCCCGAGCTGAAGCCGGCGATTGTCTTTCTACACGGGTTTCCGGGTAACGAGCGGAACTTGGACCTTGTGCACTCGCTGCGCCGTGCCGGATTCCATGTTCTCTTTTTCAACTATCGGGGATCATGGGCAAGCGGTGGAGCATTTTCGTTTGCGGCAGCGCGCGCAGACATAAGCGCCGCCACTGCCTACCTGCGACAACCAGAGACAGCCCACCGCCTTCGGATCGACACGAACCGGGTCTACTTGGTTGGTCACAGCATGGGCGGATGGCTCGCGCTTGCTGGTGCGGCTGACGATTCGGCAATCCGCTGCACCATTGCCTTGGCGCCGTGGAATCTTGGCCGGATAGGCGCTCTACTGAGTGATCCGAAGTCCGATTCGCGACGGTTCGTTGCGAGTTTCAGAACCAACACTGATTCGATATCGGGGCCGTTGCGAGGCTTGTCTGCGGATGCGCTGGTTCGAGAAGTCATCGCGGCGAAGGGTGACTGGGACTTTACTGCTTTCGCCTCTCGTCTTGCCAATCGTGCGACATTGGTCGTGACGAGTACCAGGGACGAAATGTCGCCGGAGTTCCAACGGGCCGGCCTCGATTCGGCAATGGAGAGACTCGGCGTCAGGAGATACCGGTCTCTGACCATCGACGATGACCACACTTTTTCCGCGCACCGATTAGGTGTCGCGAGATTCGTGATTGACTGGATTCAAAGCGTGTGCGAGCGATAGCGTCGAGTTTCGATTAATCGCTGCCTAACAAACGTTGCAGCTGACAAGCACTTTTCGGATGCGGCTTCGCCGCGATGGTGGTAACGTGCTTGCAGCTGAACTAAGGCGTTAGCAACTGTCTTGAAAGTCAAGCGGAAATAAGTACTGGCGAGCTTTGATCGATCGACCAGCGCTGGCCGGTGCGGATCATGGTGTTGAGGATGGTGAGCAGTTTCCTCATGCAGGCGACCAGTGCGAGTTTCTTCGGTTTACCGGCCGTGAGCAGGCGCTGATAGAACGCTCGAATGACGGCATTGCGCTTGGTCGCCACGAGGGCGCCCATGTAGAGCACAGCGCGCACGCTGGCGCGACCGCCCTGGACGAATCGCCGACCGCGGAAAGTACCTGAGTCCCGACTCAAGGGCGCGACGCCGACCAACTTCGCGATCTCGCGACGCGAGAGGCGTCCGAGCTCGGGAAGATCCGCCAGCAACGTGAACGAGACCACACGCCCTACGCCCGGCACGCTCTGAAGCAAATCGTCCTTCTCGCGCCAAGCGCTCGATTTTCGCACCATGTCGCCCAGATCAGTATCGGCGATCCTGAGCTCGCGTTCGAGAAAGGCGATGTGCCCTTTGAGACTCTTCTTCACCTTGTGCTTGCCGCGGCCGAAGACCTGGCCTAAACGATTTCGCTCCGCACCCAGCATCTCGAGCAGCTGTCGCCTGCGGGCGAGGAGGGCTTCGAGCTCCTGGGCCTCGGCATCCGGGATCTCACGCACCACTGGCCGAACACGCTCGGCGAAGAGTGCCAGGATATCCGCATCAATGCGATCGGTCTTCGCGAGCTGTCCCGTCGCCTTAGCGAAGTCGCGCACTTGGCGCGGATTCACTACAACGACCGGTAGCGCCGCCGCGACAAGAGCGGCGACTGAGAGAAGTTCATACCCGCCGGTAGCTTCGAGAACGATGAGCTCCGGTGCTTCGACCCCGAGACGCTCGACCAGCGCACGCACACCGCGCTCGTCGTTCGCTACCGTCCACCGCTCTCCGCTCGGTCTGGCCGCGACAACCAGCTCCGCCTTGGCGACATCAATTCCGATCAGCATCCGCCCTCCACCAAGAGAGAATGTCGCCCTCGGCCCATCCTTGTGAGAATTCGGGCTCGACCCGAAGGTCGGCCCCCGCAACTGTTCGGGCTCATGCGACCGACGATCAGGAACGCCGCTCAGGCTAACGCACGGTGTTCACCACCCAGACGGCATCGAGCTGGCGCCCCGATCAGAATGTCTGCAAACTCTGGAAAGAGCTAGATACAAGGCGGATGCCATAACCATGCAGGCCAGACGAACGCAATGCCATGACTCGCGGCGCCGGGCTGGCCGCTTGCCGTCCGGCACTCTAGCTTAGCGCCCTTCTCTTCACTCCCCGAAGCGCGCCCTTGGAGCTACGCGACGCACTACAAGCCATGCTCGGCGACGCCTATACCCTCGAGCAGGAACTCGGC
>JANMMF010000085.1:0-8891 GCA_031372985.1 Gemmatimonadota bacterium
GTTCTTCTCGTAGCGGCCCGGTCCGACAGCGATGATCTCACCCTGCTGCGGCTTTTCCTTGGCCGTGTCGGGAATGAAGAGTCCGCCGCGCATCGTCTCCGTGTCCTCGAGCGCCTTGACGACGACGCGATCTGCGAGGGGGGCGACCTTGGTGCTGGTTTGCGTTTTTGTGGCCATAGTTAGCTGCCCTTCTGCTGGAATAGTGGCTGGTGATGGGAGGCTCTGCTGTTAGCACTCGACTGTAGTGAGTGCTAAGCCCGGAAGTTACCCTTCCTCGCCGGCGGAGTCAACCCAGATCCCCGCGCACCCTCAAGTCAGCCGAACCCGACCGATGGTCAGATGTTTGCCGACTGTCAGCGCTTGAGGAAGTCGTAGCCCAGGCGGATGCCTTTGAGCGTCAAGAATGGGTCGACCAGCTCGAGCTCCTCCGAATGGGGCTTAATGACCTCGGCCATGCCACCGGTCGCGATGACGATGGGGGCCTTCTTGCCCGGCCACTCCTTCTTGATGCGCCTGACGATCCCGTCGATCGAGTCGACCGCGCCATAAAGGACCCCAGCCCGAATACATTCATCGGTACGACGCGCAATCACCTTCTTGGGCGGAACGATGTCCGTCGCCGGCAACTGCGCCGTCCGCCGAAAGAGAGTGTCCGCCGAAATCATGATGCCTGGTTGAATGACCCCTCCCAGGAAGCTCCCGTTGGCCGTGATGCAGTCGTAGGTGGTGGCGGTGCCCAGGTCGACTACGATCGCATCTTTCTTGTGAATTCGACTCGCGGCGAGCGTGTTCGCAATCCGATCGGCCCCGACGGTGAACGGTTCCTCGACGTCGAGCTTGATCGGCAGCTTCGCACGCGCGTCGATCATCACCGGCTTGCGCCCGAAAACCGCCTGGCACGCCTCGGTCAGAACGGGAGTGATCGCGGGGACCACGGAGCAGATCGCAGATCCCGTCTTGCTGGCCGGGGACGAGATCTTGTCACCGGTTATCGACTTTATGAGAAGCGCGAGCTCGTCGGCCGTTCGCGGAGCCGCCGTGGTGAGACGCCAGTGGGACACGAGCTCGTCTCCGTCGAATATTCCAATGGTGATTTCGGAGTTGCCAACGTCGAAGACGACGATCATTGAGTATCTCGTAGAACGAGTGAGCCAGAGCGAAACGGAATCACAGAGTCTGCCAGTGCCACGAGAAGCTCGCCAGTGGGAGTGATTCCGGCGACACGTCCGACGGCGGGCTCGATGCAGGCCTTGCCTCGCGCCATATCGCGCGCGTTGAATTCCTCCCGCTCGTCGGCGCGGAGGGGCCCGCTGGCCTGGGCGGCTTCACGAATCGCGGGCACCAGCTCACCGAGAACATCGAGCAGCTCCGTACCAGGCTCGAGGCCTGCCGCGTTCTCGATGTTCTCGGGGGCCTTCACGTTGACGCCGAGCCCGATCGCCACCCATTCGACCGACTGCTCGCGCCACCTTGCTTCGACGAGAATACCGGCGAGCTTGCCGCGGTCGGCGTACAGGTCATTCGGCCATTTAAGCCGAATCGGCTCCGGGGCAAAGCGGTCGAGCGCCTCTGCGGCAGCGAGCCCAACGCGAAGGGACAGTACGCCTAACCCCGACGTTTCAGTGGGGCGTTCGATCAGCGTGAGCCAGATTCCGGCTCCCGGCGACGACTGCCAGCTCTTTCCGCCCCTGCCGCGACCCGCGGTCTGCTCATTCGCAATGACGAGCGTTCCGGCAGGGGCTCCCGCCGCGGCAATCCGATGGGCGACGTCGAGCGTCGATGTCGTTGTGTCCAGGAGCTCGACCCGCGGAAGTCCCAACAGGCGCTCCAGCGCTTCCGCAGAGGCCCCGTCGAACTGAGCGGCCTTACCCGCGGGCGTAGAGCACCGCCAGGATGCCAATTCCGAGCACGACCCGATAGAAGGCGAAGATCCCGTAGCTGTGCCGGCTCACATAGCGCATGAGAATCGAGATCGCGAGCCAACCGCTGACCGCCGACGCGACAATTCCCGACATGATCTCGTTCGTGAGGCCGCCTTCGGCCAACGCCTTGGGACCTTCCACCACGATTGCCGCAACGATGATAGGCATGCTCATGAGGAAGCTGAATTCAGCAGCGCTCTCTCGATCGAAGCGGAGACCGCGCCCCGTGCTTATCGTCGAGCCGGAGCGCGAGACCCCGGGGATGAGGGCGATTACCTGCGACAATCCGATCAGCAGTGCGTCGATCCAGCGCATTTCACCAAGCACCCGGGCCTGGCCGACCAGCTTGTCGACGAGCCAGAGGACAACTCCCATCGCGATGAGAGCAATGGCAATCAGCTGCGGACTCCGGAACGCAGTTGCGGCCTGTTCCTGCAGGAGATAGCCGCCGATCGCGCCCGGAATCGTCGCGATGATCAGGTAGATCACTCTTCGCTTCTCGGGAGTCTCGACTCGCCCCGTTGTGACGATTCCGAACGCCGCACGAACGAGCGCTGCCCATTCAGTCCGGAAATACCAGAGCAGTGCGATGAGCGTACCCAAGTGGAGCGCGACATCGAACGCCAGACCGGGATCCTCCCAGCCGAAGAGCCACGGCGCCAGCGCCAGATGCGCGGAGCTGCTGATTGGAAGAAACTCCGAGAGTCCCTGGATGATGCCGAGTGCGATCGCCTGAAGCGGTGTCATGGTCTGGGGGTGGAGAGTGATCGTTGATAGAGCGATTCGTACTTGCTGACGATGGCGTCGCGGGAGAATCGCTCACGGGCGTCCCGGCTCGCCAGCTTGCTCATCTGGTCCCAGCGCCTGGGATCCTGCAAAATCCCGAGTGCCGCCGCGGCCATTCCCGGTATATCTCCCACTGCGCACAGAACGCCGGTCTCACCGTCGCGGATCACCTCGGGGAGCCCTCCGGTGTTCGTCCCCACGACCGGCACGCCGGACGCGAGTGCCTCGAGCGCGCTCAACCCGAAAGACTCCGTCTGGCTCGGCAACAGGAATAGGTCAGCCGCCGCGAGCAGTGGCGCGATCTGATCGAGCTTTCCCAGAAACGACACCGATTGCTCGACGCCCAGTATCCGCGCCTCCTCCTCGGCCGCGGGTCGGTCCGGCCCGTCGCCGATCATCACCAGCACGCACGGAAGCTCCCGGTTCACTTCAGCGTACACGCGGACCACGTCGCGCACCCGCTTGACGGCGCGGAAGTTCGAGACGTGCATCAGGATCGGCTTCGAGCGACCGAACTGATCCTTGAGGAGCGAAGGGTATTTCTCCCGGTTGTAGACGTCGGGATCGATGAAGTTGTGGATCACCTCGAGGTCCAGTCCCGCGCAACCGAACGCGCGGCACGTTTCGTCGGCCAGGTATACGGACACCGCCGTGATCCGATCCGATTTCTCGATCGAGAATTTGGTGATCGGATAGAACGATGGATCCTGCCCTACGATAGTGATGTCGGTCCCGTGGAGCGTCGTGATCAAGGTGACATCTTCCCCGGTTTCGCGCAGCATCTCGCGCGCGATCCACGCACTCGTCGCATGAGGAATCGCGTAGTGACAGTGGAGCAGTTCCAGCCCATGCGTCCGTACGACCTCGTGCATTCGCACCGCCAGCGCGAGATCGTAGGGCGGGAACTCGAACAGCGGGTACCGGCCGACATCGACTTCGTGAAAGAAGATCCGAGGGAGGAATGACGGAAGTCGGAACGGCTGCCTGTACGTGATGAAATGGACTTCGTGTCCGCGATCTGCCAACGCGATGCCCAGCTCCGTCGCGACGGCGCCGGATCCGCCGTACGTCGGATAGCACGTGATGCCAATCTTCACTCAGATCTCTCCCACCACTCTCGCGCCACCGCTCGGGCCCGAGAGTCTTCAGGATTTAGGTGCGTCACGGCTGCCGGAGGCAGCTGGTGTCTGAACCAGGTTCGTTGGCGCTTTGCGTATTGTCGTGTCTCAATAATGACCCGCTCCTTTGCGGTTGACAAATCGAGATCGCCCTCGACGTGCTGTCGCAGAACGGAATACCCGCTCGCCTTCCAGGCCGGAGCGCCGACCGGAACCTTGCGCGCCAGCTCTTCGACTTCGTCGATCCAACCGCTTGCGAGCATCCGGTCAACGCGCGCCTCGATCAGGGCGGAGAGCGACGCGCCCGGATCGACGACCAGGTACGCTGGTGAGACATTCGACTCGGTGGCTGCGCGAGTCGCGTTGTGCAACGCATGGAGATCGCTGATGCGCCTGCCGGAAAGCATCGCGGTCTCGATCGCACGCAGTAACTGGGTTCGCCCGAGATGCGCCCGAGCGGGATCGAGCTCACTGCACCAGCGGCTCAGATCGCTGATCGACATTGTTTCCAGCTCACGCCCCAGCTCGCGTTTCCGGTCGGCGTCGACCTCCGGCGCGGAGAACAACGGCTCGACCAGCGCCTTGATGTAGAGGCCCGTGCCGCCCACGATGACCGCCTCCTTGTCGATCTCGCCCGCGCTCTCGATCCACCCGTCGGCCTCAGCCACCCAGCGCGCGGCCGAGAATCGCTCATCGGGCTCGGCGACGTCGATTCCGAAGTGCGTTACACGCGCGCATTCGTCGCGCGTCGGTTTGCCGGTTCCGATGTCGAATCCGCAATAGATCTGACGCGAGTCCGCGCTGACAATAGCTGCGTCGCTTCGTTCGGCGAGATCGAGAGCGACCGCCGACTTCCCCGCCGCAGTGGGCCCGCAGATGATTCGCAGCTTACCGCCGGCCAAACCGCCGCTCTACTTCGTCCCAGGTGAGATGAACAATCGTCGATCGGCCGTGCACGTCGTGCGCGGGGAGAGTCGTGTCGCGCAGGGCAGCGAAGAGTGACCGCATCTCCGCCTGCGACTGCTCTTCGCCGGCCTTGATCGCAGCTTTGCAGGCGACTGTCGCAGCGAGGCGCTCGTGCTTGGCCGCGACACCGGCGACGCGGTCGCCGGTCAGGGCGTCCAGAGTCTCGCGGAGACAACGCTCCGCGTCGAAGCGCTGATGCGGCATCGGAACGGTATTGACGATGAGAGTGTGGCCTCCGAATCCCTCGACCTCGAAACCGAGCCGCTCCAGGTATTCGCGATTTGAATCGAACGCTTCACCCTCCGCCGGCCCGAGATGAAGCGTCAGCGGGAGAAGCAGACGTTGCGCAGGGGCAGCGCCGCTCTCCAGTGTGCCCATGAACTGCTCGTAGAGCACACGCTCATGTGCCGAATGCTGGTCGATCAGCACCAGCCCATCTTCGTGCTCGAACGCGATGTAAGTGCGTCGCAGCTGAAAGAGCGGCGGAATCGTTTGCGCGACGGTCGTGACTTCAGCCGGTGAGACTTCTGACGCGTATTCATCGCCGGCGCCCCGCTGGTCACTCGTCTCGAACAGCGGCGCGTCCGGGTCCGGTGAGGAGCGCAGAATCTCGGAGTCCGGATTCGGCGGCATCTCCGCGGGACGAAAGCTGAAGCTCGATCCGCGGAACCCGAGCGATGCCGCGCTCTCGAAATTTCCGAGGGCACGTCTCACTGCCGTCTCGACAGCGCGCTCGATGGTCCATCGGTCGCGAAACCGCACTTCCGCCTTCGCCGGATGCACGTTTACATCGACGACATCGGCGGGCACGGTGACGTTGAGGAAGAACGACGGGCGTACACCCGCGACGATCGTCGAGCGGAAGGCCGCCTCTACCGCGCGCGCTATCCCGGCATCGCGAACCGCGCGACCGTTGATCGAGAGAAACGTCCGACGAGTCGAGGTCCCCACATCGGCGGGCCGCTGAACCAGCCCGCTCGTGTGCACCGGGCCGGCCACGTCGTCGACATCCAACAGATCTTCCGCGTAGCGTCCGCCCCAGATTGCGCCAAGGCGCGAGCGGATGCTCGACACTGGCGGAAGCGTGAGCGCAGCCTTTCCATCGTGTGTCACGTTGATGCGAACACGCGGCTGAGTGAGCGCCAGCGCGGTGACGGACTCGACGGCGCTCCTCCACTCCGATCGCGCGCTGCGCAGGAACTTGAGGCGAGCGGGGATGTTGTAGAACAGCTGGCCAACAGACACCGTCGTGCCCTGGCGCCTGGCGACCTGGCTCGCCGGCGAGATCTGACCGCCCGTCACTCTCATCGCAGTTCCTTCGCCGTCCGCGGCAGCGGTCTGGATCTCGAACTGTGACACCGAGGCGATCGCCGGCAGCGCTTCTCCGCGAAACCCGAACGTCGACACCCCGACGAGATCGGAGGCTTTCGTGATCTTGGACGTTCCGTGCCGCGCCAACGCCAGCGGAACATCGTCTGGCGACATGCCGGTTCCGTCGTCGCTCACGCGAATCAGTTTCCGGCCGCCGTCCTCCAATGCGATCTCGATGACCGTCGCGCCAGCATCGATCGCGTTCTCCACCAACTCCTTCACCACCGAGGATGGTCTCTCGACGACCTCTCCGGCCGCGATCTGGTCCGCGACAGCTCTGGGCAGAATCGAGATCAACGGCATCGTGATACCGAAGCTACCAATCCTTGCCCCTTGGTGGGGTCGGGACGTTCTTTTTTTGACGCTTCCCCTGCACGTCCGTCTCCTTGTCCTCCGCGGCGTTGAGCACGGCCTCCGCCTGCTGCGGCGTCATGCCGGCTACTGGCCTCGGAGCTGGCGCCTGATTCTGACTCGGAGCCGGCGACGGGCTTTGAGTTTGGCCGCCACCTCCCCCACCACCCCCTCCTCCGCCGCCACCTCCTCCGCCACCACCCTTTTTCTGTCGGAGCGCGAGCTCGTAGTTCCACCGCGCATCCGAGTCCGCCACCGCAACCTCCAGAATCTGCTTGTAGCGGTAGAGTGCGCTGTCGAGGGGCGCATCGGCCGAGTCTTTCGCGCGCCGGCCCTGGACGAGGTAGTCGAGTCCGATGTTGAACCTCGCGTGGTGACGCACTTCGGCGTCCTTGGAATCGGAGGCGCGAGCGAGGGGCGGTATCGCCTGAATGAGGGAATCCCGCATTAGGAGTTTCGTGCCTGCATTGTACAGCTCGATCGCCGGCTTGTCGCGTTCGGGCGCTCTCCGGCAGGATACGGTGACAAGGAGCATTGTTGCCGTCGTTGCGGCCGCGGCGACCGCCCTCCGGCGGCGGCGCCGGGTTTGCGCGAAAGTGTCAAACGCGAGCAGAATCAACGCCCCAAGCACGAACCACTGGTACTGGATGCCGAGGTTCTCACCCGAGACGACCGATCTCGGACTCGCATGCAGGCTGTTGAGGGCCGCTCGTATCTTCCCGGCGCGATCCGGCGTACGCGCGTCGATGAACACGCCTTTCGACTCGTCGGCGATCGCCTTCAAAAGGTCCGGCTGGTAACGGGTGATGACGACGCTCCCATTCTCATCGCGCTTCTGCGTAACGACCCGATTGTCGACGATCGGGATCGTCGATCCCGCCTGGGTACCGAAGCCGACGGTAATGACCGACAGTCCCATTTCACGCGCACGGCGAGCCTCGGCGAGCACTTCGTCCGCGTTGTCGAAGCCTTCACCGTCACTCATGAGAACGATGGCCTTATCCCCCTGAGACTTGTTGAGGGCCAACAGATTCGTCCCTTGTCGGAGAGCGCTGGCGAGTGAGCTGCCGCCCTGCCCCACTATCGTCGGGTCGAGATTCTGGAGAAACAGATCGAGCGCGCTGTTGTCGACAGTGAGCGGCGTGAGTATGTAGCTGCGCCCGGCGAAGGCGAGCAGCGCGAACCGGTCGCCGGGCGAGAGGTCCCGCAAGCGGTTGATCTCCTGTTTCATCGCGAGCAGACGACTGGGTCGCTCGTCGGCGGCCAGCATCGAGCTCGATGCATCGAGCGCCAGCACGACGTCGACGCCTTGTTGCTTCACAACGGTCTGCTCAACGCCCCACCGCGGTCCGACGATCGCGATGCCTAGCAACAACGTAGCGAGCGCCGCGCGGACGATTCTCGTCCAGGGGTGATCCGTTCGGAGTGAAGGCGCGAGGCGCGCGATCATTGACGGCGTGCCGAGCCGCTTCAGCCGCTCAGCGCGGGCGCGGAGTCCCCAGCGCACGAGCCACGCTGCGACGATCGGCAGAATAATCACTACCGGCAGCGCCCACGGCCACTGGACAAAGCGCAGGAAGTCGATCATGGAAGGGGCGCCTTCCACGCGACGAGCGCCAGCTCGGCGAACAGGGCGAGGATGCCGATCGTGAGCGCCCAGCGATACAGCTCCCTGTACCGTACGACAGTGCTCGAGCGAACGGGCGCGCGCTCCAGCCGGTCGATGACGGCGTAGATGTTCTGCAGCGCGGCAGCGTCGCGGGCGCGGAAATATCTGCCGCCCGTCATGCGGGCAATATTGGTTAGCAGCAAGTCATCGATCAGCACTGGCTGCATCTGGAAATTCAGGCCGCCCGCGGCGTTTCGCCCAATGGGTACCGGCGCCATTCCGACGCTGCCGACGCCGATGCCATAGATCTTTATTCCGTAGACGGCGGCGGCCTTGGCCGCGGTGAGCGGGTCGACCGCGCCGCGATTGTTCACGCCGTCCGTGACCACGATCATCACGCGCGATTTGCCGGGGGCGTCCCGGAGCCTGTTGGCCGCGGTCGCTATAGCCGTTCCGATCGCAGTGCCGTCCTCGAGCTGACCGGCCTGGAGATTCGAGACAGCTTGCTGCACCACCTGATAGTCGGTCGTAAGCGGAACCTGGGTGAGCGCCTCACCCGCGAATGCTACGATTCCGATGCGATCCGACGTACGACGCGCGATGAACTGTTTGACTTTCTGCTTCGCGACTTCGATTCGATTGTTCGGCCTGAAGTCGAGCGCCAGCATCGAGCTCGACAAATCGATGGCGATTACGATGTTGATGCCATCGCTGGTCTGCGTCTCGACGTGAGCGCCTGATCGAGGTCGCGCCAGTGCGACTATTAAC
>JANMMF010000125.1:0-4217 GCA_031372985.1 Gemmatimonadota bacterium
TGTGGCCCCGGACCCCATCATGAACTGCCTCGCCGGGGTCGGATGCGGCGGCGTCTGCTTGATCTTCGCCTCGCTCGTTATCGCGACCGAGATCTTTCGATGGTCGATCCGCATCGCCAGGTGCGCCATCAGCGCGCTCTCGATGTTCCGGACCACCTGCTTGGGCGTGAGCTCCGCGGTCGTCAGAACATGTATCTGTTCTACCGCGCCACTCTCACTCTCTATGATTTTCGCGGAGACGACCCCCGGCAGTGTAAGGATGAGCTCCTCAGCACGCTTGATCGGGAGAACGCTGCCGGCGATGTTGTTCAAATTCAATTTTTATTCGCGGGGATTTGATACGGTTCTAAACAGGTGGCCAATATTGCAGACGACTGACCTTTAATCAAGCAAAATCATGTCTTTTGACCGATCGGCCGAGAATGGACCATCGTAGAATGCAAAACGCCTTTTTTCAACGCCCGAACATGTCGTTTCTGTACCACCCAGATGCACGTTTCATTGCAGCGCGACAGTTGTTCACAATCGAAGGAAACAGCCAGCGAGATCGCATTTGTCAACGCGTGTCGTTCCAGGCTCCAGTCGTCGAAGCCTGAGTCGAGGGAGTGAGATCGCGCTCCTTCTGGCGCTTGCCGCGCTGCGGTGCGCGCCGCACACAGACCCTGGTGCAGCGGTATCGATCGGATTGAGCAGACAAACGCTGACCCTCGAGCAGACCGAGCAAGGCCCCGCGCTCAGGATCACCGCCACCATTACCAATGGGTCTCACCAGCTTGTTCTGCTGTCGACTTGTGAGTACGCGCTCGACCAATACCGATACGCTCTGGCCGCAGGCAGGATCAGCGACGACTGGCTCGAAGTCTGGAGACCTTCCTGCACGAATGAGAACAGCCTTGCCTACATTCCGCTCGGGCCGGGTGAAGCCACGTCGATCCCGATCACCGTGATCGCCACGCCCGCTCTCGCTCCCGATTTTTCCGCGGAGCCGGGCACGTACCGCTTCCGGTTCTTCCTCTCGATCCTCGTCGGTGGTGAGTACCGGCTACTCCCGCGCGAGCGGACTGTCTCGGAGCCGTTTACGCTGTTGGTGCGATAAGTTCGCCGATCAGCCTGCGACTGACTCAGTACCCTGAGCGCTGTCAGATCTCCGTCAGCGAGACTTGCACGTGGAAGCGCATGACCTCCACGACCGTCACTCGTAGCGGATTAGGCTGGGAAGCTGGCACCTCACTACAGCAGGCGGGGTGATGTTGATCTTGCACTCTCCCACAGCGCCCCTGTGCCTGAACTCACCGGAATCGGGCGTCGTACCGTATGCGAAACGGCATGCGATAAGACGAATGTGGCCGAGGGCGTGCGACGCTCAGCTCGCACACCCGAACAAAGAAGCGCATGACTGTCTGCGGGAGGGTCAGCTGGCATAGGAGGCGCGGCCTGCATCGAGTGATATGAAAACAACATTCGATGATACGAAAGGGGCATTTGCGATTTCAAAAAACGATTCCAATGTTGGGCGCCGGTTGGTTAATCCAGCCGGAATCCTTCCTATGCCGCACGATGGGCGCAACTGGAGCTATCATGAGAAGTCGACTGGCCGTTGTTCATTCGCTGCCCCGGATTTCGATCAACTGGGGGAGGTACCGAGTGAGTCAGGGTGTCCTTCGCTGGTCGGGCAAGACCGTAGCAATAGCATCCGCGTTCGTGGTGGCCGCATGCTCCGCGGACCGTTCGCCGACAGGTCCATCGCTTAACCCGGTTGGTACGCCCTCCGTCTCACAGGGCGGCAAGGTTTTGAACCCACAGGACACCGTCAAACGCTATATCGTCCGGTTGAAGTCTTCTGTTGGAGCTGTATCAGCAACCGCAACCGCGCTAGTTCAGCCTTACGGTGGAAAGCTTTCACACGTTTTCGAGCACGTTTTTTCGGGGTTTGTGGTAGAGGGGATCTCTCCTGCGGTCTCTGCGATAATTGCCAGGAATCCCTTGGTGGAAATACGTCGAGGAGGAAGGCTTTTCCTATCCGACGGACGTTCAACCCTTGGTCTATGGCAGTCAGTGGGGATTGGACTGGATCGACCAACGCACACCGCCCGTTGACTGGCAGTATTCGTATACCTACACCGGAGCCGGAGTGCATATCTACATCGTCGATTCGGGGGTAAGGGGTGGCCACATAGAGTTCACAGGCCGGATGGGCAATGGTACGTGCAAGGTGAGGTTTTCGGGCGGCTGTAGCCCCACAATTGATCAGCTCGGTCATGGTACATCGGTTGCCTCGCAAGCCGCGGGAACAACTGTAGGGGTGGCGAAGCAGGCGACTATTCACCCGGTCCGAATCGACGATGGTGATGATGGCGCGCGCGAGGGAGACCTCATAGCCGGCCTTGATTGGGTTCTTGGGAACCGCATTAGCCCCGCAGTCGTCAATTTGAGTTACGGTGACGCCGGCTGCAATTGCGGGGGAAGCTTCGCCGAGCGTGATGCGCTCCAACGATTGGTCAATAGTGGAATTACCGTCGTGAAAAGTGCCGGAAATGCAAACCGGGATGCGTACATGTGGCGGCCGAATCGTGTTACTCCGGCACTCGTGGTTGCCGCGGCAGGGTGGGACGGTTTTTCTACGCTGTATCGAATGAGTTACTCCAGCTACGGTAGTACCGTTGATCTCTACGCTCCTGGCAACGGAACCCGTGCCGCAACGAATGTTGCGAATAACACCTACAGAGACGACTTCGGCGGAACCTCAGGCGCATCTCCGTTCGTAGCCGGAGTTGCGGCCCAAATTCTTCAAGCCAACCCTTTCTATGGGTCTGGACAGGTAGAAGCTACTGTCGAGGCTCTGGCCACCCCCGGCGTAATTTGGGGAACTATGCCGGGTGATCCGAACCTCTTCTTGTTCAGATATTGACTTCACGCCTAGTCGGGCGCTGAGCGAAGTGAGGCATTCAGCGCCCGTTTCACCTCGAAGATCTGTTGTTGTAGAGTTCAAATTGTTCTCGGACGTCATTCAGAGAGGAGATCAAAATGAAAGAGCTTTTCGTGTGCGCTCTATTGCTGGTTCCCTTCGGAGTTTCCCACGGCCAGCAGGCAGATATACGAGCGGGTTTTCGCCACATACCCGACTTCGTTGACATCAGCGCCAAGAAGCTGGGTTCTGGTTTCGGACGAAGCGCTCCGTCAGAAGCGCCGATATCGCGATTCAGCGCTCGGCCGATTTTGTTTGGGGCGGTCATCGGCGCGGGAATCGGAGCAGCAGTCGGTTATGCGGTTGGGGGTGCCCGTTCCTGCCCGACATCCCCGGGCTACGCATGTGACCAACCGGCATTTGGTACTGCTGGCGGCGCCGCGATTGGTTTGGCACTGGGGGCGGCGGTGGGAGCAATAATTGGAATGAGGCATAGCAGTGACTCGCACAGAGAGCTCACTCCACTGGTGGGTGCGGGTGGCGTTGGGGCGCGTATCCGTTACTCTCGGCGATTCTGAGTTGAGTTTCGGAATCCTCGGACGCGTCGCCATCGTCGGCTGTTTTGCCAGTCTGACGAATTGCGGCGGTCCCTTCCGGGGAGGCTCTGCTTCGTGCGGCCTGAGTGTCGAGCCGGCGGTGGTAGTGGAAATCAGCGACGCTGTCACGGGAGCGCCGTTGGCCGCGGTCGCGCGCGGCGTGGTCCGGGACGGCGAGTACGGGGACTCCCTTCGCCCCCATCAAGGGAGAGGAACGGTTCCATATGTTCTCACCTCACGTGCAGCTGCGTATGAGCGCGCTGGTACCTACTCCATCGAAGTTCATGCTCCGGATCATCAAGCGTGGCGGCTTCATGGTGTCAGGGTTGGTCGTAGCGAGTGCCACGTGCGCACGCGCTATCTCCGGGCCAACCTCCTGGCCATCCCCTGAGATCGGGAGCGCGTGGTTGCTCTTGTACTCATCGCAGACCAGGCCATGTCGATTGGGTGGGTTGATGGTGATCTGACAGATCCGTTGAGGCACGGCCGGCCCCTAGCGTTGAGCCGCCAATTCCTCTGGCGCGATCCCATAGTCGCGCAGCTTCCGGTACAGCGTCCGCTCCCCAATGTCGAGAATCTCCGCCGCCTTCCGCCTATTGCCGCGCGTGTCCTTGAGCGCCGCCTCGATCGCCGCCCGCTCTATCTCCGCCATCGTCATCCCTGGCGACAGCGTGAGCGTGCTAGGCGGCGCCGGCTGATCGGGCGGCTCGATCGCA
>JANMMF010000150.1:0-14907 GCA_031372985.1 Gemmatimonadota bacterium
GTCGCCTGCCCACCAACGCAGCACGGGGCGGCGTCATTGTCGTGCGGCGAATAGTAGCCATCGCCTTCGAGCTCCCAACGGGGATCGGAAAGGAACACACCTACCCGACCACCGTAGCCGAGACCATCCTTCGGAAGCGCACCAGCGCGACCAGCGTTCTCATCGAACCAGGTCCACTGGGCGAATCCACCGATCTCCACCGTGCCCGGAAGCGGCGCGTCGAGCTGATCCCACCACACATACGGCGCCCACATCGTGGTGCCACCGGTGGTGCCGCCGCCGAACATCGTGCTGAGGTCTGGCGAGAACTGCAGGCCCGCCTGCGCGCCGAAATCAAACCTGCCGTCGTTTGACGGGAAATAGTTTACGAGCCCGTCAACGCGAAGGGCCACGCCGCCGAATCCGAGGTTGAACCCAGCGAGTCCGTTGGCTCCGAACTGGTAGACCGCTCTACCAACGTTATTGTCGCCGCGGAAATTCTGCAGCACTCCGCCGGCACCAATGTGGAACGACGGAAGGTTCGCAATCGGAAAGCTGTAGACGAGACGGGCCGATAGGTTGCTCCCCTTCACATCTCCGCCTGGTACGCCGATCCCCTTGTAGTCAGCGCCGGTTGCAGCCTGGGCGGGGATGTATTGGCCGTCGGCCTCGAGGTTCCAGTTTGGAGCAATGAAGGCGCCGACCCGTCCGCCGTAGCCGATCGAGTTGCCGAAGCCGGTGTCCAGACCCCACTTGCTATCAAATTTCGTCCACGAGCCGAACCCGCCTACCAGCAACGTACCGGGCGACTGTGCCGCCGCCGTTCCGCCGAGGAGTAAGGCCGTCATCGCGCAGACGGTCCAACTTCTTCTCAACATGATTGTTTCCTCTCAAAAGGTGGAGATACTTTCCAGCGGTTACCGCGGTCGCGCGTTGCGTCGTGAGGCAGGATGCATGCCCAGTGAGCACGAATACGCTCTCCAGACCGACCCCCTCACAACGGGACAAACTAGCAAATCTTTGCGGGGGCGCTAGTGACCCACGCCCGCTGATCCAGCGCAACAAACATTCGTCACGCTCCGACGATTTGCTTCTGCGATAACCGTACTCGTCGTGGGCCGACTGGCTTGCAAGTGCCACGCCAGCCAGCACCATCATGGAGAAAATGCGCGGCTTTACAACAAAATTCGGGACTTCTGGCCGGAAATGCGGCCCTTCGCGCTCGTTAAGACGCGCCTAAGACGTCCTAAACCCAGCGCGGTTCATCAATCCGCCGATGATCGGACCTCTTCTAGGACACGACTCGGCGCCACCAACCGCGCTGTCGCGCCAAAACCTTGTCGCTGGCCGCTTTCCAGGAGCGGCGCATCTCCAGCCCATCGACGAAGCGCTCGTCCGGATCGGGCGCGAACGCCGCACGGAACCAGTTGGAGAGGACCGTCGGGAATGGCCCGAGATCAGCGCGCTCACCGAGCTGCGCCGCCAGAATTGCGTTGGCATCACCTTCGCCGAACGGTGGCTCACCGGTAAGCGTGAAATACACGATCGCCGCCAGCGCGAAATAGTCGGCCGCCGGACCCTGCGGCTCACCGAGAAGCTGCTCGGGCGCCGCGAATGCGGGCGTGCCGGTCGTGCCCGCCACGTCCTCGCCGGTGACGTTGGCGATTCCGAAATCGGTGATGCGCCACCGTTGATACCGATCGATGAGAATGTTCTCCGGCTTGAGATCGCGGTGGAGGATCCCGTTGGCATGCGCGACCGAGAGTCCGTCGAGAACCTGTTCCACCTGCGCCGCGACTTCGGCGAGCTGGCGTGGCCCGGATCGCGCGACGAGGCTGGCTACCGATCCCTCCTCCGCCAGCTCCATCGTGTACCAGGACAATTCACCGCTCGAATCCCAGTCGTAGATCGGCACGATCGCGGGATGTGCGAGCTGCGCGGCAAGCTTCGCTTCGCGCCAGAACGCGCGCACGGCCTTGTCGTCGCGCGCGATCGCCGGATGAAGCGCCTTCAAGGCGACCTCGCGCTCGAGCGAGAGATCGCGAGCGCGCCATACCGTCCCGAAAGCGCCGCTTCCGAGCTTGGAAAGGATCTCGTAGTCGTCGCCGACCGCCCATCGCATTCGCGCTTCAGCCGACTCGTCGACGCTCCGATCCGGCTCACCCCTGACCATCACGACCTTTCGCGACGGATCGCCCCGCTCGACCGCGCGGAGCAGGACGCCGAGCGACGGAAAGCGATCGGCCGGATCGACCGACAGGCCGCGATCGAGCGCAGTCGCGAGAGATTCGGGAGTTTCCGGCCTCACCAGCTTTATGGGAGGAATCCCTCGCGGCGGCGGAGCCTCACCGGTGAGCGCGGTGAAACACATTGCCGCCAGCTGCCACTGATCGCTCGCGGGCGTTGGCACCCACTCCATCGATTCCCATTCCGGGGGCATCGGCAGCAGCTCCGCCCGCATGGGACGCGCAACCTCGATCGAGCGAATCTCGAGCGGCCCGTTACCCGGCCTCACTCCGGCCGGTATTGCTTCGCGCGGAACTGCCCACTGCCACTCGAGCATCCACAGCCTTCCGGTCGGCGTCGTCCACAGAGCGTCGCCGTTCAAGCCCCCGTGCGCGATGCCGGTCTCGTGCAGGTAGGACAGCGTCGAGCACGCACCGCGAAGGAGCTGAAATACGTACGGGATGTCGGCGACTCCGAGTCTCGCCAGTCGCGCGCGGACCGTCTCTCCCGTCACCCAGCGACG
Organism: Gemmatimonadota bacterium; assembly: GCA_031372985.1. GTDB lineage: Bacteria > Gemmatimonadota > Gemmatimonadetes > Gemmatimonadales > Gemmatimonadaceae > UBA4720. The sequence continues at coordinate 2,729 of JANMMF010000150.1, forward strand.
CAGGTAGCCGGGACCACGGCGCACATCGCGGTACGAAGTCCAGTAGTGGTACGTCGTCGGAATCGATGGATGGCTGCGGTGGGCGAGCTGCTTCGCTTCCTCGAAGAGCCAGGCGTTATGGGAGGGATCGGGTGCCGTCACGAGAGACAGCGACCGCCCCAGCGCGTCCATCACTTCCTGATAGTGGCGGTAGTCTCCAATCATACCGCCAGGACCCCACGACCAGTCCGGCGGCAGCTGCCAGTCGACGATATGCGGCGGCAGCAGCTTCGTCGCGCGTGGCGTCACGACCCCGCGGTTTACCGGACTCATACGTTGCCCCTCACAAGCACTATCAGCACTCTCGTCCCCTTCCCCTCTTCAGTGGTGATGGCAATCTCTCCCCCCCACGCTTCTATCAGGCGGCGGCTCACCGCCAGGCCCAGACCACTTCCGGTGGTGCGAGTAGAAAAATGGGGCTCGAAGATTCGCGGCAACACTGCCGCCGGAATTCCCGCTCCATTGTCCACCGTCTCTATCGTCACCCTTCCCTCTTCGTCGCGGACCGTAACCTCAACGTGACGAGCGCCCGCGAGTCGCGCGTTCTCGAACACATTGAGTAGCACATCGCGCATCTCGTCCTTTTGCGCCATGGCCCACGCCGGATGGTCCGCTCCGCGCACCTGCCACTTCACCACGCGATCCCCCATCTGCTCGAGCGCCACGACGTCCTTCACGACCGCGGCAACATCGACTGCAACCGCGGGCGGCAGGTCCGCGGGCGCGCTGCCGTATCGGCTGAACGACCGCGCTATCTCGTCGAGCCTGTCGATTTCGGCAAGTATCCGTTTGACGTTGTCGTTGAGCACGGTATCGAAATCGACACGTGGATCGCTCCGGGCGCGCCTGAGATGCTGAACCCCCAGTCTAATCGGTGTCAACGGGTTCTTGATCTCGTGGGCGACCTGACGCGCCATCTCGCCCCATGCCAGCACGCGTTCCGCCCGCGCGACCTCGATCCTGCTTAGCTCGAGATCCCTGGCGAGGCGCTTCGCTGCGATTCCACTGAGCCAGAGAGCGGCGAGCGCGCCGACCGCGGTGGCGAACAGAACGAGCATTCCCAAATCGCGACGACGGCGGTCGAGCACGAGATCGTCGCTCCGTGCCGGAGCGGCAAGCACGAACCGCTCCTGCAAAGGACCCGTCGCCGCGCTGTATCCGAACACAATTTTCGCCGATCCGAGCCTCGCTTCCCAGGCGGCGGACGCCTCTCCCCCGCTGCCGAGCCGCAAGTATACGGGCGGTGGCAGTGAACGCCCGGTTGGTGCGAGAACGTCGAGGAGGCTGTCGCTCGTGCGATCGAGCAGCCCATTCGAATAAAGCAGGAGCGGTGTGTCGAATCGGCGCGCCGCACCAGGCAGTTGCTCCAATTCATTTGCGGTGACGACGGCGTGCAGGGTTTCGCGAACGAGTACTTCACGCGTCTGCAGGTCGTCGCTCCGTAGCCGTTGGTACGACCACACCGCGAACGCTGCGGCCGGAATGACGAAAAACGCGAAGAGCGCGAGCGTGAGCCGCGCGTGGTAGGTATAGATCCAGTGCGCGGCCCGGCCCCGCATCCAGCGCGCGAAGCCCTTCTCGGCCGCGGTTCCAAGCAGCCAGAAAAAGCCCGCCAGCAGCAGGTCGAGTAGAAGCACGAGCGATCCACGTTCGGCGCGCGCCCACGGAGAGCGAAGGTCGATTTCGACGTGCGCGCGTTTCGTCCCATCCGATGTCGAGATGAGCCGGTCGCCATGAAGCTCATTCCCGATTCGATGCCAGGTCACTTTCGTGGTATCTGCTCGCACCGACGGCGAGACGTCGGTCAACGCGACCGCGTACGGCGGATCCCCACCGGACGGCGGCGCCATCCCCAGCAGCGCGGCGTAGGGATTGGGGCCGAGGAGTTTCGTTCGCGGAGGGACAACGACTGACGTTGCGCCGCCGGCAGGATGCGGGACCGCGGCAAGGATCTGGACTCCGGTCGGACCGAGAACGGTTCGGGTCACGGCCTGCTCGGTCGTGATCGCATCGCGAACGGCCTTCGCGACCGCTCCCGAATCGGGTTCCGCCGGTGTCACCGCGAATTCGGCGACCTGCCTTCCGCTCTGATCCCACGACCCGAGCGTGGCGGGGAACTCCGCGGCGGCAAGATCCGACGCGGCGTACGCCTTCAAGAGCTCCGCGCGCCCGCCCGGCGGCTGCGATTCAGCAAGCGTCGTGGCGAAACGACGGGTGAGCAGAAGCGCGTAGTCGTCCACGCGGCCGAGGGCGACGACATCGCTTTCGGCGAGGCGCATCCGCTGTCGGGAAGTGGTGGACCAGAGTCCTCCCAGCGCCGCCACCGCGGAAATCGATGCGATTATCACCGCGGCTCGGAACGAAACCGATCCGGGTTGCCCCAGGGCCATGCGCAGCATCCAGTACGCGACGAGCAGTACTGCGAAGAGGAAGAGGAAGACCGGAATTTCCCAGGACAGCCACAGTCCTGGTGTCGATCCCCACGGCGGTTGTCCGATCCCTCGAACAATGTTGGACGCGAAAGGAATACCGATGCCGAGCGTGATCAGAGCGCCGAACGCGGCATACAGTCGCGGCCAGCGCGCGTCGGGACGACCGCGAATCACGGCGTATACCGCCATCAGCACCAGCGCCGTGCTGATGAGGAGAGCACCTGCGTTGGCGGTGAGCGGACCCGCGAGCCTGGAGAAGTAGTACGCCGGGTCGAACAGCCTCGATGTGTTGGAGAACGTGTTCCACGGAACGAGCGCGGTAATCGCGAGAGCGACCGCCACCGCGAACAGTCGTTCACCCAGTGCTCGCCTGTCACGCCAGGCGTACACCAGAAACGCGAACGCCAGAATGACGAGGGCGACGGTTCCCCTCGCGCGCAGCGTCGCGGCGCGGCGGAATCTGACCTCCTCGCTGGTGGCGAGCCGCGGCATCACGCGAACCAGGGGCGAACCCTTAAACGAAATTACTGCGGTATTCGCGCGGGCCTCGCCCAGCGGCGTGAACTCGTAGGAGGCAACTCCCTGGGAGGGAGCGAGGAGCGAGTCAACCGATTGAGTGAGCCGATTGGCAGGGGGCGCGGCGTGCAGGATCGTCGACGCGACGGCGCGACGGTCTCCTCTTTGTTTCACCAGATTGAGCGTCGTGTAGAAGGGACTGAAGGAGACGCTCATCGGAACGGTGAGCGTGTCCGGATCGATCCTCATCTCGCCCGACCAGGCGAGCGGACGATTGCGATCGAAAAGGATGACCGACTCACCGTCCTGTTGCGGCGCGCGTGTGGACAGGAAATCAAAGGCGCCCTCGACATCGTCCGGCGCGTCCAGGGCGCTTGTCGCCTGCGCGTCGAGGCGCTGGATCGCATCCGAGACCGCGCGCTCGAGCGCCCGCACGGCGCCTTCGGCCGCGCGTGCGCGCTCGCCGTCGGACGCTCCATCGCCACCGGCGGTGCGCGGCAGCGCGGGAGTCCTGACCCACATCGCAATCAGAAAGAGCGGGACAGCGGCCAACGCGAGCATTGCGCGTCGCCGCAGGCTCCCGCTTCTTACATTGAGGCTACCAGCTGATGCGATGACTCTTCCCTCCCCCCTTCCAAGTTCCGGCCCGCTCCGCGTCAAGGAGCTCAACCCGGCGCAGGTCACTGCCATACTCGGCAATGATCCGCGACTCATCATACCCATCGGGACGTGCGAGCAACACGGCCCTCATCTTCCGCTCGGCTGCGACACCATCATCGTCGAGCACATGTGCGACGACCTGTCAGCGGAATATGGCGTGTTGAGGGCTCCGACGGTGGAGTATGGAGTGAACGTCGACACCGAAAGAGGCTTCACCGGAAATGCCTCCCTGCGCAAGAAAACCCTCCATAGGATGCTCAACGACCTGATCGATTCGTGGGAAGCGACCGGCGTCCGCGAGTTCATACTTATTACCGCGCACGGGCAGGATGCGCATCAGGAAGCGCTCGCCACGGTTATCACTACAATGGCGAGAGTGCGCGTGGTCGATTTGTTCGGGATGAACCTCTCCGATCTTTTGCAAGGTCAAAGAGAGGCCATGCACGGCGACGAGGTCGACACCTCAATCATGCTCTTTCTTCGTCCGGAGCTGGTCCACCTCGACCTCGCCCAGGATTACATGATGTCGCGCGAGCAGCTACGGCGGTACAGGCGGGGGTGGCTCACGGTTCCGAGCGGGAGCGCCGGGTCGATCGGGAGGCCGTCGCTATCGTCGGCCGACAAAGGGAAGCAATTGTACGAGCGGATCTTCGCCAAGGTCAGCGACCGAATTTTCCTGGCTCCGGAGCCGGCGGAGTAAGCAGCGAAGCTCCTTAATTCAATCTTAAGGTAACTTGCTGTGTTCGGCGCTGAAACTCTGTTGTATAGTAGGCCGTACGTCATTGAAAACCCACCTTCCTACAATGATGCGACACTTGTTCTTCATAGGCCTGGTTGCAGCGGCAACCCAGGCATCGGCCCAGGTCGTACCCCGTGATTCCGCAGGCGCGACCCCGCTCACGATCGAGCAGTCAATCGAGCTGGCACGGCGCAATAATCCGGAGCTCCAGCAGATACTCAATAACCGGATCAACGCTCGCGCGGCGGTTCGCAGCGCCTACGGTGCCCTGCTTCCGAGCGCCGATGCGTCCCTCAGCGCGCAGCGTCAGCAGGGGGGGCAGCAGATCTTCAGCGGAGCAAGCCTCGGTGCCAGCTCCGACGTGAACCAGTCGAGCTATCAGATCGGAATCAATTATCGGATCAATAGCGCGACGCTCATCACGCCCAGCCTTCAACGCGCCAACCGGAACGCTGTCGAAGCCGACATCACCGGCGCGACGTCGACGCTGCGGAGCAATGTCTCACAGCAGTATCTGTCCACGCTCCAGGCCGAAGCGACCGCCGACCTGCAGGACTCGCTCGTCGTCGCATCACAGCAGGAGCTGATCCTGGCCCAGGCACGCGAAATCGTCGGCTCGGGCACGCAGCTCGATGTCTCACGCGCCGAAGTCGCGCTGGGACTTCAGAGGGTTCAGGTGCTCAAGGCCAGGAATCAGGTGGAGATCGAGAAGCTCCGGCTGTTCCAGCTGATGGGAACCCCCCAACCGCCCAACGTCAAGCTCGTCAGCCAGTTCCCGGTGACGCCGATCGATCTCAATCTCCAGCAGCTGATCGAGTCGGCGCGGCGTCAGAACCCCGTTGTCCTCGCTCTTCGCTCGCGTGAACACGTCGCAGACCTGAACGTGCGGCGCGAGAAGGGCGAGTACTCGCCTACGCTTTCGCTCTCGACCGGCATCGGTGGTTACACCTACGGCTATACGAATTCGAATTTCCCGGTGCAGCAGGCGTCGGCTCAGATTGATGCCGCTCGCGCGAGCTGTATCCGCACCGAGGAGGTGCGTGCCGCTCTCAACCTCTCGAACCAACTGGCGCAGTGCAATGCGATGGCCTTCAGCACCGCAGACGCGCAGGCGATTCGCGACGGCAATTCGAGGTTTCCATTCAACTTCACCAAATCCCCGCGATCCCTCACCGCCGTCCTCTCACTGCCTTTGTTCGACGGATTCGCGCGCGAGCAGCGCCTTCAGGAAGCCATGGCGAGCCGCTCCGATGCGCGCTATGGCGTGAGGGCGAGAGAGCTCGCACTCACCGCCGACGTGACCGCCGCATATCTGACCGTCACGACCGCAGAGAAAACGGTCGTGCTGCAGGAACAGAACGCGGCCAAGGCGAAGCAGGAGCTCAAGCTGGTTCAGGACCGTTACAAGATCGGGGCGACGACATTCGTCGACCTGACCCAGGCGCGCGCGACCTACGAGCGCGCCGAGAGTGAGAGAATCAACGCCATTTACGACTATCACAAGGCCTTCGCCGCTCTAGAGAGTGCCGTCGGTCATCCCCTTCGCTAATCGAATCGACACATGAAGAAGCGCACCAAGTGGACAGTCGCCGGCGTGATCGTTCTCGCGATCGTGATCATCGGCGTGACCAGCGCGATGAAGGGCCGCAACAAGGCCACCGAAGTCCGCATTGAGAAAGTTCAGAAGCGCGATCTCGTCGCTTCTGTGACGGCGAGCGGACAGGTTCAGCCGCATACGCGGGTGGATGTTAGCGCCGATATCAGCGGACGCATCGTCAGGCTGGCCGTCAAGGAAGGACAGATGGTGACGAGGGGCCAGTTCCTTCTCGAGATCGATGCCTCGCAGTATCGGGCGAACGTCGAGAGAGCGATGGCCGCCGTTGCCAGCGCGCGCTCACAGGCCGCACAGGCGAAGCCGAGCCTGTCCCAGGCACAGCGCAACTACGACCGTCTGATGGCGCTCAAGAAGGCAAATCCCACGTTGGTGTCGGATGAACAGGTCGAGCAGCTCCGGACGCAAGTCGAAGTTGCGCAGGCGCAGCTCGAGGCCGCCAGCCACGCGATCGATCAGGCGACGGCATCGCTGCGCGACGCGCAGTCGAGCATGAGCAAGACGACGATCGTTGCCCCGATGACCGGACGCATCACGCGCTTGAGCGTCGAGGAAGGTGAGACGGCGATCCAGGGCACCTTCAACAAAGACGCCGCGACGATGCTGACGATCAGCGACATGAGCGTGCTCGAGACCAAGGTCAAGGTCGACGAGACGGACGTGTCCCGGATCAAGATTGGCGATTCGACGGTCATACAGCTCGACGCATTCCCCGATACGACGTTTATCGGGCGCGTCTCGGAGATCTCGAACAGCTCCGTCAAGGCGGGGACGACCGGCGGGACCGGTGGATCGGCGGACCAGGCGATCGACTACGAGGTCACGATCCAGCTCCTCAACGCTCCTGCCGAGACGCGGCCGGACTTCTCCTCGACGGCGAAGATCATCACCCAGACCCGGACCGGCGCGCTCGCGATACCGATCATCGCGCTGACGGTGCGCGAGGACAGCGTCAAGCCCGATACGTCGCTCACCCTCGCCAAGCGGGCGCCGACGAAGGAGGTCGGCAAGCGCGACGTCGAGGGAGTCTTCGTGGTCGGCTCCAACAACAAAGTCACCTTCCGCCCCGTAAAGGTGGGTATCGCGGGTGAGAAGTATTTCGAAGTCCTCACCGGTCTCAAGGAAGGCGAGAACATCGTCGGCGGTACCTATCAGGCCATCCGCGAGCTCAAGGATGGCGCAACTGTGCGCGCACAGAAGGAAACTCCGAAAAAGCCCGGCGAGCCGGCGAAGACCTGATGCCATTCACTGAAGAAGTACCGATCAGCACCACTGCCGAGCGCGAGGCGATCACCGGCGTGGGAGGAATCGCGCCGGAGAAGGACTGGGTCATCGTCACCCGTGGGTTGAAGCGCGAGTACGATATGGGCGGTGAAGTCGTGCGAGCGCTGCGAGGAGTCGACATCGCGATTCGTCGCAACGAGTATGTCGCGATCATGGGACCGTCCGGATCCGGAAAGTCGACGCTGATGAATCTGATCGGCTGCCTCGACACGCCCAACGCCGGCGAGTACTGGCTGAACGGCGAGCTCGTGTCCGACAAGGATGAAGACGAGCTGGCGCGCGTGAGAAATCGCGAGATCGGATTCGTGTTCCAGACGTTCAATCTGCTGCCTCGCGCAACGGCGTTGCATAACGTCGAGCTGCCGCTGGTCTACGCCGGTGTAGGCTCGGACGAGCGTCGGAAGCGAGCCACTGAAGCGCTCGAGCGCGTGCAGCTCGGCGATCGCATCCAGCACCGGCCGAACGAGCTGTCGGGCGGTCAGCGCCAGCGCGTTGCGATCGCCCGCGCACTGGTGAATCAGCCGTCGATTCTTCTCGCCGACGAGCCGACCGGTAACCTCGATTCGACCACGTCGGAAGAGATCATGCGCGTCTTCGAGGGCCTGGCCGAGCAGGGCCAGACCGTCATCATGGTGACCCACGAGTCGGACATTGCGGCACACGCTCGACGCGTCATCGTCCTGCGCGACGGATTGGTCTCCAGCGACGACAAGCGCGCGACCTTCATCAAGTCAGCCGGAATCGCCCCGCCAGACCTGCACCGGAAGGACTGACCGTGCCGTTCGTCGAAGCAATCTGGCTGGCTCTGGCGCAGATCCGCGTGCAGAAGCTCAAGAGCTTCTTCACGCTCCTCGGCGTCACCATCGGCGTCATGTTCCTCATCGCGGTCATCTCGATCGTGCAGGGCATGAGCAGCTATATGGAGAACGACTTCGCCGCGAAGATGCTGGGCGTGAACACGTTCACGCTTCGCCGCTTCCCGTGGTTTGGCGATGGCGCCAGCTCCGAGGAAGAGTGGCGCACGTGGCTTCGCCGCCCGCGGATCTACCACTCTGACCTCCCCCTCGTGGCGAGCGTCCTGCCGCCGGGCTCGAGGTACGCGGTCGAGAGCCAGGAATACCTCCAGGCGGCGTCCCAGTGGGCGCGTCCCAAGCAGGTCGAAGCGCACGCGGTCGACGGCGACTACTTCACGATCAAGAAGTACGACGTCAACACCGGGCGCCTCTTCACGCAGCAGGAGGCAACCCTCGGCGCACCTGTGGTAGTGATCGGTGACGAGGTGGCAAAGTATTTCTTCCAGGATCTCGATCCGCTCGGGCGTCAGCTTCGCATCAAGGGCATGCCCTATACAGTGATCGGAGTGCTGGTGAAGCAGGGCTCGGTGTTCGGCCTGTCGCTCGACCGCGTCGCGATCGCGCCCTACAACTCGCCTCTTCACCACTTCACGAATCCGCGAGGCGATGTCGACGGCATCATGGTGCAGACTCCGACCGCGCTCACGATGGACGACGCAATGGAGTCGGTGCGCGAAGTGATGCGCGGCCGCCGGAAGCTCCGACCGAGCGAGCCTGACAACTTCTTCATGGAGACATCGGCGAGCGCGCTGGCGTTCATGGACAAGCTGAAGAAGATCATGACGATGGCGGGCACAGCGTTCCCGGCGATCGGCCTGGTGGTCGGCGGCCTGGTGATCATGAACATCATGCTCGTCGCCGTCGCGGAGCGCACGCGTGAGATCGGAATCAGGAAATCTCTCGGCGCGAGACGGCGCGACATCATGCGCCAGTTCCTGGTCGAGGCCGCGACTCTCAGCACCCTCGGGGCAATCGTCGGCATCATCCTCGGCATCCTGATCGCCAGAATCATCGAGTGGAAGACCCCGCTGCCCGCCGAGGTCGCGCCGTGGTCCATCGTTATGGCGACGCTCCTGGGTACAGTCGTCGGAATCATTTCCGGCGTCTACCCGGCGCGTCGAGCGGCATCGCTCGACCCGATCGAAGCGCTGAGGAAGGAGTAGCGATGCGCCTCGCACAGCGGGTGTTCAACGCATTCGAGGGCGTCGGGATGGCGATCGACGCGATTCGCTCGAACAAGGTACGAGCGGCCCTGACGATCATGGGCGTAGCGATCGGCGTGTTCGTCGTCGTCGCGATGTCCTCTGTCGTGCGCGGCATCAACGAGAGCTTCGCCAAGGATCTCGAGGCAGCGGGTCCGACGTCGTTCTACATCTATCGACGCCCTATCCACGGCTTCCAGGCGTGCGATGGGTCGGACGCGACTTGTCCCGAGCGGCGCAATCCGGCGCTCACGATCGAGGATGCTACGGCGATCGAGCGGTTGGCATCGATCAAGGCCGTCACCGCGCACCTCGGCGCTGGCGCCAAGTTCCAGTACAAGGACAAGCAGACCAGCACCGGAATGGAGATCTACACGCCGAACTGGGTCGACGTGGACGGCGGAGACATCTATCCGGGACGCAGCTTCACCTACGCGGAGAACACGACCGGCGCGCGAGTGATCATCGTCAACCAGAAGCTGGCTGAGCGTCTGTTCGGGTCTTCGGATCCGATCGACAAGATGATCAACGTCGACGGTGTCGGCTTCCAGGTGATTGGCGTGTACCACTACACAGCGAGCCCGATGGGAACTCCGACATCGGCGGGCGGAGGCGACCAGGCCAAGGCGATCGTACCCTTCGAGTCCGCGCGGCGCTCGCTCAACCCGTGGATGCGCGGCGTCGATTTAATCGTCAAGCCGGAGCCGGGCGTGACCACTGCCGAGGCGACCGACGATGTGACGGCACTGATGCGGGGTCGCCGGGGTCTGCGGTCGACGGCCAAGAACAACTTCGAGATCGTGACGCAGGACCGGCTGATGGGGATCTACAACCAGCTGTTCGGAACGTTTTTCGTCGTTGGCATCGCGCTGTCGTCGGTCGGGCTCCTCGTCGGTGGCGTCGGCGTAGTCGCGATCATGATGATCAGCGTCACCGAGCGCACGAGAGAGATCGGCGTCCGCAAGGCTCTTGGCGCGACGAAGAGCGCGATCCTCTGGCAGTTCCTGGTCGAAGCGGCGACGCTCACCAGCATTGGCGCCGGGATCGGGCTGGTGCTCGGCATTCTCGTGGCACTCGGCATCAAGACGGCCTTCCCCGCGATCCCGGCCTCGACGCCGCTCTCCGCGGTCGTTGCAGCACTCGCGACCAGCGCATTCACGGGGATTCTTTTCGGCCTTCTTCCCGCCGCGCGTGCCGCGCGCCTCGACCCTGTGGAAGCACTCAGATACGAATAGCATCCGGTGTGGATACAGGCTGGACGCGGGGGTTTGCGGCGTCTTCCGGTAGCGCCCCGGCGCGGGTAGACTGGAGCCGATGAACGAAGCCCGGGAACAACAGCGCTCCGACGCGATCCGCATCGCGGCAACGGTTATCGGCCTCTCCCTCACGTTGCTTCTGCTGTGGGTGACGCGCACCCTTGTGCTCACCGTCTTTCTCGGAATTCTGTTCGCGCTCGCGGTGAGCGCCGGGGCGGATCGGCTCCAGCGCTGGAGGATCCCGCGCGGACTTGCTGCTCCGCTCATCGTCTTCACGTTCATCGGGTTGGTCGCTGCCTTCGGCAGCTGGATTGGCCCCACCGTGCGTGAGCAGACCACGGAGCTCCGGACGAAGCTTCCCGAGGCTTTCGAGAAGCTGGAGCAATGGGTGCTGTCACGCGGCGGTGGCGTCATCGCGACTATCACCGGTTTCGGCGACGATGCCGCTCCGCGTGCGGCCGCCGGCGCCGCGTCGACGGCTGATTCGGCCCGGGCGGGCGCAGACACCGGCATCGCCGGCGTGGTTCGGGATTCGTCGAGAGGCACCGCTCCTTCGCCCGGGTTGGCCACCCCCGTTCCGACAACGCTCCGGGACAGGCTGCTCGCCCAGATCGGAGGAGCGGGGCGCTACCTACTGCATCTCCTGGGATCGACTCTCGAAGTCCTGGCGAGCATCGTCCTCGTGATATTCCTGGCGATCTACCTTGCGATTGAACCTTCGACATATCGTCGCGGAATCCTTTATCTGGTGCCGCGAAGCTCCCGAGCGCGAGCTGAGGAGGTTCTCAGCGCGGTCGCCGTCACTCTGAGGAAGTGGCTCGTCACTCAGCTCGTAGCGATGATAGTGATTGGAGTCGTGACGACCGTCGTGCTGATGTCGCTCAAGGTGCGGGCCGCGGTCCCGCTCGGTATTCTCGCCGGACTTCTGGAATTCGTGCCGACGCTGGGGCCGATTCTGAGCTCCCTCCCGGCTATCGCGATGGGCTTCGTCGACTCTCCCCAGAAAGCGCTCGCCGTCGCGATCGCCTACATCGGGATTCAATTCCTCGAAAACCACCTGCTCATTCCGATCCTGATGAAGCAGGGCGTGAACCTTCCACCGGCGCTGACGATAGTCATGCAGGCACTGATGGCGATCATCTTCGGCGTTCTGGGCCTGCTCGTCGCGGTGCCGCTCCTGGCTGCGATCGTGATCGCGGTGAAGCTCCTGCCGAACAACGAAAGCCCTTCCGGAGTAGCACCAGCAACAAAAGTGTAGCGCGCCCCTCGCCCCACCCCGAAATTAGGCTGCCATGCGGTTCGCCGATGTAATCCTTACTGCCCTCGAGCAGATCCGGGTCAACAAGCTGCGGTCGTTTTTCACGCTGCTCGGCATCATCGTATCGGTGGCTTTCCTCGTCGCGGTAGTGGCGATCATCACGGGGATGAATGCCTACGTGAAGGAGAACCTCGCCAGCGCGCTCATCGGCGCGAACACTTTTCAGGTGAGGCGCTCGCCGATTCGGATCGGGCTCTTCGACGACGAGGAATGGCGCAAGCTCCAGAAGCGTCCGCGCATCACCGAATCCGATGCCGAAGCCGTTGT
>JANMMF010000349.1:0-28022 GCA_031372985.1 Gemmatimonadota bacterium
ACTCCGTCGAGTATGAGGATGACCGCGCGCTTCAAGTCGGAGAACCGATGTAAGACCGGGCAACTCGCGAGCGAAGTCCAGTCAGCAGCTCGTATGGAGACATCCCGGCGTCGTCGGCGACGCGCTCGACGGTGAGAACGGTGTCGCCCGCCCTCCCGATCAGTGTGACAACGTCGCTAACTTCGCATCGCACCATCGTGACATCGATCATCGTCATGTCCATTGTAACCATCCCGGCGACGGGAGCGAGCGTCCCCCCGACGAGCACCGAACCGGCCTTGCTGAGCGACCTCGGGTATCCGTCCGCGTATCCCACTGCGAGAGTAGCGATCCGGGCCGGACGCTCCACACGGAGCGTGGCGCCGTAACTGACAGTGTCACCGGCTTCCAGATTCCGTATCTCGACGACAGGGGCCCGGAGGTGCACGACTGGCTCGGGCTGCACGGCTGCACTCCTGCCGCTGCCGACGCCATAGAGAAAGATGCCAGGGCGCACGAGATCCCATTCACTTCGCCCCTTTCGGGCGATCGCGGCGCTGTTGTCGGCGTGGAGCAGCCGGGGACGGGATGGAAGCGCCGCTACTGACTCTCTGAAAAGCTTTTCCTGTCGCGCCAGAGTTCCATCGTCGAGCTCGGCCGAATGGAAATGGGTGAATGCGCCTTCGGGCGGCACGAGTTGAAGCAGGTGCTTTATCTGGCCGACTTCTCGCCACGGAATTCCCGCCCGGCTCATCCCGGTATCGATTGCGAGATGCCACGCGCCTCCGCCGGCGCGTCTCCATGCGTCGATCTCTTTCGGAAACCCGAGCGTCGGGGTCAGCCGCGCGGATCGTGCACGCGGAAGCTCCTGTTCGAGGAGCGGCGTGAAAATCAGAACCGGCCGTGTGACGCCCCAATCGCGAAGCTGTTCGCCCTCTTCCACCGTCGCCACGCCGTAGCCCCACGGCTCGAGTGACTCGAGCGCGCGGTACACTGGCTCGGCTCCGAGGCCGTAGGCGTCGGCCTTGATCATCGGCAGGAGCGGAACTCCCGCGCGGCGCGCGAGCGCGGCTCCATTACGCTGCAACGCGCCCAGATCGATCTCGACCCCGGCGCGAGCTAAAGAATGCTTCATTGACGCTTCATTTATGTTGCGGGTAGTATACGCGCGGCCCCTGGTGCCAACAAGAAACTTCGTCCGGCGATCAAAGATCTATGGATAAGACAAGCGCACACTCGCTCGACGACACTCTGGCGCTCATGCGCGATCTTCGCAAACGCTGCGACTGGGATGCCGCGCAGACACACGAATCGCTCCGCCCCTACCTGATCGAGGAGGCGCACGAGCTCGACGACGCGATACGTCTGCAGAACGACGCGCTCTTGCGTGAAGAGCTCGGCGATGTTCTGCTCCAGGTGCTCTTCCACTCGGTGCTGGCCGACGAGCGCGGCGCCTTCGCGTTCGCTGATGTCGCTGAAGGTTTGATCACCAAGATGAAGGGAAGGCATCCCCACCTTTACGGCGATGTGGCGAAGGAGCCGTGGGAGAGGATGAAATCCAAACATCGCGAGAGCATCGCTGACGGGTTGCCCGCATCGTTGCCAGCGCTGCATCGCGCGCACCGGCTGCAGGATCGCGCAGCGGGTGTCGGATTCGACTGGCCGGACGTCGATGGTCCCGCGGAAAAGGTCGAGGAGGAGTTGCTGGAGGTTCGGGAAGAGCTCCGTCAATCGGCGCCGCCCAAAGCCGGGGCGCCACCGCTCCTCGATGCCCGGCACTACGCTGTCGAGGCCGAGCTCGGAGATCTCCTGTTCGCTGTGGTCAACCTTTGCAGAAAGGCAGGAGTTCACGCGTCGATCGCGCTCGACAAGGCGAACGCCAAGTTCGAGCGGAGATTCCAGCAGATCGAGAAGCTGGCCAGGGAGCGCGGAATCGACGTTTCACACGCCGGGCTCGAGAAGCTCGACGAGCTGTGGGATGAGGCCAAGCAGGGCGAGCGTGCTAACGGACCGCCTGAAGAGGTCTGAAAAGCCGCTCGGGCCGGCTACCGAGACGGAAGTCTTATCCGAAAGCTTGCCGAGGAGTCGTACCAGCAGATACAGCTATCAGCTGATCCAGGTGCCTAGCGCGAATGCCCAGACGCTCAGCAGAACGCCAGCCGCGGCAAGCACGCCAGCGAATCCCAGCAGGGCGCACAGAGCTTCCATCGACCCGGTCAGGATGCGATGGCCCCCGGCAGCGATGTGCGACCGCGCGCGATCCGCCAGTCCCCACGCACCGTAGGAAGCGAAACAAAGCGCGATGCTCATCAACACGAGCCAGGCGGAAGGTCGCCATTGGATCGCGGCCCATGAGCCGGTGATTCCGACCACCAAGTCGATCGAGAGCCGATGAATCGACGCCGACCTCGCCCGGTGGGCGAGGAATTCAGGAAGGCTTGCGTCGGGCCTGAGGGCCGAGAGAACCATCATCATAGGAATTCTTCACCTCGTTTCAAAATCCGCCAGGTCTCACGGCTTGAGCCGGTTCATGGTTCTCGGGAAGGCAATCGCCTCCCTGATGTGATGGATTCCGCAGATCCATCCCACGGTTCTCTCGAGCCCGAGGCCGAACCCTGAATGAACGAACGTTCCGTACTTTCTCAGGTCCAGGTACCAGTTGTACGCTTCCACGGGCAGATTCTCCTCCTTGATCCGCGCGAGCAGCTTGTCGTGGTCGTCCTCGCGCTGTGATCCACCGATGATCTCGCCGTATCCTTCCGGTGCCAGCAGGTCGTCGCACAGGACCGTGCGTGGATCCGCCGGATTCTCCTTCATGTAGAACGCCTTCGCTTCCTTGGGATAGTTGTAGATGAAGACCGGGCGGTCCTGGCCCTCGACGAGCAGCGCCTCGTCCTCGGCTCCAAGATCCTCGCCCCATTTCACCGAGCTTCCCTTCGCCTGCAGGATCCTTACCGCATCGCTGTAATCGATGCGGGGAAACGGCGCCTTGATGTTTTCGAGCCTGGAGATGTCGCGCTCGAGCTCCTTGAGCTCCGGCTGCCGCCGCTCGAGCACGCGCGCCACGATGTACGACACAAATTCTTCCTGGAGCCGCATGTTGTCGTCGGAATCGTTGAAGGCGACCTCCGGCTCGACCATCCAGAACTCGGTGAGGTGCCGGCGGGTCTTGGATTTTTCGGCGCGAAACGTCGGCCCGAAGCAATAGATCTTTCCGAACGCCGCGGCCGCGGCTTCGCCGTACAGCTGCCCGGTCTGCGCGAGATAGGCCGTCCCTTCGTCGAAATACTCGGTGGCGAAAAGTCCGCTGCGCTCCCCCACTGCCTTCGTCAGGATGGGCGTGTCGACAAGCGTGAAGTCCCGCTCGTAGAAGAAATCCCTGATCGCCTGCTCTACCTCGTGCCTGATGCGCGCGATCGCCCGCTGTCTCGGCGTGCGCAACCAGAAATGACGGTTATCCAGGAGAAAATCGATTCCGTGCTCTTTCGGCTGGATGGGATAGTCGATCGGACTCTCGCCGATGATCGAGAGCTCCGTGACCCCGAGCTCGTAACCGCCCGGGGCGCGCGCATCCGGGCGCGCTTCGCCTTCGACCTCTATGGATGTTTCCTGCGTCAACTTGCCGAAGCGCTCCCACGTCTCGGGCGCCAGCTCACTCTTGACTAGCACTGCCTGGAGCAACCCGCTGCCGTCCCGCATCACGACGAAGGCGACCTTGCCCGAGGATCGGACGTGAGTGACCCAGCCGCGGACGCGTACGGTCTGGCCGGCATGTGATGCGAGCTCTGCTATTCGTGAATACGGCGAAGTCATGGATGAAATCGTTGGGAGGAGCGGTCGCGCGGCAAGGTAGACGGCGTTGGTAGCCAGTGCGTGTGTGAGAGTCATAGGGCCTGAGAGTATCATGGCGTCTCGGTTCCGTCCACCCGTCGCCAACGATAGCTTTACAGCCTTGCCGAAAAAGTCGATCACCGATACGGATCTCCCGCTAAAATGACACTGCGCGCGCGCCTGGGCTGGGGCCTGTTCGCGATCGCGCTCGTGCTGATCGTCCCGCTGCTCATCTCCCTCAACTCGCTCGAGCAACTTTACGAGACGAGCCGGCTCCTACGCGATCGCGAATTTGCGGCTTCGATGCTTCTCGGCTCGTTCCGCGAGCGCACCGACGATGCTCGGCGAGCGGAGGATGCCCTTCTCTTCATCCACGACCAGAAGAGCGCGGAGCGCATGCAGCGCGAGATCGACGGCCTGGTTGCTCTCACTGACTCGCTAGACCGCTACCGGCTTGACTTGTCGGCCACCCAAATCCGGGCGTCGCTCGACGCACTGAGGACGGCCGCTCGCGACGAGTACGAGCAGGCCTCCGCCGGCAGAAGCGCGGCGGCAGAAAGGATCTCCCAGCAGCGGACGCGCCCTGCTATCGCTTCAGTCGACAGCTCCCTGGGGGCGAGCGCCAATACGCTTCGCAATCGCACCCGGCAGCGCATGACCGACGCAACGAGCGAAACGCTGAGGGCCGAGCGCCTGGTGGCGGGAGCCCTGCCGATTGCGCTGCTGATAGCCCTCGTCATTGGAATTTGGCTGTTGAGATCAATCAGTCGGCCAGTCTATGAGCTCGAGAGGGGCATGCACGCCATAGCCGAAGGGGACCTGACTCACGAGCTAGGGCTATCGCCCAGTCACGGGGGAGAGTTCGGACGTCTCGCGGCGAGCTATCGCGCGATGGCGCGGCAGCTCGGGGAGCTGGAGCGACTGCGTGCCGAGTTCGTCAGTATCGCATCGCACGAGCTCAAGACACCGATCAACGTGATCATTGGCTATCTGGAGCTCCTGCAGGAAGGGATTTATGGAGAGCTGAGCCCCAAACAAGAGGACATCCTTCAGACGGTCAACAAGCAAGCACAGACCCTGACGCGGCTCGTAAAGCGGCTGCTCGACATCAGCAGGTTCGAGGCGAGCGGCGGAAAGATCGAGGTGCGCGGGGTAGACCTGCAGAGACTGCTCACGACCTTGGAGAGCTCTTTCTCGGTCCTGGCGAATCAACGGGACATCGTGTTTTCGATCGACCATGGAGAGAGTCTGCCGCAAAAGGTTTACTGGGACGAAGATCGGATCAACGAGGTGCTGGGGAATCTGATCTCCAACGCGTTCAAGTTCACGCCCCGCGGCGGCAAGGTCGCTCTGACAGTGTCGGTCGTAAACAACAATGTGGTCGTCACCGTCAGCGACACCGGAGCGGGGATTTCGGCGGGACAGTTGCCTCACATTTTTGACAAGTTCTTTCAGGCGGACAACCAGGCGCAGGCAGCCACCAAGGGCACAGGCTTGGGCCTGGCGATTGCGAGAGAAATCGTAGAGGCCCACGGTGGCCAGATCACAGTAGAGAGCCGGGTGGGCGAGGGTACGACATTTGTCGTCACGCTTCCTATGGAGCCAACGGACGCCCGGCGGCGACGCGAGCCCGCACCAAAGCCCGAGGAACACGGATGAGAAGTTTTCGAATCGCATTGTCGTCGTTTGCCCTGCTGGCGTGCGCCCAGCTGCCCATCGTGACCCCACCTTCCAAGAGCGATTATGAGCGCACGTTGTATTACGCGCGCCGGAACGTCGATGCCGGGAACTATTGGGCAGCCGATCGCCTGCTCGCCGAGTATGTTCGGACACATCCGGACACGCGTGAGGCGAGGGAGATCGGCTTCTGGAAGGCCGCGTATATGCTCGACCCCGCCAACGACCACGGATCATTGACAGGCGGAATCGCCGCACTCGACGGCTATCTGTCGGCAGACTCGGCGGGCTGGTACAAGAACGAAGCGACAGTGCTGCGTCGCACTGCCGTCATAGCCCAGGGAGTTGCGGGTACTCCCAGGGCCGTCGCCGGTACAACTTCCGCAACTGGAGGGACGGACACGGTTGTCGTGGTGAGCCGGTCGCGGGACGAGGAGATTGCCGCACTGAAGGAGCAGCTCGCCAGGACCAAGGAGGAGCTCGCGAAGGTGAGCGCGGAACTCGAGCGCATCAAGAAGCGGCTGGCGAACCCAAGCAACTAGTGGTTACGCGGATTTAGATAGTCGACTGCGTTGCTGACACCCCCTACCCCACCCGGAACAGCTCAAGCGCCCGAGAGTAGCGCGCGCCCATCACTTTGCGGATCCCGGCGTTCTCCCTTGCTGTAAGCTCCGGGTCACGATCCAGCAACATTTCCGCCGCGGCGCGCGCTTTGATGTTGAGGTCTTCGTCGCGGATGGGATCGGCGATCCTGAACGTCGCCTCCCCGCTCTGCTGCTCGCCGAAGAGATTGCCCATTCCCCTCAGTCGCAAGTCCGCGCGCGCGATTTCGAACCCATCGTCGGTGTCTACGAAGATGTTCAGCCGCTCCGCTGCTTCATCCCCGACGTCGCCGAGGAGAATGCAAAAGGAGGCTTCAGCGCCACGCCCAACGCGGCCGCGCAGCTGGTGCAGCTGTGACAACCCGAAACGCTCCGGATGCTCGACGAGCATCACGGTCGCGTTCGCGACGTCGATGCCCACCTCGACAACTGTGGTCGACACCAAGATGTCCACTTTTCCATCGCGGAACGCGCGCATTGTGATCTCGCGCTCGGCGGCGGGAACTCGGCCGTGGATGAGCGCGACAACTCTTCCCGCGAAAGCGCCCGCCGACAGCTGCTCGTACATGGTCGTCGCCGCCTTGAGGTCTGTCTTCTCCGAGTCTTCGATCACGGGGTAGACCACGTAGGCCTGCCTGCCTTTCTCGGTCTCGCGCGCCACGAACTCGAGGACTCTCTCACGCGCGGATTCCGGCCGCATGACCGTCGTGACCGGCTGTCGCCCTGCGGGCCGCTCGTCGAGCGTGCTCACATCGAGATCACCGTAGGTGGTGAGTGCGAGCGAGCGCGGGATCGGCGTCGCGCTCATGAGCAGTACGTCGGGAGACTCTCCCTTGGCCGAGATCGCGGCGCGCTGCTCGACGCCAAAGCGGTGTTGCTCGTCGATGGTCACGAACCCAAGGCGGCCGAATACCGCCGCGTCCTGGACGAGCGCATGTGTTCCCACCGCGAGCAACGGTTCAACACTCGCAAGCTTCTGCGCCGCCGATTTGCGCGCGCGCGAGCTCAGGCTTCCCGTCACCAGCACGGGCTCGATGCCAAGCGGCTCGAGGAGCTTTGTGAACGTCCGCGCGTGCTGCTCCGCGAGCAGCTCGGTCGGCGCCATGATCGCGGCCTGATAGCCGTTCTCCATGGCCAGCAGCGACGCAAAGAGAGCCACGATTGTCTTCCCGCTTCCGACGTCCCCCTGCAGGAGCCGATGCATCTTCCGGTCGCTGGACATGTCGGCCACGATCTCGCGCACGGCTGTCATCTGAGCGTTCGTGAGCGTGAAAGGCAGCGCGTTTTTCAGAGCGCTCGTGAGCTGCCGACGATTCTGGAATGCGATACCGCTGCGCCGCTGTCGCTTGAGCGCATTTCCGCGTCGATGCAGGAGGTGGACGAACAGAAGCTCCTCGAAAGCGAGGCGGGCTCTCCCCTCGACGCCCTCGGCGATCGTTTGGGGACGGTGGACCATTCCGATCGCCTGGCGCAGGGACGGCACCCCCGCCATGCGCAGCAGATCCTCCGGCAGGTACTCCTTTACGAGCGGAAGGAGTGCGTCGAGGTGGGTATCGATGATCCCACGAATGACCTTGAAGGAGAGGCCCTCGGTGGCGGGATAAACGGCGAGGACTTTTCCGCCTTTTACTCCATCGTCGTCCTTCCCCAACTGGATGTATTCGCGCGGCTGGAGCTGCCGGCCGTGAAAGAATCGGACGGGCCCCGTGAGCAACATGAGGTCGCCCTTCTCGATCGTGCGGTCGAGGAACGGTTGTCCGGGCCATGAGGCCTCGATCATGCCCGTGTCGTCCTTCAGCACGGCCTGGAAGATCCGCAATCCCTTCCGAGTGGGGATGATCCCCTTGGAGATGACCCTCCCGATGATCGTCCCGTCCATTCCAGTCTCGAGCGAGGCGATCGGTGTGATCGTGCTCGCGTCCTCGTAGCGGTGCGGGATGTGGAACAGAAGATCACGCGCCGTCACGATCCCCAGTCTTCTCAAGGCATCGCCGCGGGCGGGCCCGACACCCTTGAGGTAGTTGACGGGCATGTCGAGATAGATCTTCCCGCGCACCTCCGTGCCCGACACCATCTATCCTTCGAGAACCTCGCGCGCGAATTCCGCCGCATCGAACGGAACCAGATCGGTCGACTTCTCACCGGTGCCGAGGAATTTGATCGGGACGTCCAGCGCCTCGTGGACGGCGAGGACGACACCGCCTTTCGCGGTTCCATCGACCTTGGCGACGACCAGCCCCGTGACGGGAATCGCTTCGGCGAAGGTCTTCGCCTGGACTACGGCGTTCTGCCCGATCGTGGCATCGAGGACGAGCAGCGTCTCGTGCGGAGCCCCTGGAAGCCGCTTGCCAATTACTCGATTTATCTTCTTCATCTCGTCCATCAGCGATCCGCTGGTGTGAAGTCGTCCGGCTGTGTCGACGATGACAACATCCTTTCCGCGGCTGATTCCGGCGTCGACGGCGTCGAACGCGACCGATGCGGGATCGGAGCCGGGGTTTCCTCCGACGAAATCCGCGCCCGTGCGCTGGGCCCAGCTGCGAAGCTGATCGATGGCGCCAGCCCGGAACGTGTCGCCCGCGCCAACGAGTACAGACATCTTATTCACCTTGAGAAAGTCGGAGAATTTCCCGATGAAGGTCGTTTTCCCGGCCCCGTTGACTCCGACGATAAGGAAAACGGTGGGCGCCACTTCAGCGCGAACGACCTTCGGGTCGCTGTTGCCAGATCGAAGCGATGCTTCGATCGCCTTCCGGAGCGCCAGCAGGAATTCATCCTGGGTCTTGATGAAGCCACGGCGCGCCTGGCCTTCAATCTCGCTCACCAGACGGAGCGTTGTGGGGACGCCGAAGTCGGCCTCGAGCAGAACCTCCTCGAGGGCCTCCAGTGAGCCTTGTATGGCACCCGCCCGCGCGATCGCAGTCACGTCGGTGAGCGCTACGTCCTTGATTCTGGTCCAGAGCGAGCGGGCCGGTACGTCGCCCGCACGCTTCAATATTCTGCTTGGCATCTGCCGCCGACTGTGTTCAGGACAAAAAAAACCCGGACGCTGAGGTCCGGGTTGAAGATAAGTCCGAGCGGCTACCGGCGGCGCTACTCCGATACGTTGGCGAC
The DNA here is from genome assembly GCA_031372985.1 of Gemmatimonadota bacterium. Taxonomy (GTDB): domain Bacteria; phylum Gemmatimonadota; class Gemmatimonadetes; order Gemmatimonadales; family Gemmatimonadaceae; genus UBA4720. The sequence goes on from JANMMF010000349.1 coordinate 9,204, forward strand.
TTGTGCCTGGCTCAGGCTTGCGAGGGTCTGGTTCCGCATCTTCTGGAACAGCGAACGCTCGCCCGAAGGTATCGGCTCCCCACCTTTGCTCTGGAGGGCCAGTCGCGGATCGCGAGCGACGCCAGCGACGCGGATCTCGAAGTGGAGGTGCGGACCAGTTGCCCAACCCGTTGAGCCGACGTAGCCGATGGTATTACCCATGGTCACGCGGGTCCCAGGGCGCATCCCCGGCGCAAAGTTTCGCATGTGCCCGTAACGACTGACCATCCCGTTGCGGTGCCTGATGTCGATCACGTTTCCGTATCCACCCCTCCGTCCGGCGAAAACCACGAACCCGTCCCCAATCGCGCGAATGGGCGTGCCCGTCGGTGCCGCGTAATCCGTTCCGGTGTGGTTGCGCCACTGGCCGAAAATCGGATGCTTGCGCGCTCCGAAGATGCTGGTGATGCGGCGGAAAGCCACTGGAGCGCGCAGGAAGGCCGCCCGCAAGGAGACGCCGCTGGCGTCGTAGTACTGCGAGTTCGTCGAGCCGGGACTGTCGAAGGCGATTGCCTCGAGCGGATTGCTCCCGCCTGAGAGCGCGAGACGGGCGCCGAGGACCTTGTTGACGATGATCGCGCCGTTGGGCTTCTGGAGCCGCTCGACCAGCAGGTGGAACTTGTCACCCTGCCTGAGGTCGCGGCTCATGTCGACCTTGTACTCGAAAATGTCGGCGAGGGACCAGGCGAGCTTGTGACGAGCCGAGGGCGGGAGAATGCCCACGCCGCTCTCGTTGAGCGCATTGTAGAGACTTGACCGGATTACACCGGAAATTGCCAGGGTGTCGAGGAGCTCGGTATTGGAGGCTTCGACGAGGAGCGGCGAGAGCATGAAATCCGCTGGGTCGAGGCCCGGTCGAGTGACAACGACCGGTTCCATCGGAAATACCTGCCTCTTTTCGAGGGCGGGTGTAAGCCAAATGGCGACCAAAGCAAGGGTCGCCACCACAGCATAACTCACTGGTCTTACGCTGACCCGCTTCAATCCATCTGCCTTCGAATAAATGTCGGAATTTCCATGTCACTCAGGTCCTGCTCAGGAGACGATCGGTCCCGCTCTGGTGTCACAGCCGGATTGCTGGTCGGAGTGTTCCGTCTTGGGATCTCGCCGAGGCTGTTCCTGGTCGCCCCATTTCCTCGCGGCGGACGGAGCGGAATCACCGGTGACCCCCTCAAGATCGGGGACGGCGTCGATATCAGACTGGGCGCCTGGACGGACGACGACTGCGGGCGGTCGAAGCCGGTGGCAATGACGGTGACGCGAATCTCTCCCTGCATGGCCGGCTCGTGGACCGCGCCGAAGATGATTTCCGCGTCTTCTCCAACCGCGTCGTGGATGATCTCGTTGATCTGGTGGACTTCACCGAGGGTGAGGTCTGCGCCGCCCGTGATGTTCACCAGGACTCCGGTTGCCCCGGATACCGAGACGTTGTCAAGCAGCGGGCTGGCGATCGCCTGCTGGGCGGCTTCAATGGCGCGATTCTCACCGCGTCCTATTCCCGTGCCCATGAGGGCGGATCCACCTTCCTGCATGACGGTCCGGACGTCCGCGAAGTCGACGTTCACGAGTCCGGTAACGCTGATGAGGGAGGAAATGCCCTGGGTAGCGTGGAGGAGGACCTCGTCGGCCTTCTTGAGGGCGTCCTGGAACGGGATTCCTTTGCCGACTACGGCAAGGAGGCGCTCGTTGGGGACCACGATCATGGTGTCGACGTGCTTCCGCATCTCCGCGATGCCCAGCTCAGCCTGTCGCATGCGCTTGCGGCCTTCGAACAGGAATGGCTTGGTGACGATTCCAACTGTCAGGGCACCAGCTGCACGAGCGAGCTCGCACAGGACGGGGGCGGCACCCGTTCCAGTCCCACCACCCATGCCACAGGTCACGAAAACGAGGTCAGCGTTGTGCATCGCGCGGGAAACCTCTTCCCGGCTCTCGTCGATGGCCTGCTTCCCGATCTCCGGCCGCGCTCCAGCGCCAAGGCCGCGGGTTAGCTTCTTACCTATCTGAATCTTTACGTCGGACTTGGAATTGAGGAGGGCCTGGGCATCGGTATTGACCGAGATGAACTCCACCCCTTCGAGGTGTTCCTCGATCATGCGATTGACGGCGTTTCCGCCCCCGCCACCGACGCCCACGACCTTCATGCGGGCGGCTTGTGACTGGCTCTCCTCGAATTCAAATATCATCGGGTGGGAAACTCCGGCACTGCGGGATTTGTGGAAAAAAATCTCGGGCTATTATAAGACCGTTAGTCGAATCGTACCATAGGCAAAGACGAACGGACGTCGAAAAAAGTACAACCCTCGTCATGCGAGTTATCCACACTCGCCCGCGCGCTCTCTGTTTTATGATTTTCTCATAGTGCGCGCGTGGTAAAGCGCGCTACGATCGGAACCCAGGCCTAGAAGAAGTCTTCGAGCCAGGTCTTCAGGCGTTTCGTAAACTTGTCGACGCCAACCCCGGCGAGCGCCCGGTGCTTGCTGGTCGGAGAGAAGCCCGCAGCCGCCCTGTGGGCGCCGTAAAGGGCAAGCCCGACCACGGTCGCGAAGCGGGGGGCGTCGACCGAATCGCTCAGTCCCCCGATGTTCTCCGACGGAGAGCCGATCCTCACCCCGGTCCCGAAGACGTCAGCCGCCAGCTCGGCGACGCCTTCCATTGCTGCGGCGCCACCGCTGATCACCACGCCGCCGTTCAGGCGCGTCGCAAACCCCGCCCGTTGGATCTCGCTCAGCACGAGATTGAAGATCTCGTCCATCCGCTGATGGATGATGTGCGCCAGAACCTCGCGCGGGATGTGCCTCTCACCCTGCGCGACCGTGCTCGGCAGCTGGATGACGTCCGTCGGATCGACCAGCGGCTCATAGGCGCACCCGTATCGCTCCTTCAGGCGCTCCGCGTCGGCCTGCGTCACGCCCATGCCCTGCACTATGTCGCTCGTGACGTTGTTCCCGCCGTAGTTGACCGTCCCCAGGTGCCGGATCTTGCCCTCGTGGAAGACCGCGATGTCGGTCGTACCCGCTCCCATCTCCACCAGGGCTACGCCGAGCTCCTTCTCGTCTTCCGTGAGCACGCTGAGCGCGCTGGCGAGTGGCTCGAGAACCAGCTCGCGCACTCGATAACCCGCCTTCTCCACCGATTTGCGGAGATTCATCGCCGGCGAAGCGCCGATTGTGACGAGATACATCTCAGTCTCCAGCCTGGTTCCGATCATTCCAATGGGATCACGGATGCCTTGATTCTTGTCGACGGAATACTCCTGCGGAATCGCGTGGAGCAGCTCGCGATCCTGCGGAACCTGCTGGGCGCGCGCCACATCGTTGGCGCGGTCGACGTCGGCTTTGGAGATCTCGTCGCCGTTCACGGCGACGATCCCCTTGCTGATCATCGCCCTCACGTGCTCGCCGGCGATCCCGGCGTAGATCGTGTCGATCTTGGTCCCGGCCATTCGCTCGGCGTCTTCCACCGCCTTCTTGATCGAGCGAGTGGTCTCCTCGATGTCCGAGACGACGCCTTTGCGCAGTCCGGTGGTGCGGGCCTGACCAACGCCAAGGATCCTTAGCGACGGAGTGCTCTTTCTGTCACCGATTGCTTCGGCGATGACAACGGTCGTCCTGGCGGATCCTATGTCGAGACCAGCGATGATGCGTTCGGGATTCATTGAAGCCTTGCGATCACCTGATCGCGATAACGTAGATCGATCTCTCCGACGCGTGCCTGACGTCGAGCGAGATCACTTTCAACGGGAAAGATATCGGCAAGCCGCTCGACTGACAGGCCTAGCGGCAAGCGCACGCGCAGTGATTTGCGCGGCAGCTTCGCCGTGTCACCTGCCGCGCGCGCCGCATCTTCGGCCCGAGGAGGAGAGAGCGTGAGCAGGATTTCATCCCGCCCAATTCTTCTCGCCTCTTCGACGCGCGCGAACACGCGCGGCTCGGCGGCGCGGATCGCGCCAACAAGCTTAAGAAGAACGGGATCGGCGCTCGCAACAATGGGAAGGTCGAGATTGGTCCGAGACGGATCGATTGGGAGCTGTCGTCCGAGCGAATCGAAGGGGAGTAGTCCGGCCGGTGTTTGTATCAGCGCCACCGGAAGATTCTCCTCGATGATCACCACCAACGTTCCCGGCATTCTGCGCTCGATCCGCACATCCGCCACCTGGGGATGACGTCGAACTCGCTGGCGAAACGGCTCGAGGTCATCCCACAGCGACGCGAGCGTGTCGATCTGGAGGCGAGTCACGATTTCGTTCGGCTGGAGATACCGCGCCCCGCGAATGTCCACGGTCCGCACCCGGAAAAACGCCATGCTGCGAGCCCCGGCGCGGACACCCCACGCGGCAGCCATGATGACCGCCACGAGAAAAAGTGCGCCGAGAATCTTCCACCCCGGTTTTCGCAGGCGCTCGCGTTCTATCATTTCGCGCGCGCTGCCAGCAGCTGTTTCAGCTCGGGTCCGGTCCGCGTGATGTCGCCGGCGCCAATCGTGATGACGACATCCCCTTCCTTCACGAATCCGGCGAGAGCGTCACTCAGCTCCGATCGAGGGCCTTGCCACACTACGGAGCGCCCCGCACGCGCGAGGGGCGAGGCGATCAGCTCCGACGTTATTCCGGGGATCGGCTTCTCACGAGCCGGATAGATCTCTGCCAGGAACACCGCGTCGGCGGCGGCCAGCGCTTCACCGAACGCGTCGGCGAAATCACGGGTGCGGGAAAAGAGATGCGGCTGGAACGCCGCCACGATCCGTCGCCCCGGGTATGACGCGCGGGCCGCCTGGATCGTGGCAGCAATCTCCGTCGGATGGTGTGCGTAGTCATCCACGATCGAGACACCGCGAGTATCGAAAAGGTGCTGGAACCGGCGATCCACGCCACCGAACTGGAGAAGGCCCTCGCGCATCTCGTCCAGCGTCACGCCGAGCGCGAATCCGGAACCGATCGCGGCGAGAGCGTTCCGGACGTTGTGGTGACCCGGTACGCGGAGGACAACATCGCCGAGAGGGCTGCCATCGTAGCTAACGGCGAAAGCGGTTGAAGGCCCGTTAGACCGGACATCTCTTCCAACGAGGCGTGCATCGTTTGTCGCGACGTAGTTCCAGCCGTTGTCGTAGGGCTTGAGGCCGTACCGGATGATTTCGGCGCTGGCCGGAAGATCGAGAGATCTGGCCCCGGCATCATCATCGCAAAGGACTATGGTCGCGGCGTCACGCACGAACAGCGAGAAGGTCGCTCTGATATCCTCGAGGTCGCGGTAGATGTCGAGGTGATCCGCTTCCATGTTCGTCACGACAGCGACGGTGGGTAATAGCGTAAGGAAGGAGCGATCGTATTCGTCGGCTTCGACGACGAACAGCTGGTCGGACTCATAGTGGAGATTGCCCTTCCATTCCCCGACGCGGCCGCCTGCGATTCCAGTTGGCTTGAGACCGGCGGCTGCCAGCGCCGCGGTGGTCATGACTGTCGTGGTGGTCTTGCCGTGGGTGCCGGCTATTCCGACGACTTTTCCGCCGGAGACGGCCTGTCCGAGCGCTTCGGCTCTGCGCGTGATAAGAATGCCAAGCTCTCTCGCGCGGGCGAGCTCGGGATGATCCCTGGACATGGCAGACGTGACGATCAGCTCTCGCGCACCCGCAACGTGATCCGGGCTGTGGCCTGTGGCGACGTGTATTCCGAGCGCCTCGAGATCTCCGATCGCTCCCGGATTGGCATCGCATCCAGTCACGACGACGCCGCGGCGAGCGAGCAGCTCTGCCAGCGCGCGCATCCCCGCGCCCGCTATGCCGACGAAATGAACCGGGCGCGGATCGGAGTCATCGATCGACTGCTGCATTTAGCTGCGGGCTCGCGGTGGAACGCCGGCCGCGCTCAAGCTCGAGTCTGCTCGCGGGCGACGAGTCGAAGAATGTGTCCGGCGATGTCCGCGGCGGCAGTTGGCCGAGCTCGCTGGAGAGCCTTCGCTCTCATGCTGGCAAGCTTGCCGGGATCGGAGAGCATCGAGCCGACCGCCCGCGAGAGACTCTGGGTGTTGAGATCGGATTGACGGATCATCTCCGCGGCGCCCGAGGCTGCGAGAGCCTTTGCGTTTTCGGTCTGGTGATCTGCCGCTGCCGTCGGCAGTGGAACCACGATCGCCGGAATGCCCCACGCGCACAGCTCCGCGGTGGCCATCGCCCCCGCGCGCGACAGCGCGAAGTCGGCGGCCCTGTAGGCCTCCGAGATCGGAGCGATGTACGCGCGGACTTTCACCCGATCGCTCTCATAGTGAGCGAGTTTCTCGTGGTTGGCCTTCCCCGTCGCCCAGATCACGTAGAGACCGGGAGGAAGTCCCTGGTCGATCCACTTGGCGACCGCCTCATTCACTGCCTGCGATCCCTGGCTCCCACCATAGACGAGCAGCACCGCGCCGCCGGTGGCGGGAAACCCCCACTTCACCCGCGCCGGACCCTTCTCGAACGCGTCCGCGGGGGGAGGCTCGATCGGATTGCCGGAGTCGAACACCTCCGTCTTCTTCGACGGAGAGAGCTGGCGCCTCGCCTCGGGAAAGCCGAGGTGCACCTGCCTGGCGAAACGGCCGAAGAATTTCGCGGTGATGCCGGGATGCGTGTTCTGCTCCTGCAGCACAAATGGAATATCGTGGGCGAGGGCATAGCCGAGCGCGAGCCCGGCCGCATACCCGCCAGTCCCTACCACACACGCGGGGTGCTCGCTGCGCACCTCGCCAGCGATCCTGCGCCACGCGCTCACCGCACCACGAACGGTCTTCCAGTTTTCCCACGGACGTGCGCGATAGAGCGGGTGCAGATCGAGGAGCTCGAACGGAAAGCCCACCTGCGGCAGCACATCGCGCTCAATGCCTCGCTGCGCGCCAATGAAGAACGGCTCGACGCGCGGATCGGCCTTGACGAGCGCGCGCGCTATCGCGAGGCCTGGATACAGGTGGCCACCGGTGCCACCGCCGGCGAAGATAACCCTCATCGCGCCGGGAGCGCGCGAAGAGCGAGGGGATCAGTCGCTGCTACGCCAAATACCTTTTCACGGGTACTTCCGATGTTGATAAGGATTCCAGTCATGACGAGAGAGAGGATCAGATTGGAGCGACCGTAGGAGATGAATGGGAGCGTGAGACCCGTGGTTGGTAGCAACCCGGTTGCCACACCGATATGAAGATACGCGGTCAGCACCATCGTCACCGTCAATCCGACCGCGACCAGCTGAAGGAAAGGGCTCCTGGCCTTCCGGGCGATGCGAAATCCCAGCGCCGCGTAGATCGCGAACGCGAGGATGAGCAGGGTCAGTCCGACAAAACCCCATTCTTCACCGATGTGTCCCGCGATGAAGTCGTCGTAGCCAAATGGCAGAAATCCGTACTGTTGCCGACCCCTGCCGAAGCCGACGCCGAATATCTCGCCCGAGCCGACTGCGATCAGCGACTGACGGAGCTGATAGCTCACCTCGAGCGGCGCAGCGCCAGGGTCGAAGAACGCCGACATCCGGAGAAGGACGTAGTTGAGCCGCTCGATCTTCACGTACACCAGCGGAATCAGCATCACACCGAGTGCCACGAAATGACCGATGCGCACGCCGCCCGCGAACAGGATGATTCCCATCACCAGGGTGAACATCATCGCGGTGGAGAGGTCCGGCTCCAGCATCACGAGAATGTCCATCGCGCCGATGACTACGAGGAACGGAAGCAGACCCTTCGTCAGGCGTCTCAGCGCCGGCCCTTTTTTCACGACGAGCATCGAGGTCCAGACGATCACCGCGAGCTTGCCGAACTCGGATGGCTGAACGGAGCTCCCGAACAGGAATCGCCGAGCGCCGTGAATGCGCGGCGCGATTCCCACCGTGAATGGAAGGATCACGACCACGAGGAGCACCAACGACAGGATCATGATGGGCCAGGCCAGCTTCTCCCAGACCTCCGCATCCATCTTTGCCGCGACCGCGAACAGTCCGACGCCAATGGCCATCCCAATCAGCTGGCGGAAGAGAAGGTATGCGTGGCCGTAGCCGGCCTGCATCTCGACGATCGCGCTGGCGCTGTACACAGTCGCGAGCCCGAACGCCAGGAACACCCCGGTAAGGATGACCAGCGCCCGCGCCTCGACCCCCATGCGCCAGCGATCCGTCAGATCCGTCGTTGCATCCATTACGCTTCCTTTGCCGCGAGCACGCGGAACCGCTCGCCTCTTTCCTCGTAGTTAGAGAACATGTCGTAGCTGGAGCACGCCGGGGACAGAAGCACGGCCTCTCCCGCCTGCGCCGCCGCCCTCGCTGCCCGCATGACCTCTTCGAAATCCGACCCGAGGCGTACGACATCGACGACGGGTCGGAGATCGGTCGCGATGATCGGCGCGGCTTCCCCGTAGGCAATCACTCTCTTCACCTTCCGTCGCACTGCATCGGCGAGCGGCGTATACGCTTCGCCCTTGTGTCGCCCGCCCAGGAGTAGGACGGTTGGACGCTCCATCCCGTCAATTGCCACCGCGGTTGAGCTGACGTTCGTCGCCTTCGAGTCGTTGATCCATTGCACGCCTCCGAACTCTCCCACGAGCTCGAGACGGTGCGGCAGCGAGCGGAATGTTCTGAGCGCGGCAGCGATTCCCTTTCTCGCCTTCTGGGTCTGGTGTGACCGGTCCGCCGCCATCACCGCGAGAGACGCAGCCAAAGCGTTCCCGACATTGTGCTGGCCCAGCAGTGGGAGGTCCTGGCGCGCTAGCAGCGGCGCTCCAAGAACGACCAGCTGGTTGGACCGAGCGTCGAGGTGTGCATCGGCCGGGTCGGTGATGGAGAAGGAGTATTTATGCCCAGCGGCGTCGCGAACCATCCCCATTACAGCGCGGTCATCTCCGTTCACGACCCACACCGAGTTCGGATCGGCGTTGGCGAACAGTCGCATCTTGTCGGAATAGTATTCTTCGACGCTCGCGTAGCGGTCCAGGTGGTCGGGGCTCAGATTCGTCAGCACACCGACGTCCGGCTTGAGACTCGGCGTATCGTGGAGCTGGAAGGAGGACATCTCGAGCGAGATCCACTTGGGCTGCTGTTCGCGGCTCGCGATCTCGGACAGAGGCGTGCCGATGTTGCCGGCCTCGACCGCCTCGAGATCGAGCCCTCGCAGCAGGTGGGCGATGAGCGCTGTCGTCGTTGTTTTGCCGTTCGTTCCGGTAATCGCGATAATCCGCGAGCCCTCGAGGAAGTTGAGGGCTACCTCGACTTCGCTGGCAATGCGGACGCCCTTTTCCCGCGCGAACGCTAAAGGTCTGGCCGAAGGAGGAATACCTGGACTGGCGACAACAAGGCTGGCGCGCGCGAGGCGCTCGAGGTCGTGGCGTCCGACGTCGACGATGATGCCCTGCGCCCGCAGCTCCTCGGCGCACCGTCCCGTGTCGGGCGAGGAGACTACATCGGATGCATAGACATCGAAGCCGTGCTTTTTCAGCAGCATCGCCGCGGCACGGCCACTGCGTGCGAGGCCGATGACGGCGATCTCGCCCACACCCGGCACGAGCTTCCGCGGGCTCATCGCAGCTTCAGCGTGCTCAGGGCGATGAAGGCGAACAGGACTCCGATGATCCAGAAGCGGACCACCACCTGCGCTTCATCCCAGCCCTTGACCTCGAAGTGGTGGTGAAGTGGCGCTCTTCGGAATACCCGGTGCTCGCGCGCGTACTCCAGTCCGTATCGTTTCTTTCGATACTTGAACACGACGCGCTGAATGATCACCGACATCATTTCGGCTACGAACACGGCGCCGACGATTACAAGCAGAAACTCGGACTTGAGCAGAATTGCCACGGATGCGAGCGCGCCGCCGAGGGCGAGCGAGCCGGTATCGCCCATGAAAACTTCCGCCGGGTGGGTGTTGTACCAGAGGAATCCTATACATGCGCCCATGATTGCGGTGCAGAAGACCGTCAGCTCGCCGGCGCCGCGCAAGTAGTAGACGTTCAAATACTGGCTGGCGTCGACTCGGCCGAAGACGTAGGCGTAAAACGCAAAGGTCAGCGCGGCGATGGCGGTGAGCCCCGCCGCGAGACCGTCCAGGCCATCGGTCACGTTCACCGCGTTGCTCGTACCCGTCATGACGAACGTCACGAACAGCACGTACAGCCAGCCGAGGCTGGCGGTTAGAGGCACGATCAGGATGTATTTGTAGAACGGTAGCGTCGTCGATGCGCCGGGAAGCGACGAAAGCGGGTGCTTCCAGATGTAGTAGCCGACCGCAAAGCCGAGCGTGATCTGTCCGACGAGCTTGTAGCTCTCGACCAGGCCGGTGTTCTTCCTTCCGGCAAGCTTCTGTTTCAGCTTCAGGTAATCATCCAGAAAGCCGATTGCCCCCATCCACGCCATCGACACCATCGCCAGCAGCACATAACGGTTATCGAGCTTCGCCCACAGCAGCGTGCTGATGAGGGTGGCGCCAAGGATTATCAAGCCGCCCATAGTGGGCGTTCTGCCCTTCTGCTGGTGCGCGTCAGGTGTTCCTTCGCGGATTACCTGGTGGAGCCGCATCCGACGCAGCCGCCGCATGATCCAGGGGCCAACGACGAAAGTCAGCAACAGCGCCGTCACTGCAGCGCCCGCCGCGCGGAACGTTATCCACTGGAACAGTCGCAGCCATCCGAAATGCGGCATTCCGACGAATGGAACGAGCAGATAGTTCAGCACTATGCGGTAGCCCAGGTGGTTAGATGTGGAACGAGGCGCTCGAGCTGCACACCACGCGACGCTTTGAGCAGAATAATAGCGTCGCGCTGAAGCCTTGCCTGAAGCTGCGGCCAGAGATCTTCGACATCCGGTGCGGTGATCACTCGCTCGCGCTCATTCTGCTTCTCGAGCGCCGCGGCGAACTCTCCAATGCCGGCCACGATGTCGACACCAGATGCCAATGCGAGACCAGCGATGTCCGCATGACACTGCGCCGACGCCGCGCCCAGCTCCCGCATCGTTCCAAGGACGATTACCCTCTGCCGTCCGCTACCAGTTCCCTGAAGCAGCTCGATTGCGGCGCGAGTCGACCCCGGGTTGGCGTTATAGGCGTCGTTGATCAGTGTCACATCACCCACTTGTTCCCATGCCACCCGCATTTTCGGCTGGGGCATCGCCGCGATTCCCGCGGCGGCGTCCTCGTAGCTGACCCCGCACTCGCGGGCGACCGCCAGCGCAAGCATCGCGTTCCGCAGGTTATGCAGACCGCGCACGGGCGGCCGAATCGTCACGCCGCCTGTCTCGATTACACCGAGGCCATCGGGCCCGATTTCCCAGCGATCCGGTTTCAGATCCGCGCCGGGCTCGAGGCCGGCAACGATCACGCGGTTTGCCTTTCCGCGAGCTGCTTCGGCTATCTCAGGCTGCGCCGCGGGGGCGATGCCAACAGCAACTCCCTCGTAGACAGCTGCTTCCTCGCGGAGAACACCCGCCAGGTCACCCAGTCCTTCGAGGTGCTCCTCGGCGATGGACGTCACCAGCGCAATATCGGGCTCGGCGATGTCGCGAAGAATCGCCACTTCACCTGGAAGGCTCGTACCGAGCTCGATTACGGCGATCTCCGCATCAGGCTGCAGAGATAGAAGCGAAAGAGGGACACCGATTCGATTATTGAGATTCCCGGTCGTCGCGTGCACCGCGTAGGACCGGCTCAGCGCCGCCCTGATCAAATCCTTGGTGCTCGTCTTTCCATTGCTGCCGGCGACTCCGATGATCGTCTTGCCCCAGGCCCGTCGCCAGTACTGCCCGAGCGCTCCCAGCGCGACGAGGGTGTCGCGCACCTCGTAGATGGGAACGCCGAGCGAGTTGAGCTTCGGCACCTGTGACACGACGAGCGCGGAAGCTCCATCGCGAACGGCGTCGCTAAGGTAGTCGTGACCGTCGAACCTCTCTCCCTTGAGCGCGACGAACACGTCTCCCTTCCCGATCTTCCGCGTGTCGGTCGTAATTCCGCTCACGGACGCTGAGCCACGCGGAAGCGAGCCAGCCGACTGGCCGTGGAGCGCAGCCGCAATGCGGTCGAGCGTCCAGAACCCGGTGCTCACGCGTGACTCCCGGTCATCTCTCTCACAATCTCCTTCTCATCGAATGGATATGACGTGGTTCCACGGATCTGGTATGTCTCGTGTCCTTTACCCGCGAGCAGGACGATATCGCCATCCTCCGCCATGTCGATCGCTCGTCGAATTGCCGCCAGTCTGTCAGTGACTCGCTCGTGCTTCGATTCCCGCATCCCTGCCTCGATGTCGTCGATGATCGAATCGGGATCCTCTGTCCGAGGGTTGTCGCTCGTCACGATCGCGCAGTCCGCCGCCTTTTCGGCAATCTCTCCCATGAGGGGACGCTTGCCCTTGTCGCGATCTCCTCCGCAGCCGAAGACCACGATCAGCTTCCCGCGCGTAAAGGCGCGTGCGGTCCTGAGAGTGCGCTCCAGGGCGTCGGGCGTGTGGGCGTAGTCGCGTAGCACGGTCGGGCGGGTGGCGATGATCTCCAGCCTACCAGCTACCTGTGGCACCGACGCGAGACGGCCGGCGATGGAGTCCGGCGAACGTCCCAACGCAAATGCAGCGGCAGCCGCGGCGAGACTGTTCTCGACGTTGACCTCGCCGATCAATGGCAGCGCCACGTCCGCCGAGCCGTCAGGAGTAACGAGTTTCCACTCGCTCCCGTGTGGAGTGTAGCGGACATCCTGGGCGCGGACGTCGGCGGTCACCGCGCGCACGGCAAACGTGACACGTCGCGAGGGCGACTGAAGCGCCGACCATTCCCTGGCATCGCCGTTGACCACAGTAGTTCCCTCACGCTTCAGATACTCCAGCAGACGGCTCTTGGCGGTGAAGTAGGCATCCATCGTTCCGTGATAGTCGAGATGGTCGCGCGTGAGGTTGGTGAAAACCACCGCGTCGAATTCCAGTCCATCGATCCGTCGCTGATCGAGGCTGTGCGACGATACCTCCATGGGAACGGTCTTCACGCCGCGGTCGACCAGATCACGCAAGACTCGCTGCAGCTCCACCGGACCAGGCGTGGTGAGTCCGCTTCCACCAGGCAGCACTTCTCCTTCGCTCCCGACGAGAACGCCAAGCGTCCCGATGGATGCGCTGGATGCGGCGCCATCGTCGAAGAGATGACGCATGATTGAAGTGGTGGTCGTCTTGCCATTGGTTCCGGTGACGCCGACCAGAGTCAAATTGCGGGCCGGATTTCCGTAGGCGGTCGCCGCGGCGATTGCGGCGGCTCGCCGCCCCTCTCGCACCACGAGAGCCGGAAGCGACGTCCGCGCCGGATCTTCCACGATAGCCGCCGCCGCGCCACGCTCGGCGGCGGCATTCAGAAAGTCGTGGCCGTCGCTATTCCAGCCGCGCACCGCGATGAACAGGTCGCCGCGCGCCACCTTTCTGCTGTCGTCGGAGATACCGCTCGATTCCTCCGGTAGCTGGCCGTGGACGCCCACGAGCAAGCCGTGGTTGGTGAGCGCGGCTCTTATGTCCGCGACGCGTACTCTCATTCCAGAGGACGGCTAAGCTGGACCACACTCCCTGGTAGGGCCATCGTGCCGGCCGCGGGTCGTGTGCCGGAAGACGGCGCGGTGACGATGCGGACGCGGAAGCCGGCCCCGTGAAGCGATCGGACGGCCTCGCGAACGGAGAGCCGCCTCACGTCCGGGACGGCCCGGGACGCGGCGACCACGTGCGTACGGACGGCCGATCTCGGCGAGGCTGGCAGGTCGATGACGTACGAGGCCGTTACCTCCTCTTGCGCGCGCGGCGTCATATTATCCGAAGGATCGTACGAGGCCCGCTCGAGTGGCTCGGTCGCATCGCCACGGCGTGCGCGAGCAAACCCTGGCCTGGAGGCCGACGGGGATTTTCCGCCCGGATAATCGGCGTTTGCGATCGTTGATTTTTCCGACGCAGCGAGCCCACCACGATCGAGTGCGGCATCGCGGGCGGCCAGCGCGGCGCGCAACACGATTTGCGTCACCGGGGCGGCAATCTCGCCGCCGCCATAGTGACCACCATTCGGACTATCAAGCTTGACCAGAACGACGTACTGCGGGTCGTTGCCCGGAAAAAGACCGACGAACGACGCGGTGTAGTTCCCTGCCGTGTAGCCGGCGTTCTGTGACGTGCGGCGCGCAGTCCCGCTCTTTCCGGCGACCTCGAACATCAACATGTCGGCCCTGGTCGCCGTTCCTTCCTGCACGACGGCGAGAAGCATCTGCTGGATCGTGCGCGCCACTTCACCCGACATCACGCGCCGTATCGCGCGCGGCTCGGCGCGGTAGACGACCTTGCCTTCAATCGACCGGACTTCCTTCACGATGTGCGGCTCCAGCAGCTCCCCACCATTCGCGATCGCGGCGTACGCGGTCACCAGCTGCAACGGAGTGACAGCAATCTCGTACCCCATCAGGATCGACGCGCTCGTTTGCCGCGACCAGTGCTTCGGCTCACGCAGCGTTCCCGCGGCTTCGGCGGGGAGCGGAACACCAAGCGGCATTCCAAATCCAAGGTCGCGAAACGTCTCGTACTTCTGTCGCGGCGTAAGCCGCTGCCCGAACTGAACGATCCCGACGTTGCTCGAGAATCTGATCACATCGGCGAGCGAGAGCTCCGCCGACTTGTGCATGTCGTTTATGACACGCCCGTCCAGCTCGAGCCTGCCGTTGTACGTCTTCACGATGTCGGTCGGCCGGGCGCGCTTGTGCTCGAGGAGTGAGGCGGCAATGAATGGCTTGAGTGTCGAGCCAGGCTCGAAGGGCTCCGTGATGGCCGTGTTCCCGAACGACGTGCGCCCAACTCTGTTGCTGGCGAGCGCGAGGATTTCTCCGGTATGCGGGTTCATCACCACGATGTCTCCGCCTTGCGCCCCGAGGCTGTCGACGGCGATTGCCAGCTCGCGTTCGCAGATGTCCTGAAGCGCGTTGTTGATCGTAAGCATTACGGTCGATCCGGCCTTCGGCTGCTCCGTCCACCCGTCGGGAGAATCCAGGGCGCGTCCGTTGTTGTCACGCGCCAGGCTCACCTTGCCCGAATCGCCGCGAAGGAGACTGTCGAGCGCCAGCTCGAGACCATCGAGCGGATTGCCGCGACCGTCGAGCGACCCAACGATGCGCCTGATTCCGCCTGAATTCCCGTACACGCGCTGGAGCACTGGAGTCAGGTGCACGCCGTTAAGCTTTGAGATCGAGGCTACGTCCGACGCAGCGTAGACACCGGGGAGATCGATCCAGCGGCGCCGGCGTTCGATGGCGGCGTGCACCGCCGTGGCGTCGAGCCGCGCTCGGCGAAGCGCCCTGAGAACGAAGGCGGTGTCGCGTACCTCTGGTAGCGCGAGAGCGACTCGGGTCATCTCTCGGCTCTCGACGAGGGTATTGCCACTGGCATCGAGTATCTCGCCACGCGGCGCCGACTGCGCGGCAGCGAAGAAGTGCTGGCGCTTGCCGCGTGCAACCCACTGCTTCCCGTCGACTACCTGAACCTTGGCAGCGCGCGCCACCAGCGCGAGCGCAAAGACGACGAAGAAGGCGTGGACTACCGCTACACGAGTTGGCGCTTTCATCGGGTCGCTCGCGGGAGGATCATGACCTGATTTTCGGTGGGAATGTGCATCCCGAGCCTTTGCTCCACCGTTGCGCCGAGAGTCTGCCGGGTGGAGGCTGTCCGAATCTCGCCTTCGAGTCGAGCCCGTTCGCCCTCGAGCTCCACACGCCGCGAGTCCAGCTGCGCCAGGCGCTCTGATTCACCGATCCCGATCGTGCGGCGCCAAACGATGGACAGCGCGACGAGCACGAAGGCGCCGAGAACGACCCCGACCAGGGTCCTTCCGCGCATGGTTACGCCGCGCTTTGCCATGCGCGTAGTCTGGCGCTGCGCGAGCGCGGATTGAGAGCGGTTTCTTCGGGGCTCGCGGTCAGAGCTCGCTTGGTGAGCAGTTCGCCAAGCGCTACTCCCCGGCAAGTGCAATGAGGCTGTTTGGGGGGGCAAACGCACGACTGGCTCCACTCGCGCATGGTGTGCTTGGCGAGGCGGTCTTCACCGGAGTGATACGCGATGATGGCGAGTCGACCTCCGGGCTTCAGCTTGTCGCGGAGTACGGGCAGCGCCTTCTCCAGTACCGTCAGCTCGTCGTTCACGGCGATGCGAACGGCCTGGAAGAGGCGCGCGAAATCACCGGGGCCCATGCGGGCACCGAACGAGCCACGGATGGCATCGACGAGGTCGTCGCTCACCTGCATCGGCTTGCGGTCGCGGCGACGCACGACTTCACGAGCAAGGCGATTGGCGCGAGGCTCGTCTCCGTAGTCGCGAAAGATTTGAGATAGGTCGGATTCATCCAGCGTGTTCAGCAATTCGGCGGCGGTCGTAGTAGAGCGACGGTCCATCCTCATGTCGAGTAACGCGCCAGGTCGAAAAGAGAAACCTCGCTCGTCCGCATCGATCTGGTGCGAGGAAACCCCGAGGTCCGCCAGGATCGCGTCGAAGACCCGGCCCTCCAGCTCCGGAATGCGCTCGACCTCGCCGAAATTCCCCCTTAAAGCGAGAAAGCGGCCTGACGCCTCGTAGGGCGCCAGCCGCTTTCTTGCTTCAGTTATGGCCGCCTCGTCGCGATCCAGCGCTACAACCGAGGACCCTGCGGCGAGGAGGGCCTCGCTATGCCCCCCTCCGCCCAGGGTGCAATCCAGAACTTGATCGGCGCCGGAAAAGAGCGCCACCACTTGGTCGACCATGACCGGCGCATGGTAGGAGCTATCCCACCGGCCGGTCCCCGCCTCTGTCACTTACAGAAGCGCTTTATCTCATTGTCGACGGCCGGCGTGAACTGCGGGATCGCGGTCAGGAGCTGGGCCGCCTCGTTCGGGTACTTCTGTCCGCCAGCCGGAAGATTGATCTGCGCCAGTGTGAACGCGTCGCGAGCAATGCGCGCCAGATCGCAGCTCCTCCTCTCGTTGGCCTCAATCGTGGCACTTTGGCCAAGCGAGAACGCGCTCGCTCCGAGCAGGAACTTGGCGTCCGCCGAGGTTTGCAGCTGATCGGAAAGCTGGAGGAACCTGATCGCGCGCTGGAAATCCGCGCGGTCCTTCGAGCCCTGCCCCGCCTTGTAGGCGTTGCTCCCCTGCTGGAGGGCGATCTGCGACAATGCCATCGGGTCAACCCCGTTCGCCTTCGCCTGGCTCAAGGTGTTGACGATATCGTCCCATTGATTGAGTGAGCCCTGAACCGTTGCCTGCAGGAAGTACCCGGTCGGGTTCTTTGGATTCGCGGCCACAGATTTCTTCACCGCGTCCAGCGCCGGTTGAAGCTGACCCGCCTTGTAGAGCGTCTGCGCATTGAACAGAGCAAGGTTTGCATCGTTCGGGAACTTGGCGACTCCGCGCGCAGCGGTTTCGGACGCCTTCTGTGGAAGATTCAGCCCGGAGTACGCCGCCGAAGTGCGGTAATAGTAGTCCGCCGTCGCGGCCGCGGTGTCTACGCGGACCATCTCGTTTCCGATGTCGATCGCGCCCTGGTAGTCATTCGCGTTCAGGTAGACCTTCCAGGCGAGGTTGAGCAGCTGCGGATCGCCGGGATTGTTCTGAAGGAGGTCCCGCACGAGCGGGATCGCCCTCTGCGCTTGCTTCATGATCGCGAACTCGGCCACAACGTCCTGGATCAGACGGATGTTGGTCGGATCGGCGGCCGCCAACCGGCCGAGAACATCGAGACGCTTGATCGTGTCGTTCTTGGCCGCGTAGACCTCGGCGAGCATCTTCAGCGCCGGAATGTTTCGCGGATCGTTCGCGCTGACGCGCTCCGCCACTGCCATAACCGAGTCGGGCATCTTGAGCGCGCTGTACGCTTCGGCTAGACATACTCCGACGATGTTTGCGTTCGGATAACCGGCCAACGACTGGCGCGCGGCGGTCACCGCTTCCTGGTTCTTGCCCTGAGCAACGTTGTTGTGGCAGAGCTCCTCTGCCGGAAGCTGGCGGCGCGCATCCTTGATCGCGCGCGCTACCTGACCTGCCGCGTCGTCCAACTTGGCACCCTGCGCGCTCGGCAGAATCTGACCCTTGGTCATGTCGCGGGAAATGATCAGCCGGGAATCGATCTTGTAGCCGGTTGGCGTCTTGGTGACCGTGCCCTCGAGGTACTGCGGGGCGCGCACGAGGGACGCGAGCGCCTTCGCGTCGCCGGTTGCGAGGGCCTCAGTCGTCGAGTAGCCCGACGAAGCCAGGCTGTTGTTGATGTCAGCCTTGGGAACGACAACCAGGTCGCGGATGTTCGTCTGTTTGGTGAGCTGGTTCCGAATTGCTTCCGCGGCCTGAACCCCGAGGTCCTTTTCGGCGCTCTGGAGCGTGGGAATCATGACGCGCTCGCCGGTTTTGCCGCTCTGGGCCAGCACGGGCGATGCGGCAAATGCCGCAAGCGCAGCGATAACGAGACCTGAATGACCTAGACGTACCTTCAATGGTGTAACCTCCAAATCGGTAATCATTCTTACCCACATCCCAAGCCGCGGGTCCCTGGAATCGTTAAATGGGCGAGGAGGGACTCGAACCCCCGACATCCTGCGTGTAAGGCAGGCGCTCTAACCAACTGAGCTACTCGCCCGGTGCAGAAACCGAGCCCGCCCCTTCACCGGAGAATAGCCAGCGGCACGAGCACGCAATACCCGATAACGAGCAGTATAGGAGCCAGAGTCACGCCCCCCCGCGCCAGGTCGGCGAACCCGGCGAGCAACACAACTGTTGCGACGGTCCAATAGATCCACGGGCGTCGTGACCCGGAATCCCGGCCCGCTCT
>JANMMF010000227.1:0-3702 GCA_031372985.1 Gemmatimonadota bacterium
GAGTACATGAGAGCAGCCAACGAAGAGACAGCAACTGCGAGGAGCAACAGCGCGACGAGCAGCTCGCCGAACACGAATCCCCGACGGCCCCGTTTCCCGGGGCGGCGGTCAACCAGCATCCTAGTATTCCACCCAGTTATCGACCCACGTGTTGCGGAGCGTCACCAGAGCACCCATCCGGGTGGTAGCCTTCGCCACCGCGCAGGAGTTGTAGTTGTACTGCTTGGTACCGTTCGCGGTTGAAGACGGAACGTAGGTCCCGAGCTTCACGTTGAGCCCGCTCACGGTCGCCCCCTGAACTCCGTTGTTGCCATTCGAGGTTATGTCGCCACCCACGAGCAATACACCCTTCCACGTGGTGCTTCCGCTGATGGTAAGGTGACCGGTAACGATGAGCATCCCTTGTCCCGACGACGGGAGGCTTAGGTCACCGTTGACCCGGATGATTGGATAGTACGTCGTGTCCTGGAGAGCCACAGTCGGCCACGATCCGCCGGGAATCGTAATCGTCGGCTCGATGCTGTTCAGGTTGACGATCGCGTTCCAGTCGATGTCGACCGAATCCGGAGCGACTGAATCGATCGGTGGATTGCCTACTGCCACCGTTTTGCCGGTGTATCCCGGATTGAAGGGAACTACGACACCTGCGATCGCAGCCGAGTCGCCGCACAGATCGATTCCGCCCAGTGTACCGGCGTTACCGTTCTTCTGAAGACCGGACAGAGCTGTCCAACCTGCAAGAACCTGCATCGGAGCCGGCTCCCACAAGACGTACTGCGCGACCGTACGCACACCCTGCGGAGTTCCCGCAAAGGCGCCAGCGGTCTCGACACCCTTCGACCGGACCACGTAGAGGCCGGCTTGCGATCCGATCACGGGCCGCAAGCGCGTCAGCGACACATCGGCATAACCACCGGTCATCGGGATGCGAACACTGTCCTTGGCACCAGGAACCTTCGTATACCCGGGAAGGTTCTTCATCAGCGAGTCGCGACGAACGAGGAAGATCTCAAGTCCCTGTTCCGCGATCCGGAATGCAGAGATCTGGGACTTCTGGTCGGCAACCGACCGGCGCTCCGCGCTGACGAGTGAGAATCCGCCAGCTACCATGATCGTAAGGACCATGATGACCAGTATTGCGACTGGTATGGCGAATCCGCGGCGTTGTGTGTTGTTCAGCATATAATCGAGTGCCTCTCGGCTAGTTTGTGCGGTTCTTGAAGAAGACCGCAGTTGTGAAAGGTGCGCTTTCGTTCGCAGTCAGGCCTGCAGCAACATTTTCGCTGATACCATCTAGATGCAGCTCAAGCCCACGGATGTCCGAGAGGGCCGCCGGTGCATTCGCCTGTGCGGCGGACCCACCGTTGAGCGTGAAGAACTTCCAGTGTGCCGTGTTGGCGAACGGGGCTACCAGCTCTTCCGACGTCAGCGCGCCGTTCGGCGCAATGTTGGTGCGATATAGTCCCAGCTTGCCCGGAACGGCGGTCGAAGCCTTGAACTCGTATCGCACCCTCGAGTACAGGAACACCGGCGTTCCAAGGCCCGCACCGCCAGGAACGATGGGCTCAATGTGGACGATCTTCCCGGTCGGTACCGTCGTAATGTTTTTGACCGTGCAAACAGCAGCGTCGGCTGCGATACCGTTCCACTCTGTGGCAGGATTCTCCACGTAGGAATAGACACCCGTAGTGAAGTTCCTCCATGCATAGCCGTAGAAGCCGGAGTTGGCGTACGTGGTGGAGTCAACCGGTAGCAGGCTCAGGACCGTGCCGGTGCCATTGTTTCCGCACACGACGCCGATCGCAAAAGGGATACGGATGGTAAGCGAAGTAGAGGTCGCGGCAATGACACCGCCGGTGGCCTCGATCATACGGAAGTCGGATACGACGCGGTTGAGCGATGCGCGCGAAACGTTACGCGCGGCGTTGCCCATTCCCTGGCGGTCGTAGAATTTGCCCTGCACCGTCACCAGCTTCGTGAACAGCGCGCCGACGATCGCGAAGATTACCATTCCAACCAGCAGCTCGATGATCGTGAGGCCGCGTCGAGCGCGGCCGATATCAAAGTGTCTCATTGGTTTTAGCCTGTTGGGCATGAGGTGCAGAGAACTCTCGACGTACGCGATCTGGTCCTCGTGAAGGCCACCGTGTCGGGCTTGAGCTTCGTGTTCGTCGGGGTGATTACCACCTTGACCGTCTTTATGACGGCGGCGACAGGCTCCGTTACCGTGATCACTCGCGTGTGCTTATAGGGAGCGGTGGTGACAGTAATGGTGCTGGTTCCGACGGCGATGGAATCGTACGGGATGCCCTCGAGGCGGTTGACCTCGTGCATGAGCACTCCGTTTCTGTAGGCGTTACCTGTCGCCCTCATTCCGCTCTGCGACACGGAGTACATGAGCGCGGCGAGCGACGAGACGGCGATTGCGAGGAGCACCATTGCCACGATGACCTCGACGAGGACGACACCCTTCCTGGGCTCGCCCGCGACTGCCGCTTTATCCGCACGATCGAAGTTGCGCATTGAGATTCTCATGGCTTTGGCTTGACCCTCACGAAACCAGCCGTACTGGCTGTGATTTGTCTGGCGTAATCGCCGTTGGCGAGATTGATGGTGATCGCCGCCGAAGAAATGCCGCTCGGGAAGACATCAATCGTCGTCGGATTGAAGACGAGTGACGTAAGGCGATACTCGGAGGTGTCGCCGTAGAATGTTCTGATGCGGAGGACGTTCCCGCTCTTGCGGTCGATGAACTGGTAGCTGCGAGAAGCCGCATCGGCCTGAATGCGAACCGGCTCGCGTTGGCGGGCCGCGACCGCGAATGCGTTCTGCAGATCCGAGGCGATGACAGTCGCGGCGCGATTCACTCGATTGTGTCGCACGATCCGCGACGTAGCTGGACCAACCATGGTCGCGAGCACGCCGAGGATCACGACAACGATAAGCAGCTCGAACAGGGAGAAACCCCCGCGAGCCCTGGAATTAGCGTTTTTGCTGGACAGCTTGGCCATGCGAAATGCCTCCATCGGAGGCGTTCGGCTAGTAGCTCCGTGCGCCCCGGGTAGACAACCCTTCTATTGTGAGAGATAGACGAATTCGGTAATGGTGAGCAACCCGAACAGCCGTCCAAAATGGGGTAAAGGGCTCCTAGTGGGGCCTAACCTCCAAAACCCTAGCTCAGCAGTTTGATCGCGGCGAGGATCTCTGAGTTCTCTCGGCGGTGAGAGCGGAAGACACCCACCTGCGGCGAATTTTGCAGTTGCGTACTGGTCATCGCGGAAACCTAACAACACCCGAGGATCGGATGGAGGCTGAAGCCAAACCGACGACCCAGAAGCTCACGGTGCGTTGCCAGTTCTGCGATACGTGGAACCGGATCGATGCCAGCAAGGTCACGGCTGGCCCCAAATGCGGAAAGTGTGGGAAGCCGATACTGCTCGAGCGTCCGATACTGCTCACCGATGACACTTTCACACGCACGATAAACGAGAGCGACGTGCCGGTCGCGGTCGACTTCTACGCCGACTGGTGCGGCCCCTGCCGCATGATGGCTCCCGCCGTCGACGCCCTCGCCGCGCACCTGCAGGGGAAGGCTCTGGTTGGAAAGCTGAATACCGATCAATCGCAAAGGACCGCCGGCGGCTTCAACATCCGCGGCATTCCGACGACGATCGTCTTCAAGGGAGGAAAGGAGGTAGCGCG
>JANMMF010000255.1:0-15285 GCA_031372985.1 Gemmatimonadota bacterium
ATGCTCGCCTGGGCCAGCTTGTCGGGGGCGTAGCCGCCCTCGAGAGCGCTCACGAGCCGGCCATCGCACCAGGAGTTGGCTCGGGCGATCAAAGAGCGTGTGAGGGTCTCGAAATCCTCGACCTCGAGCGTGAAGCCGCCCAATGGGTCGCCCGCCAGTGAATCGAAGCCAGCAGAAATGAGGATCAGCTCGGGCACAAAACCCTTGGTCGCCGCATCGATTCCTTCTTCCAGGGCGGAGACGTACTCGCTCCGAGGCAGTCCGCCGGCTTTCGGAATATTCCACACGGTACCGTGCGGTCCCCGGTCTTCCGCTGCCCCCGTCCCCGGATACCAGGGCCACTGGTGCATCGACACGAAATGGATGTCCGCCTCCGTCTCGACGAGAGCCTGGGTCCCGTTCCCGTGATGTACATCCCAATCGACGATGAGAATTCGCTGCAGTCCGTGCTTTCTGCGCGCGTAGTGCGCGGCAATCGCCACATTCCCGAAGAGACAAAACCCCATCGCGCGCCCGCGAACGGCGTGGTGTCCCGGAGGGCGCACTGACGAGAAGCTCCGGGGATGAATTCGGCTGACGGAGAGATCGACCGCCGACAGGACGCACCCAACCGCGGCCGTCGCCGCGTCCCACGAGCCGCTGCTGGCGACGGTATCCGCGTCCAGACGGCCGCCTCCCTGCTCCGCGATTTCCTGGACCGATCGGATATAGGACGGGTCGTGCGCAAGCTCCAGCTCCTCGATCGTAGCGTGGCGCCCCTCGAGGTGATCGACGGTATGAAAGAGCTCGGGGTCTTCGCGGAGCGCGCGTGTGATCGCCCGGAGACGGCCGACGTGCTCCGGATGTCCCCATCCGGTGTCATGCCGCCCGCAGTCGCTGTTGGAAATGAACGCGGCCCTCATGGATCGGGCGGGGCGATAAGGAGGCTTATTCTACCGGTCGCCGGCGGCGGTCGGTGATGAGAAAAATCGATCCGTCCTTCGCCGCGGTCGAGGAAATGGGCGCGTCCTCGTCCAGCACCTCGAAGCCGTGGAGCTTGATCACGAACTCGCGCTCGTGCTTCGAATCGGGATACAGCTCGCGAAGCGCCAGTTGCTTGAGGCTCCGGACCGACGCCGACGGGTCGGCATCGACGCGGATGGCATCCCAGGCCTCGAGGACCTGCGCTCTCAGCTGCAGAGCAGGACCCGAGGGCGCTCCGAGCTTGAACGCGTGTCCCTGCGTGCGAAGCCCGTTCACGAACGGCCGGGGGCCGGTCATCGGCCGCCGGCGGTCGCGACGGCCAAGGGCACCGGCGCCAACGTCGCAAAGAAACGCGCGATCTGCTGATCGAAGAGGTAGGTAGAGCCGGTGACGAGCGTTTGTCCCGCTCCCGGAAGCGCCGCAATCACGACCTCTTCACCGCCCTGCCCGCGCAGAGTCACATGGGTCTTCGACTCCTGCTCCGGGAATGCCGCATAGACGCCGGTCTGGCTGGAGAAGAACTGCTTCGCCGCCTGCAGCACTTCCGCTGGAGTATGGCTGGTGGTGGTTTCCTGGAGGGTGCGATCGCGCTGTGACATCGAATGCCGAGTCAAGGGTTCTGGTGCGAGTCCGTGCAATCTAACCCGCCCCGTGGAAGCGACAAGCCGACGAGCGACGGCGGTAGGCATCTTGCAAGTCGTGCCACGCGAAACCTCACGAACAGGACAGACAAAAATGCTGACGAGTAGATCCGTGCTCCGCGTGCTCGCGCTCGCTTCCGCCCTCGTTGCTTCCGGCCAGGCCTTTGCCCAGGGCGCCACTGCCCGACAGGCATCGGCGACACAGCTTCCTCCGGCCACCTACAAGCCCGAGTTCGGCACGATGTGGACCTTCGACGCGCCTCCGCTCGATTACTGGCGCCGGACCTACAACTTCGCCCCGGATCAGAAGTGGCTCGACCACGTTCGCCTCGCCTCGGTACGCCTGCCGAACTGTTCGGCGTCGTTCGTGTCGTCACGCGGCCTGGTGATGACCAACCATCACTGCGGACGCGACTGCACGGCCGCCTCGTCGACTGCTGATTCCAACTACATCGAGACGGGATTCTCCGCCCGAACGCTTAACGATGAGAAGAAGTGCGCGGGCCTGTACGTCGATCAGCTGCAATCGATTCAGAACGTGACGACCAGGGTGCGCGCCGCAATTACCGGAAGGACCCCCGCTGAACAGGCGGCGCAGCGAACCGCCGTCATTTCGCAGATACAGACCGAATGCAATCAGCAGACTCAGCTCACGTGTCAGGTCGTGACGCTCTACCAGGGTGGGATGTATTCGCTGTACCGGTACCGCCGCTTCAACGACATTCGCCTTGTCATGGCGCCTGAAGGAGACATTGCGTTCTTCGGCGGCGACCCGGACAACTTCACTTACCCCCGCTACGACCTCGACCTCACGCTCCTTCGGGTCTACGAGAACAATCAGCCCTTCGCGCCAACCGACTACCTGAAGTGGAGCTCCGCCGGTGCGATCGAGAACGAGCTCGTGTTCGTGGTTGGGAATCCGGGTTCAACAGGAAGACTCAACACGATCTCGCAGATGGAATTCCTCAGGGATGTCGGATATCCCGCGTCGCTCGGCGCCTACAAGCGCGCGCTCGCGATTTATGCCCAGCTCGAGAAAACCGACACCTCGGCTGCTCGCCGGTATCAGAACGACGTTTTCGGAATTGCCAATTCACAGAAGGCAGTCACCGGATATAGGACGGGTTTGCTCGACACGCTGAGCATGGCCAAGAAGCGCGCATTCGAGCGCGAGCTCCGCGCCCGGGTTGCTGCCGATCCGACGCTGCAGGCCCAGTATGGCGGAACGTGGGATGCGATAACCGCTGCTCAGCGCGAGTTGGCGACGTTCAACCCGCAGCTGCGGTATCAGAGTTTTGGGGGCGGGTCGACGCTGCTCGGAATGTCGGGTCAGCTCGTTCGTATACCCGCCGAATCCGGGAAGCCTGAAGCGGACCGTCTCCCTCCCTACCGGGGTGCGTCCCTCGCCGGCATGCGGGCAAATCTTTCGCGCAACGTGCCTATCGACACGGCCTTCGAGAGACTAGCGATTGCCGCACAGCTGCGCGCGGCGCAGAGCGAGCTGCCTGCCAACGATCCGTTCCTTCGTTTGACGCTTGCGGGTCGCACCCCTGAAGCCGCCGCCGCGGCGCTGGTTCGGGGGACGCGCGTAACCGACTCGGCGTTCCGCATCTCGCTGCTGCAGGGAGGAGCATCGGCAATCGCGGCGTCGACGGATCCCATGATCGCTCTGGCGCGGGACATCGATCCGCTGAACCGGTCGATCACCGCCCGAGCGAACGCCCTCAACGCGATCATCGCAACCAACAGCGAGAAGATCGGACAGGCCCTCTTCGCCGCCTACGGCACCGCACTGCCACCGGACGCGACGTTCACCCTCCGCATCAGCGATGGAGTCGTCAAGTCGTTTCCATCCAACGGAACGATCGCGCCGTATAAGACGACTTTCTACGGATTGTACGAGAGGTCTTCCGCGTTCGACGACAAGTTTCCGTTCAAGCTTCCCAAGCGGTGGGTCGAGAGGAAGGGAAATCTCGATCTGGCCACGCCGTTCAATTTCGTCTCGACCAACGACATCATCGGCGGGAACTCGGGAAGTCCGCTCATCAACCGTAACGGTGAAGTAGTGGGTCTGGCTTTCGACTCGAACATCGAGGGCATCTCGAACCGCTTCATTTTCTCGTCCGATGTCGGCCGCACTGTCAGCGTGCACTCACGCGGAATCGTGGAATCGTTGCGAAAAATGTACGACGGCTCACGCATCGCGGACGAGCTGCAGGGACGATAGCCTGTCTAGCGCTTTGATCCTTGGATCATTGCGCTGGTCAGATATCCGGACTAGGAAAGCGCAGGATCGACTTCTCGCGCCGACGCGCGTCCGAGGTGCGCTCGCTTAACGGGGCAGAGTTAGGGGCTCCGACCAAGCGAGCGTAGCGCCGGAGAGGATACCCCGACTCGACCCAAACAGAGATCTAGAGGAAACGCGAGCTCAAGGCTCTATCGAGCGATCCTTTCGATGGCGCCGTAAATCAGCCGAAGACCGAAGTGCAGCGATTCCAATGGCACGCGCTCATCGTTCCCGTGCATGCGCTCCTCGTCGGACTGGACCATCGGAAACGGAAGCACCCCGTAGGCCTTGACTCCGAGCATGCGCAGCCGCGCGCTGTCGGTTACGCCCGTGCTCAGGTACGGAACCACGGCCAACTGCGGATCGAGCTCGCGCGCGGCCTCGGCGATCGCGCTGAACATCTCCGAACCCGGATCGGACGCCGGCGCCTCCTCGCCCCGATGCGTGATCTGGATCGTCACGTCCGGCTCCGACACGATCGCCCGCAACCGGTTGACCACCTTGTCGATCGAATGACCGGGCAGCGTTCGCACGTTCAGGACCGCCGCGGCAGAGGCCGGGATGACGTTGAATTGCTTCCCTCCCTCCAGGACCGTCGGCGAGATTCCGTTTCGGAGCACGGCGCTGAACACCGGGGTTCTCGAGAGCACAATCGCGCCCGCCTCCGCGCGATTCGGATCGGACGATACCAGATCGAGCATCGCCTGCTTCTCGACTTCGCTCGCCCAGATCTCGGCGAGCTGCGCGAAGAACTTGCGCGTTATCTCAGTAAGCATCACCGGCTCCGCGTAGCACGATATTGTCTCGAGCGCGCGAGCAAGACGAAAGATTGCGTTGTCGGGAAGTGGAATCGCCGCATGGCCGGCCGAGCCGTGGGCGGTCACCGCGACAATGTGCGACACCTTCTCCGCGCTCTGCACCGCGAGGTACCTCTGGCCACCGTCGATGATGCGCGTCCGTCCCCCTTCGTTGAGCGCGAACTCGGCGGCGAGCACTTCGGGGTGGTGCTTCACCAACCACCCCATCCCCCATTCCCCGCCCGCTTCTTCATCGGGCGTCGCGACGAATACCACGTCCCGCGAGAGAGATGCCCCCGCCTTCGGGAGCGTCCGCTTGAGGAGCAGCATCGTCATCAGATTCGCCGCAAGCATACCTTTGTCGTCGATCGCCCCGCGGCCGTATAGGTAGCCATCCCTGATCTCGCCCGCGAATGGATCGATCGACCAACGCTGCCTCTCGACGCCGACTACGTCCATGTGGGCCAGGAGAATCACGGGCCGCTTGGCGCCGTTTCCCTTGATACGGCCGACCAGCACCGCGCGATTTCCCGTCGGCTCGAACATCGTCGTCTCTATGCCTTCTTCACGCAGCGCCGCCTCGAGATATCGAGCGAGCGGCAGCTCGTTGCCGGGCGGGTTCGTCGTGTCGAAGCGAATGATCGCCTGAAGCCTGGACACGACCTCCGCGCCGCCGCTCTCCCAGTCAGGAGTCAAGCAGCGCCTCGATCTTTCGAATCAGCGGCTGGAAGGAGAGCACGCCACCGCCAATACGCGCCGAGATCTCTTCCGCGGTCTCACGCTGGCCCTGCGAGAACAACTCGGTCACGAGCCACGGGCCGGCACCCGGATTCCGAAACCAGTCGATGTCGAATCGCGCCGTCAGCTGCTCGTTGAGAACCGATTGCAGCTTCCACGCGCGGAGATAGCGCGCCGAATAGAATCGCGGATCCACGTCGACGAAGGCATCCACCGGGCTGTACTCGAAGCCTGTGGCGGTCGTTAGCAGTGAAACGTAGAGGTCAGGAAGCTGCGACCAGGGGACCTCGCCGCTGTAAAGGGCGCGCTCATACAGGAACTTGGCGCAGTAGCGCCTCAGAAAGTGAAGCTCCTCGAAGCCCGCTGTCCGCAGGAACTTCCCGAGCCTGTTCGATCCCAGCTGCGTGTAGCGGCGAAGCCAGCCCCTGTCCTGCATGCGATGGTCGAAGAGCATCGCGTACGCTTCCGTCACCGAGTTGTCACCAAGCCACCTGAACTCGAACGGGTACTCGGGGCTCGCGTACGCGAAATGAAGGGCATGTCCGAGCTCGTGCAGGAAAGTGTTGTAGTCGGACTGTCCCCCGTGCGGCCTCAGCACGAGATAGACTTCTTCGGGAACGCGCACCGGCGAGCAGAACGCTCGCGAACGCTTTCCTTCGCGCTCGCCGACATCGAAAATGATCCGTCCCTCCGCAGTCGGATCGATTCCCATCTCCGTGACCTGACGTCGCATCACCGATTCCATCTGATTGCCGGGAAACGCGCCGTCGTACTCGGAGGCGCGGAACAGCGCGAGCGCATCGGCGCGCTTCGCCTCCGAAGGTTTGATCCCCAGCGATTTCTTCAGGACACCGGGCAGGGTGTCGTCCCACATTGCCTCTGTGTCGCGCAGAAACCTCTCGCAGCTCTTGGCGAGATCGACGAGCGAAATTCCAGTCACCGCCTCGAATGAGCTGTTGTAGTCGCGGGCGACGCCCATCGACTCGATGTAATCCTTCTCGCGCTTGAGCCGCTCCAGCCTGAGGGGCGCGTGCTCCTTCTCGACGAGCTTGGCTCTCGCTTCGTCCAGTGCGAGACGAGCGTTCCGATCACGAGTGTTGGCGATCTCGATCGGCGCTGCCTGATATTGGATGACGCGCCCGTCGGGCGAGCGGATGATCGCGGAGTTCTCCCACTCGATCTCGCGCTCGTCGAGCTCGGCCAGCGGCTTCGAGGCCTGCGACTCGATCTCCCACTCGAGCAGGTTCTGGGCAGACCGCTTCTCCTCGCTGTTCTCGGGTTCGGCGCGAAACATTTCGAGCGTCAGCTCCAGCGCCTCTTCACCGAGGATTCGTTCGTACTGCTTGTAGATCGGCCGCAGCTCCGCCGTCCGCTTGAGGCCGGCAAACGCGAGGTAGCTCTCTCGCGAAATCGCTTCCATGAACGCCTGGCCTTCAGCTCGCAGGCGCTGAAGGGTGAGCTCGCTCACGTCGTGAGCTTGGTCGCGAGAAAGTCTTTGAGCTGTCCGGCATCGACCCGCTCCTGTTTGAGCGTGTCCCGATCCCTCACCGTCACGGTACCGCTCGTGAGCGACTCGCCATCGACCGTAATGCCGAACGGCGTGCCGACTTCATCCTGACGGCGATAGCGGCGTCCGATCGCGCCGCTATCGTCATAAAAGATCGGAAACGATGCGCGAAGATCGTCAGCGATGCGGTGCGCCATCTCCGGCATTCCATCCTTTTTCACGAGCGGGAACACGCCCGCCTTGATGGGAGCGATCGACGGAAGCAGTCCCAGCACGGTCCGCCCCTCCGATTCCCCTTCGACGGCTTCCTCCCGGTACGCGTTCACGAGTACCGCGAGCGCGGTACGGTCCGCTCCGGCCGACGTCTCAACGACGTACGGGATGTATCGCCGGTTGTTCGGCTGATCGAAGTACTCGAGCTTCTTGCCGGAAAACTGCTGGTGCTGCGACAGGTCGAAGTCGCCGCGATTGTGCACGCCCTCGATCTCCTGGAATCCGAGCGTTCCACCGAAGTCGAACTGAACGTCGAACGCCGCGCGCGCGTAGTGCGCCAGCTCTTCCTTCGAGTGCGCGTGGAACTGCAGCCTGTCTTCCGGCAATCCGAGCCCGCGATGCCAGTCCATCCGCTGCTGCTTCCAGTACTCGAA
The DNA here is from genome assembly GCA_031372985.1 of Gemmatimonadota bacterium. Lineage (GTDB taxonomy): Bacteria > Gemmatimonadota > Gemmatimonadetes > Gemmatimonadales > Gemmatimonadaceae > UBA4720. The sequence goes on from JANMMF010000255.1 coordinate 7,581, forward strand.
CCACTTCATGTCGGTGCCCGGCTCGACGAAGAATTGCATCTCCATCTGCTCGAATTCACGCGTTCGAAAAATGAAATTGCCGGGCGTGATCTCGTTCCTGAAGGCCTTTCCGATCTGCGCGATGCCGAACGGCACCTTCTGCCGCGTCGACTGCTGCACGTTGAGGAAGTTGACGTAGATGCCCTGCGCGGTCTCCGGACGCAGATACACGACCGCTGCCGACTCTTCCACCGGGCCCATGAACGTCCTGAACATGAGATTGAACTGACGCGCCTCGCTGAGTGTGCCCTTCATGCCGCAGGCGGGACACTGCGAGTCAGGCGTGCCCGGCGTCCCCTTGATGCGTGGATCGTCAGCCCGAAACCGCTTCTTGCAATTCTTGCAGTCGACGAGAGGGTCGACGAAGCCAGCGACGTGGCCGCTCGCTTCCCAGACGCGCGGGTGCATCAGAATCGCCGCATCCAGGCCCTCGATGTCGTTCCGCGCGCGGACCATCGCGTGCCACCACCTGTCCTTGATGTTCTTCTTCAGCTCGACGCCAAGCGGACCGTAGTCCCAGACGGAGCCGGTGCCGCCGTAGATCTCTGAAGACTGGAAGATGAAGCCGCGCCGCTTTGCCAGCGACACCAGCTTCTCCATCACATCGGGGTGGTTTGCCATTCGGGAAAACTAGTAGGCGCGGGACTGCCCGACTACGCGTCGAGCTCGGCGCTCAATTTCGGTTCCGCGGGCGCGCGCTGCCCCGACAGTCGCGCTACGATGCGGTCACCGTGGTACCGCCCGTTCTCGATGAACACCTTGTTGGCATCGTAGCCGGCGACGAGAACGCCCGCGATGAAGACTCCCGGCACCGATGTTTCCAGCGTCTCCGGATCATGCTCGGGGATACCGGTGGCGGGGTCGATTGGCACCCCAGTCTCGCGCAAAAGGCCGAGACTCGGCGCAAAACCAGTCATGACGTAGACGCGATCGGCCCTTAGCCGTTCCTCGCGGTGGTCCGTGACGAGCACTACTTCGCTCGGCTCGATGGCTTTCACTCGACTGTGCCACTTCGCTCTGATATGGCCCTCCTTGACCCTGTTGGCGAAATCCGGGAGGACCCACGGCTTTATCTTCTTGTCGAACGTAGGCCCGAAATGAACGAGCGTTACCCGCGCCCCCGAGCGCCATAGATCCAGTGCCGCCTCGGCAGCCGAGTTGCCGCCGCCTACCACGACAGCGTCCTGAAGAAAAGCTTCGTGTCCCTCGCGATAGACATGGGATACGTGCGGTAGACTTTCGCCGGGCACACCGAGCCGGTTTGGGGAGCCGAAGTACCCGGTCGCGATGACGACGGTCCCTGCTTTCGTTCGCCGCTCCTCACCCGCCTGAGTCCGCGACACGACGACAAAGCTCCCGGCGCGTCCCTGTATCGATGTGACTCGCTCTCGCTGACGCAACGGAATTCCGAAATGGAGCACGACGGCACGATAGTAGGCGAGCGCGTCACGCCGACCAGGCTTTTCGGTGGCGATCACGAAGGGCAGCCCGCCGATCGATAGCTTCTCGGCCGTCGAAAAGAAGCGAGCATACGTCGGGTAGGCGGCGATGGAACTGACCGCGACCTCCGCGTCAAACACGAGCGGCCTGAACCCGCCATTCTGGGCCGAGATGGCTACAGCGAGGCCGCACGGCCCCGCACCGACGATCACGATGTCCGCGTCCGCCATCCGCGCGGCGACTTCTACAGGACGCCGGCGGGACGCGCGGGAACCACGCCTTCCACGCCGATGATCTGATCGCGCCGAGTGCCGACGCTCACGTAGGTGATTGGCGTCTCGACCAGCTCCTCGATGCGGTCGAGGTAGCGGCGAGCCGCTTTGGGCAGATCCGTGAGCGTGCGCGCATCGGCCGTTGACGCCTTCCAGCCTTCGTACCACTCGTATCTCGGAACCGCCTTGTCGAGCACGGTCAGGTCCCCTGGAAACTCCTCGTACATCTGGCCACCGGATTCATATCCCGTGCACAGCCCAATGCGGTCGAGGGTGTCGAGAACGTCGAGCTTGGTGACCGCCAGATCCGTCAGCCCGTTGACTCGCGCTGCGTAGCGGACGACGACCCCATCGAACCACCCGCACCTGCGCGGACGCCCGGTCGTGGCGCCGAACTCGTTTCCGAGTCTTCGTATTTCGGAGCCGAGAGGCTCGTCGAACTCCGTCGGGAGCGGCCCGTTCCCCACTCTCGTTGTATACGCCTTCACCACGCCGATCACGGAGTCGAGCTCCTTTGGCGCTATGCCTACACCGGTCGCCGCGCCGCCCGACGTCGTGCTGCTGGACGTGACATACGGATAGGTGCCGTGATCGATGTCGAGCAGCGAGCCCAGTGCGCCCTCGAGCAGCACCGCCGACCCACCGGAGATCGCCCGGTGGATCATGAGGCCGACGTCTTCCGCGAGCGGCAGCAGTCGCTTGGTGAAGCGGTCCAGCACTTCAAGCGTGTAATCGACATCTGCGCGCTTGGTTCCCGATGTTGCGAGCTGGATGTTGGCGTGTGCGACGCCGCGCTCCACCAGCTTCCTCAGGCGCTCAGGCTCGCGCAGGTCAAGCACGCGAATTCCCCGCCGGCCGTACTTGTCCTCGTAGGCTGGCCCGATCCCCCGGCCAGTTGTTCCGATCTCTTTACTGGCCGAGCTCTGACCGTCAACCAGCTTGTGATAGGGGAGAACGAGGTGGGCGCGGTCACTGACGTACAGACGGCCCTCGACGTCGATGCCGTCCGAGACCAGCTCGTCGATCTCCGCGAACAGGGTCTCGACGTCGAGCACCACGCCGTTGCCGATCGCGCACCGCACGCCGGGATGAAGAATCCCGCTCGGAATCTGGTGGAGCACGAACGACTTGTCGGCGATGTGCACCGTGTGGCCGGCGTTCGCCCCGCCCTGGTAGCGCACCACCCAGTCCGCGCGCTCGGCGAGCACATCCACCAGCTTGCCCTTGCCTTCGTCTCCCCACTGCGCGCCGACAACGACGATGGTGCGTGTATTTGTATCGAACATTATGAGGTGTCGAGCAGACGGACAGAGGGACGGAAAAAGCAAACGCCCCGAGAGCTTCGGGGCGTTGGTTCAATCTACCCTTCAGAGGGTGCCTGTCAACGCTTGGCGGGCGGCGGCGGAGGCACTTCGTCCACGGCGCGGGGCGGGTCGTCTGGGCGCGCGATGCTCTTGATCGGGAGTACCACGGTGAACGTGGAGCCCTTGCCGTAGACGCTTTCAGCGAATACCTGTCCGCCAAGCGCGTCGACGAGCTTGCGCGTGATGCTGAGTCCCAGACCCGTCCCGCCGAACTCCCGGGTCCTGGATTGGTCCACCTGCCGGAAGTCCTCCCAGATTGAATCGAGATCCGACTCGCGAATCCCGATGCCGGTGTCGCGAACGTCGAACCGCAGATCCTCCTCGTCCTTCAGGATCGTCACCCAGATGCCGCCGTGGTGCGTGAACTTGACCGCGTTGGAGAGGAGGTTGAGCAGGATCTGCTTCACCTTCGTGCGGTCGGTGTGAAACGTCACATCGCGGGACGGCATTTCGACGTTGAGCGTGAGAGCCTTCTTCTTCACCATCGGCTCGATCTGCTGCGAGATCTGCGTCATGATGTCGCCGAGCGTGACGTCGTCGAGGTGAAGCGGCATGCGCCCGGCTTCGATCTTCGCCAGATCCAGGATGTCGTTGATCAGCGCGAGCAGGTGCTGCGCGGCGCCCTGAATCCGATTGAGCCCCTCTTCCTGGCGAGGAGTGAGATCTCCGTAGATCCGGTCGAGCATTAGCGACGCATACCCGATGAGCGCGTTGATCGGGGTCCGGAGCTCGTGCGACATGCTTGCCAGGAACTCTGACTTGAGTCGATTCGCCTTCTCGATCTCGCGTGACTGCCATTGGAGGCGGGTATTCTGCTCGGCGAGGTCGGCGGTGGCTGCCCTGATCCGGTCCTCGAGCTGGCTCGAGAATGTCTTGAGCTCCTCGTACAGCCGCTCGTTCTCCACCTGTTCGGTCAGGTCGTGCAGCACCGACACGATTGCCAGCGGCTCGCCGCGCCGATTCAGAATCTTTCCCGAGACGACCTCGACGGGGAGCTCCACTCCCGTGTCGGGGATCTGCAGCTTCATCTGCTCCCGACGCGCCAGCGCGGGACTGATGGTGAAATCAGAGATGAAAGTCGTGAACTTGGTATCGTTCGCCTGAACCAGAGCCGCGCGCTCCCAACGCTCGCTGTCGTCGGCCTCGAAGAGCTGCTCGGCTTCCTTGTTCATCAGAACGATGTTGGACCGGTCGTCGGTCACGAGAATCGGATCGGCGACGTTCTCGAGGATCAGGTTCAACCGGTCGCGCTCGCGTTTGGCGTCGATCTCGGCCAGCCTCACGCGTTGCACCTGGCGCTCCAGCTCGTTCGCGGCGCGTCGAAGGTCGGTCACATCGCGCAGGATGGAGACTGTCGATCCGGCGTGGGAGCCATCCTGTCCACCGAGCTCGTGGGTCAGGACCTCGAAGAGGAGGTCAGTCCCTTCATCGGGGTCCACCAGGTTGAGCTCGCGCCCGCCCGCACTCTCTTTCGATCCCATCGCCGCCTTCGAGAGGTGCGACGTGAAGAGAAGGTTGTTGATCTCGACCGCTCGGCGGCGACCCTCCGAATCCTTGTCTCCGACCGATAACAGATGCTCGGCACGGCTGTTCTGGACGACGATGTCGTGCGAGGCGTTGATGATCACGATCGGGTCGGGCAGTGAATTCACGATTGCCGTCAGCATTTCGCGCTGCTGGTCGAGACGGCCCGTCGAAAGCCTGAATTCCTCGACTGCTGCCATGCGCGCGAGGACCGGTCCCGCCAGCGACGCCGCGTTCATTACGGCGCCGAGCGTCTGATCATCCACGGAGGCCTCGATCAGAACGACGCCTCCAGGCGCGTGGCCGAGCTTGCGCCTGCGATCGACGACGGACCGGGTTCTTACCTCACAGCCATCGAGCTGAACGAGGTCGAGCTCGGCATCAGTGAGCAGATGCGGAGCTCCCCGGAATTGCGGCTGTGGGAATGGAATCGCTGTCCAGACGCCGAACGGAATCTCCGGAACCGGCGCCGCTCCCGGGCAGCTCACGGCATGAAGCGAGAGTGCCGAAACGACGATCGGGTTGGAGAGATCGTCCGTGGGGAGCGAAATCGTAGGGATGACGCCGTCGAATCCCACTGCGGCCGTAACGATCAGCCGCTGGGGAGGTGTATCGAGCGTAATGGCCAGAGCTCGCCGCGCTCCAAGGATGTCGGCAAGCTGGGCGATCATGAACCTCGCCGCCGTGACGAAGTCGGGTGCTTCGGAGATAGCGGAGAGGAGCTCGGCGAGCTTCTCTCCGCTCAGTTGCGGGCTGGCGGTTACCCGGGCGATCTCAAGCTTCGAGTCGCTCAAGTCGCCGCTTCAGATCCGCATTTTCAATCCGCATCCGGTCGAGCTCGTCCGCCCCACCCGTGCCGAGCTCGCGGAACGGGCGGGATCCCGGCGGCGAAAGACCTATTGCTTCGGAGTACTTGAGGTACGTCTCGATCGATGCGACGACAATGCGCGCTTCGACAGTCACGAGATCGATTCCCACCAACGAGACGCGAACCCACGCGTCGATGACGATGCCCTTGTCGAGAACGCGATCAAGAACGTCAATTAGCGAGCTACCGCTCGGGGATCGTTCAACTGCCATGACTGGACTCCTGTGATCTTGGTGCCGAGGCGGCGTGTTTGGGCTGCGAAAGGGCCGGGGATGTGGTTGCCGAGCTACTCAGTCGTGGATCTGTCCGCCACCAGTCCAACCCGATCTGCTCGGCCTTGTCGATCGAGCAGATGAGCAACCGGATCTGGATAGTGAGCAGCTCGACATTTGCGAGATTGATCTTGATGTCGCCGACGACGACGAGGCCCTTGTCGAGCACCCGATCGAGAATGTCCACGAGGCCGTAGGTGCGCGACGGGGATACTAGGTCTGCCAAGCAGTCGTCTCCGTTCGGCTCGTCGCCGGTTTAGCGTAACTTTCCTAGGGGGCCCAGGTCTATCTGGAGATCTTCATCGGTCAGTCCGAAAATCCCCTTCATATCCTGCATCCGGTCGTTGAGGCGGAGCAACGCGACTCCCAAGCGCTCGACTTCCGCGTCGCTCAGATGTCCCCCCTCCATTCGCCGAACTGCCTGGTGCTCTAGGACCTTACGCAATACCTCAATCAACGTCAAGACGAGCTTGGCGAGCCCGTTCTCGATCTTGTCGGGGTCTGTATTAAGACGTGGAGGCAGCCCTTCGGCAACTGTCTCGAGGGGGGCTATCGTGGCATCGGCCGGAGCATGCAGAGACTCGACGACCTGGCTCTCCATTGTCGACCCCGACGGCAGCTTCGCAGGAGACCGGGGACGTGCCGCACCGACGCCGAGCGGCCTGAGGCTTGGGTCCGTGCCGCGACTAATGACGTTCTCGACGGCCGTCAGCAGAAGTCCGAGATCCAGTCGGACCAGGTCGATATCGGCGACCGCTAGCATGACTTCGCCCCTCAGAACCACACCCTTGTCGAGCAGGTGACTGAGGACTTCGGCGAGCTCGATTCGCTCCACGCCGAATATGTCGTCCCCGCTCACCGCGCTTTCTCGCCGACGAAGTGGTAGGGCGGCCAGGGGCCGGTGAAGTCGAACTTGAAGCCGGACGGCTCGTACCTGGTGACCATGCCAGTCAGCGCCCGTTGAAAATCGACTACGCGCGCAGGGGAAACGAGGAATGATGCGTTAAGAACGGCGCGTCCCTGTTCGCGCGGCGCACCGGCATTGACGGGCTGCTCGCGCACCGTCTCCTTGGATTGCGCGCGCAGCGCATCGTGGATCTCGGTGGCAACTCTGGCAGCCACGTCCCGGCCGGCGTCGCGGCGAATGTTCTCGATTTTTCGCTGGAGAAGGTACTTCTGCCCAGGTGAGGCCTTGGCGGCTTCCGCCTCGAGCGCCGTCAGCTCGGCGCTGTGCTCTTCGAGGTGGTCCTTGAAGACGCCCGGCTGAACATAGACGCGAACGATGAACTCCCTCCCGTCAGCGATGCGCTTGAAGGTCTCCCCAAGCTCATTCGCGCGCTTCGAGAGCATTCCCTCTACGCCCTTCGCATCCCGGAAGAGCGTCCACATCGGAAACGGAATCACCGCCCCAGCATCGGAGGCCCAGGTGAGGACACGGTCGTGGGCCATGGCGCGCTGGCTCACCCAATCCACGTCGGCCGTAAGTGCCTCGACCTTGTCGGGCGAGTAGTCATCCGCGCTGACCGATGTCGCGAGCGCCCCGACCTCGCCATTGGGGATGAGATTGACCGGTCCGCCGTCAATCCCCTTGGGTGCAGTCGCCGTCTCCATTGACGATCCGACCACACCATACACGTAGCAAAGACGCTCGATCATCCTCGGCGGCCGGCCGCCTACTCGGTCTCGTCGCCTTCCGCGACGCGCACAGGCCCACCACCAGTCGACATCCCGTACTTCTCCCGCCACTCTCGCACTTCGCGGAGGCGCTGCATGATCTCCGCCTCACGGCGCACGTATTCGGCGTCGTCGATCTCGCCCATCTCGAGCTTGAGCTGAAGCTCCATCAGCTCCTCCTTGATGGGTGTGTCGTCGGTGAGCTCATCACGCACGACGCGATCGACCTTCTCGAGGGTCCACCTCGTGCCC
>JANMMF010000304.1:0-11684 GCA_031372985.1 Gemmatimonadota bacterium
GAAGGGGCGATGCAGGGGACAAACGACTGGGGCAAGCAGACTTACGGTGGACCATGTCCTCCGATCGGCCGCCATCGGTATTTCTTCAAGCTCTACGCGCTCGACACGGTGCTGGAGGGATTGCACAATCCCACCAAGGCCCAGCTCGAGAAGGCGATGGAGGAGCACCTGGACGGCAACACCGAGCTGGTCGGGACCTACGAGAAAGTGAAGAAATAGGGGGCGGCCTCGGGTACCCTTGTCTGGCTCAGCTCCAAGGGACAGATTCGGAAACCCTACCAGACCCGAGGCCAGCCAGATGGCAATCAACATGAAGACGCCGGGCGTCCACCACGTCTCGCTCCGCGTCAGCGATCTCGAGCGCTCGAAGAAGTTCTACTGCGAAACGCTCGGCTTCAAGCACCTCATGGACGCCGACAACATCACCCTCTTCCTCGCCGGCGGCACTGCGTTCGGACTGCGTGGGCCAACCGCGGAGATGCCCAAGGGCGACAAGTTCAACCCGCACCGCCTCGGCGTCGATCACATCGCGCTCGCCTGCTCGGACACGTCCGAGCTCAAGCGCGTCGCCGATGCATTGTCCGCCGCCGGCATCGAGAACACCGGCGCCAAGCGCGACGAGACGCTCGGCAAGGACTACGTCGCGTTCAAGGATCCGGACCGCATCGCCTGGGAATTCTACATGGCCTGAAGCTGGCGATAGCACGAGCAACGGAGGGACTATGGACGATAAATCGGTAGCGGTGATGACGCCGAAATTGTCGCGGCGACCACGTGACAGTGAGCTCGACGTTTACGGACTTACTCATCCGGGAAAAGTTCGCAAGGAGAATCAGGATCACTTCCTCGTGGGCTCGCTGCGCGGGCGACTCAACATAAAACTGTCGAGCCTTCCCTCAAGTCACATGCTGCCGATCGAGGAAGAGCGTGTCGCATCCTTCATGATGGTTGCGGATGGCGTCGGTGGCGGGCAGAAAGGCGAGCAAGCAAGCCGGATGGCTCTCGAGAGTGTCGCGCGCTACATCTCGGAGGGCGCTCGCTGCTACTACCGGGCCGAGGATAACGACGGAGACTTCGGCCACGCGCTCGAGCAGGCGGCGAGGAGATGCCACCAGGCAATCCGGGAGCACGGCGCGGAGGATCCCGATACAGCGGGAATGGCAACAACTCTCACGCTGTTCATCGGCGTCTGGCCGTGGAGCTACGTCCTTCAGGTCGGAGATTCCCGCTACTACCGATACGTCGATGGCGTGCTGACCCAGATGTCGCGCGACCAGACAGTCGCGCAAGCGCTGGTCGATCAGGGATTGATCACGGAGGAGCTGGCTCCACATTCACCGCTGTCGAACGTCCTCGCCAGCTCGATCGGCGGGCCGCAGACAGCGCCCGTCGTCAGCAGAATTCCAATGGACTGGGAGAGTGTTCACCTCCTCGCCAGCGATGGGCTGACGAAGCACGTATCAGATGAACGCATCGCCGAACGCCTGGGCGCGATGCAATCGGCGAAGCAGGTGTGCCAGGACCTGCTTCAGGATGCGCTCGACGGTGGGGGGACGGACAACGTTACGATCATCGTCGGCCGAGCCGTACCATCGGAAGAGTCCTAGTGGAGCGTGGATGTCGGAGGAAGCGAGTTTTTTACACCGCGAACATTCAGCTCCAGACTAGCGTAACGACCGACGCCGCCGGCAGTGTGTAGCGCAAAGATCTTCCCCCCACCCGGACGGCAAAGGTCCGCGGCTCTTTCGCAGTATTGAGCACGATCAGCACCTTCGTGTATCCGTCAGGATTTCGGAAGGCAACATTCGCGAGTGTAGTATCCGCGCTCTCCGACTTGATCCTGTAGGCTCCGGATTGCACGAACTTGCTGGCGTGCCCGAGCGCGTAGTACTCCACGTTCGGCGTGTAAGCGCCCGTCTTTGAGTCGACCGTTACAATGCCGCGGCAATTCCCGCAGCCGCCCTTGTGGGGTCCGAACTTTTCGTCCAACGCCAAATTCCAGAGCGCAACGCCGCGCGCCCAGTTTCGTGTCGCGCCGATCACCAGCGTGCCGACGTTGAACTTCAGGTTGTCCCCGAAGTTGGTGGCCCACTCGCCGCCCGAGCATTCGGTGAAGTACACGTCCTTGTCGGGAAACGCGTCGCGAACCTTGCTCTGCGCCGAGACATCGCCGCCGTAACAGTGCCACGCGACACCTTGCACGTACTTACGCGCCGCCGAGTCGGCCAACACATCCATCGGCGACTGCGGCTGGTCCCAGTTGTGGTCCCAATCCCAGATGACCGTCTGGATTCCCGGACGGTCGAGACGCGGACCCAGATGCTTGCCGATCACGCGCGCTCGCGCGGCTGGCTCGAGCCGCATCCCCGGATAATCTTCAGGCTCGAAGTGCGGCTCGTTCTGCAACGTCACCGCATGGATCTGCAATCCCTCGGATTTGTACGCGCCAATGAATTTCGCGAAATAGTCGGCGAAAGAATCGTAGAACCGCGGCAGCAGCGTGCCCTTGATCAGGCTGCCGGAACTCTTCATCCACGCCGGCGGGCTCCACGGACTCGCGACCAGCAGAATCTGCGGATTGATTACGAGCGCCCGCTTCAGCAAGGGGATCTTCTCCGTCCGGTCGTCATCGATCGAGAAGTGGACGAGCGCCGAGTCAGTCTCGGGCGCAGGCATGTCGTCGTAACTGTAGTGTCGCAACGAGAAGTCGGATGCGCCCATCGGTATTCGGATGAAGCTCAAGCCAATGCCGCTGTCACGTCCGAACAGATCTCGCATCAGGACATCACGATCCTTCGCCGGCATCCGGTGCACAATCAGATAGGCGGACGCGTCGCTCATCGCCGCGCCGAACCCGATCATTCGTTGGTATCTCGCGCTCTCGTCGACGTCGATGACAGAAATCGCCGTTGAGGCCGCCGAGGCGGGGGTGAGGTAGAGATCATTCTCCTGATTCAGGAGCCTGGTTCTATCACCCGTCGTCAGCCACGCGTGCACGACAATCGGCGTGCGATCGATCCTCGCGGGCGTTCCGACTGCGGAGCGAGCCGGTGCCGAGACACAAGCCCCGAGGGAAACAGCCGTCGCCAGCGCGATCGCCTGAGTGAATTGTGGATTCACGGTGTACAGAATGTAGAGACACCCGCTAGAGTTCGGAATGCGCCTCCGGCTTCGCGAACCCGTCAACGCCCTGACCCACCTGGTCGGCGCGGTCCTCTCCGTGATCGGCTTGGTGATGCTGATAATTGCGGCGACACAGCATGGGAGCGCCCGCCGCATTGTTGCGGTGTCGATCTTCGGCGCGAGTCTCGTGCTGATGTACTGCGTCAGCGCTCTCTATCACGCCTCCGAGCGCGGACTCAGCCACTTCCAGCGAATAGACCACGTGATGATCTACGTGCTAATCGCCGGCAGCTACACTCCGATCTGCCTCATCGTCCTCGGAGGCCGCCTCGGCATGACGCTTCTCATCACGGTGTGGGCCCTCGCCGCACTGGGCGTGTACCAGAAGATCGTGTGGATGCACGCCCCACGCTGGCTGTCGACGGCTTTGTACCTGGGAATGGGTTGGATCGCGGTTGTCATCGCGCGCCCGCTGATCACAGCTGCCTCACCGGGCTTCTTTTTCTGGCTTCTGGCCGGAGGAATCGCCTACAGCCTCGGCGCCGTGATATACGCGAACAAGTGGCCGAGGAGAGGAGCAAAGGTCTTTGGCCCGCACGAGATCTGGCACCTTTTCGTCATGGCGGGAAGCTTCGCGCACTATTGGGCCATTCTCGCCTACGTCGCCAAGTAGCATCCGGCACTCAGACGGGGCGATCGTCTGGCCACCGAGACGGAAGTTTCATCCGGATTGTGCGGATTACGCGGATCGATCCGTTTGGCGGTATAACTCGTATAGCGCGGGTCCGTTGTTTTTTGGTTGTTCTTGGTACAGCGCCAATTGGCGACTGATGCATCCCGAGCGGCAGTGAACAAACAATCCCTGCCCTGGTGTTAGGACCCGTATCGCCACTCGGAGCGATCCTGAGTAATCCGCTAAATCCGCCGAATCCGGATGAAGCTTCCGTCTCGGTAGCCAGTTCCAGGAGCCCCGCTAACCGATCCGCTCCCCACTGATCGCGTCGAAGAAGTGCGCCTTCTCGAGGTTGAACGCCAAGACGATCTTGGAACCGAGCGGAGGCAGAGACTGCGGAAAGACGCGAGCGGTGATGTCGTGCCGCCCAGCGCGAGCGTAGATGAATGTCTCGTTCCCCAGTGATTCGACGAGATCGAGGCGTGCTGTGGCGGTAGCAGGCGCAGCGCGCGCGCCTGCAGCTATTGAGACGTCTTCGGGGCGGATCCCCATCGTAATCGCCCGTCCGCGGGCCGTGCCGAGCGGAGCAGCGACACGCGTCGGGAGATTGATCTCCCACTCTCCGCCCTCGGCGACGAATCTCGACGGTCCGCCTCCCTCGATCGTGCCGTTCGCGAAGTTCATCGCCGGGTTCCCGATGAATCCAGCGACGAATCTGTTCTTCGGCTTCTCGTAGAGATTGAGGGGCGTGTCGATCTGCATCACGTGGCCCTTGTTCATCACGACGATGCGATCGCCGAGCGTCATCGCCTCGACCTGATCGTGGGTGACGTAGATCATCGTCACCTTGAGCTCCTGGTGCAGCCGCGCGATCTCGCGACGCATCGATACCCTCATCTGGGCGTCCAGATTCGAGAGCGGCTCGTCGAACAGAAATACCTGCGGCTGCCTGACGATCGCGCGGCCGAGCGCGACGCGCTGGCGCTGGCCGCCAGATAGCTGGCGCGGTTTACGGTCGAGGTAGTCGTCGAGACCGAGCGTCGTCGCCGCGATGTGGACCCGATCGTTGATGTCGGCGGCCGACATGTTCCTGAGCTTGAGGGCGAATCCCAGGTTTTCGCGCACCGTCATGTGCGGATAGAGCGCGTAGTTCTGGAACACCATCGCGATGTCGCGCGCCTTGGGAGGGACATCGTTGACGATGCGATCGCCGATCTTCACGGTACCGGCGCTGATCGACTCGAGGCCGGCGATCATTCTCAATGTCGTGCTCTTGCCGCAACCCGAAGGACCGACGAGCACCACGAATTCTCCATCTTTCACGTCGAGATCGACGCGATCAACCGCTACCTGCTCGGTTCCTTCATGATAGATTTTACGCACGCCGTTGAGCGTTACGCTCGCCATTTCGCCCCCGAAAACACTGAATGAGTGATTCCTACCGGTTCCCCGACGATTTCCTGTGGGGAGCAGCGACGTCCGCCCACCAGATCGAAGGATCCCCGACCGCGGACGGCGCGGGACGCAGCATGTGGCACCGCTTCTCGCACACCCCCGGCAACACCTGGCTGGATCAGACCGGCGACGTCGCCTGCGATCACTACCGGCGCTACAAGGACGATGTCGCGATCATGGCGGAGCTCGGCCTCAACGCGTATCGGTTCAGCGTGGCGTGGGGCCGGATTTACCCGCAGGGAACTGGATCGATCAACAAGAAAGGGGTCGATTTCTATTCGCGACTCGTCGATGAGCTTCTGACAAAAGAAATCAAGCCGAACGTCACGCTCTACCACTGGGACCTGCCGGAAGCGCTCGACGACCGCGGCGGCTGGCTCAATCGCGACATCGCCGACTGGTTCAGCGACTACGCGGTGACGATGTTCGACGCGCTTGGCGACCGCGTCGAGAGGTGGTCGACGCTCAACGAGCCGTGGGTCGTGACCGACGGCGGCTACCTGTCCGGCGTCCTCGCGCCCGGCCACTCGAACCTGTTTGAGGCGCCGATCGCCACCCACAATCTCCTCCGCGCCCACGGCAGTGCAGTGGAGAGGTTCCGCTCCACCAACGCCGCGACAAAAGGAAAGATCGGCCTGGTCGTCAACCTCGAGCCCAAGTATCCGGCGTCTCAGTCGCCGGAGGATCTGGACGCGGTGCAACGCGCCGACGCGTACATGAACCGACAGTACCTCGATCCCGTGTTTCTCGGGAAGTATCCCGACGAGCTGCGGGACATCTTTGGCGGGGCGTGGCCTGAGTGGTCCGATGATGACATGCGGCTCATCAAGCAGCCCATCGATTTTCTTGGCGTCAACTACTACACGCGGCGAGTCGAGCGGAATCATCCTGACTATCTCCCGCTTCGCACGAAGCACGTGCCGCAACCGCAGCACATCGAGACCGACACGAAGTGGGAGGTCTTTCCGGAAGCGCTGACCAAGGTGCTGCTGTGGGTCAACGAGCGCTACGGAGACGGGAAGCTGCCGATCTACATCACCGAGAACGGCGCGGCGTTCTACGATCCGCCGCACACGATCGATGGACGCATCGACGATCCGCTGCGCGTCGACTACTACCGTCAGCACCTGCGCGCGGCGCACGAGGCGATGACGAAGGGAGTAAACCTGCGCGGCTACTACGCCTGGTCGTTGCTCGACAACTACGAATGGGCGCACGGCTACTCCAAGCGCTTCGGTATCGTCCACGTCGACTATTCGACACAGCAACGAACTATCAAGTCGTCGGGGCGGTACTATTCCTCCGTCATTCGCAGCAAAGGAAAGATTCTCTCCGAATAAACACCTGCCGCTCCGGCTGACCACCGAGACGGAAGTTTCGTTGGGATGAAGCGGATTTAACGGATTACGCGGACTTGTCTTGTTGTTATTTCTTAGTACAGCCCCGATACGCGACTGATGCATCCCGAGCGGCAGTGAACAAAGAATCCCTGCCCTGGTGTTAGGACCGCACCGCCACGCGGAGCGATCGGAGTTATCTGCCCAATCCGCTGAATCCCACCGAAACTTCCGTCTCGGTAGCCTGCCTGAGCGGCTTTTACTCCCTGCACCAATCACCTTGGATATCTGATCGTGACGATCGCCGGCAGTTTGCGCACTCTCACTTCTGAGCCCTTCACCGCTGTTGGCACGCCGTCGACCCAGGCGGACAGGATCGGCTGCTCCAACGGCGACCACACTACGATACCGCCGGGAGGCATCCTGATTCCGGCGCGGAGATTCACCGTTACGACGTTCCCGCTCGCGCGCATGTCGTAGTTGAGCAGACCGTATTGGGTGCTGAGATTTGCCACGCGCACGCCGGGCTCCTTCACCCAGTCATCTCTCACGCCGGCGCCGATCACCAGTGAACTGTCGCTCTCGCGCTCGAAGGCCAGCATGTCGAGGAAGCTCCTGATGTAGTCGCTGCCCACCCAGGTGTGCGGCATGTCGCCGATGAACTTGGGCGTCTTCGGATCCCGGTAGACAACCTCGGCCCATTGGTGCCAGGCGGCGGGGCGTTGATCCCTGAAGAAGAAATCCAGCAGCTCGTGCGCTCTCGCACGCTGGCCGAGCTGCACGTGAGTCCCAACAGTTCGCAACTCGTACGGCGTATAGGCATCCCACGGCCTCACTCCCATAGCCCGCGCGCGCGCTTCCTGAAAATACCTGTCGAACGTGCGAGTGAGTAACGGGCCCGGGAGACGTCCCGCTTCGCCAACTGGGGAAACAGCGATCGTCGTCGATGTCGCGTCGAAGTCAGCCAGCTCGACCGAGCCTGGGATGTAGTCGATCCGGCGCGTCATCACCACCTGGCGAATCGACTCGAACAGATTCGACCGGAACTGGTTCCTGATCTGGGCGAACCTGGCGGCCTCCGGCTTGTCCAGCTCCCTGGCGATGAACGTCGCATCCTTGAATCCGCGCAGCGCGAAGAAATCATCCCAGTAGGAATGCATCGGTTTCGCACTGTAACCTTCGTGCGATATCGACTGGGGCAAGAGCCCGAAAAAGGGTTTGTTGGCACCGACGGAATATTGTTCGGTCATCCTTTCGTGGCGGAGCGAATCCATGTATGCCACTGCCTTTGCCACGTGCGGCCACATCTTCTCCAACTCCGCCTTGTCGCGGGTGTGGCGGTAGTACTCCCCCACCAGATAGATGAATTCGCCGTGGCTGTCGTTCTCCGGCACCGGCGTCGCACCGTGCTCGTCGACGCAGCACGGCACCTTGCCGTTGTCGTACTGATACCGCGCGTACCACTCCATGAATTCCTTTACATCGGGGGCGTGTCCCAGCCGGAGCAGCGCGGCCGACGTGAGCGAGCCGTCGCGGATCCACGAGCGCGAGTAGCTGCGCGAGCCAGGCTGGATCGCCGGACCATCGCGGTTGATCAGGATATGCGCCAGCTGCGTGCGCATCGTCTCGGTGTACCGCGACGCCGAAGGCGGGAGCGCGATCGTGACTCGGCCGAGCTTCTCACGCCATTCGGTCTGTGCTCTCTCGAGCTGGGCGGAGGCGAGTCGCTCACCCTGGCCTGGCAGGAGCGCGAGATTCAGGTCTCCACCATGCAGCGGCACTGCGATATCGATCGGACTCGATGTCGCGCGTGCACCCAGCTCGAGTTGGTACGAGAACGCAGCCGAGGCGTGGCCGGATGGATCGGTGACGGAGATGGGGACCGGAAGCTTTCCGGCGCGCAACCAGTCCACGATGTTCCCTTCGCTGAACGTCACCGCTCCAAAGCCACTCGACGAACTCAGAGTGCGAACGAACTTGTTGCCCGTGACGCGCGCGCTCGAACCCTGCAGCGAGATCGTGTCGACGCGCGCTACTCCGCCCGGAAGGTTGAGGAACTGCCAGGGCGGATTCACCTGAAACGGCCTCAGCGCGACAAAGAACGTCAGCTTCTTGGATCTCTTCGAGGTGTTGGTGATCCGGTAGCGCGCATAGAGGACGGACGAATCCGCCGGACCGGCAGCGAACGCGTTGATCGTGAGATCGAGATCCTTGGCGCTCCACGTCACCTGCGGCAATGGTAGCGCTTCAGGGGCCGCGGCTACCATGGTCTTCACATCGTTCCAGGTGATGAGCTTTCCGTCGGCGAAAAGGAACGGCTCGATCGAAAACTGCCCGCGCCCGACTTCTATCATCCCCTCTTCGTTGATCAGCGCCTCGGCGCTGTCTCGATCGACGCCGATCACGGTCCAGTACGATTGCTCGCTCAGGAACGGCCTCGGATAACTTCCCCTCGGGGCCTCCCGTGCAATCGACATGAAGAAATCATTCTCGCTTGCTGCCCAGTCGAGCGGCTTGATCGCGATGTCACGGATCCCGTAGCCGTTCTTGCCTTCAGGGAATTTGAGGACGATCCGCAGAAAACGAGCATCGCTCTCCGGCATGTACAGGTAGTCGCGGAAGAGTGGCGACAACGCGATCGCGGTCTTTGTCGAAGTCGCAGATTCAACCAGCGGGACGGCGGAGCTTCTGTTGACCATGTAAAGCGTCCGCCACTTCTGTCCATCAGGCGAGCCTTGTACCTCGTACGAATTGGCACGGCGGCCGGGCTCCCAGCCGATCACAAGACCGCCGAACTCCCGACGCCTCTGGAAATCGATGTCGATCGACTCGGCGCCCGGTGGTACCGAGCCGGCGGGCGTCGGACCAGCGTCCCCCGCGGTTGGAGTCACCCGCACTGGCGCGCTCCGCCAGGCAGTCGTCTGATCGGTATCCGTCGCGCGCGCGATGTCATACCCCTGCGACTGCGATGATGCCGTTGTACGAGGAAAGGGATAGAAACGCGTATCGGGTTCGAGGGGCGTAAACGATAGGTCATCGAGCCAGATGCTCCCCTTCCCACCCGAGCCGGCGGTGATCGCGAGCTCGATCGCCGCGAAGCGCTTCAAATCCTTATCGCTCGTCGGTCCCCACGCGAAGGAGATCTGGCGCTTCTTGCGCGTGATCGTCTGCCAATCCTTGGGAAACTGGAAGTTCGGATTGTTCGACCACCAGACGTTTTCGCCGGTCGAGTCGATCATCTTGAGCTCGAGCGTATTGGTCGGGGCGTCGCCCCTGATCGCGAACGAGATCTCGTAGTTTGACGGGAGGACCATGGTGAGCGGACGATGGATCACCGCGTATCCACCGTGCCCGTGGAAATCGAAATCCACCCGCATCGAGCGCCCGTGGAGTCCGCTCGAGTCGGGGTGGACGGATATCTCGACGCCATCCGCGGGCGTCGTGGTCCATTGGCTCACCGAGTCGAACGCGTCCAATACTATAGTAGTGGGCGCTGCCGCTTGTACGGGCACAACCGGCACGATCGCGGGAACCGGCGTAGGTGTCGGCGGAGAAGTCGTTACAGGGATTTGTGCCTGCGCCCACAACGGCAGAACAGCGACGATTGCGTGCGCCAGTATGAAAGCTCTCACCCTTTAACACTCCCGGCCATTACGCCCTGGATGTAGTAACGCTGCAAGAACAGAAACACCGCCAACACCGGAATCACCGTCAGCACGGATCCGGCCATCATCAGCTCGGTGTCCATCACGTGCTCTCCGGACAGATTCGCCAATGCCACTGGTAAAGTGTAGTGCGACTCGTCGCTGAGCACGATCAACGGCCACATGAAATCGTTCCACGTGGCCAGGAATGTCCAGATCGCGAGCGTCGCCAGAATAGGTAGAATCCCCGGCACGACCACCGACCAGTATATCCGGAGCTCCGAAGCGCCGTCTATTCGGGCCGCGTCGAGCATGTCGTCGGGAATTGAGAGCGCATACTGCCGGATGAGGAAGATCCCGAAGATGCTCGCCATGCCGGGAATTATCACACCCCAGTAACTATTTATTAGGTGAAACTCTTTCATCAACAGGAACAAGGGAAGCATTGCCACCTGCACCGGCAGGACCAGGCCGAGCGAGAGGATACGGAAGGCACGGTCGCGGCCGCGGAATCTGAGCTTGGCAAAGGCGTACCCGGCCATCGAGTTGATCACCAGAGAAATGCCCGTCACCACGAACGCGATCATCGCGCTGTTGAATAGGTATCGGCCGAGGTTGAGACGCGTGAACAGATCGCCGTAGTGGGAGAAGGTGATCTTGCTCGGAATCAGCCGCGGCGGGTACATGCTCGCCTCGCCCGACGGCATGAACGACGCCGATAGCATCCACAGCATCGGCAGCAGCGCGATGAGCGCGCCGATAACGAGCAGCACGTAAAGAATCACCTGGGAGATGCGCCGCCGCGTTAGCGCGGAGTCACCCCGCCCGCTGCCCCCAGCCGGCCCGCCCACAGCCCCCGGCCGGTAGTCTTCAGTTGCGTTTGTTTCGAAGGGAGTGCCCGACATCTAGGTCCGATCCTTTTGGAGCCGAAACTGGATCAGCGTCGCGATCAGGATCACGACGAACAGCACGAACGCGATCGCCGCGGCGTATCCCATGCGCCACCAGCGGAATCCTTCCTCGTACATCAGGAGAACGACGCTGGTCGTGGCGCGAAGCGGCCCGCCCTGAGTCATCACGTACGGCTCGGAGAAGAGCTGGAAGTAGCCGATCATGGTGATGACGCCGACGAACAGAAGCGTCGGTCCGAGCAGCGGCAATGTCACAGCGAAGAACCTGCGCACCGGTCCAGCGCCATCGATCTCGGCGGCGTCGTAGAGATCCTGTGGGATCGCCTGCAGTCCGGCGATGAAGATCAGCATGTTGTAGCCGAAGTTCTTCCACACCGACATGAGGATGATTGCCGGCATCGCCCAACGGGGATTGCCGAGCCAGTCGATGGGTCCGATGCCAAATTGGCCGAGCGTGTAGTTGAGGAGGCCGTAGCGGGTGTGAAGCAGGTAGCGCCAGACGATCGCGACCGCGACGAGGGTGGTGACGAACGGCGTGAAG
>JANMMF010000387.1:0-2420 GCA_031372985.1 Gemmatimonadota bacterium
GCTACGTAGAAGATTTTCGGGTTGTCGGGAACAGCTTCGACGTCGGTGACGCGCCCGCCCATGTTGGCGGGGCCTATCGGCCGCCAGCGAAAACCGGCGAGCGTGGTCGAGTCCAGCGGGGTGGTGAGCTGTGCGTCGAGAGTACCGGCACAGATTAGGGCGCCGGCGAAGGCAGTGATGACTTGATGGGCTCGCATTGTTGTGACTGTGGGTGGGACAGAACAAGATCCAGGCGCGGATCGCGAGGCATTTTGCGACTAAGCTAATACGGAACGTGGTCGGGCGACGTTGAGCGCGGACCGCGCGGAGGCGCATTCTCCAGCGGACGCTTACATTGAACAAGGTCGCAGAGGAACCGATTCCGAATCGGGGGAACTTAGATGGTGATGAGACCGTTCAGCGGGTACGTGGTTATCCAGGGTGGTGGTGGCGGGGCAAAGCCAGCGCCGGCTGCTCCACAAGCACCCGCGACCACGGGTCAGGACGCACAGCGTCTTTCCGGCAGGGAGCTCCGCGATCAGATCAGGGAGCAAGTGCGCACCTCGATCCAGGCGGCAACGCAGGCCGAGGCGGAAGCAGCAGCGGCCGGTGTTCCTGCTCCGCCAGCTCCGCCCCGGGAGCCGCGCACTTTCACGATTAGCGGACCGAACGGGGAGCGGACGGTCATTGGAATGCCCCCGCCGGGGGAGATAATTCCTCCGCAGGCAGTCGACATCTCGATCGCTTTTTTCCTCACGGTGGCCGTGATCATCATTGGTCTGCCACTCGCCCGGGCCTTCGCTCGGCGTATGGATCGCAAGAGCGGCGGGCCCGCCCAGATTCCGAGAGAAGTTTCGGAGCAGCTCGTCCAGATCAATCAGGCTGTCGACGCGATCGCGCTCGAGGTCGAGCGAATCTCAGAGGGACAGCGCTTTACGACACGGCTGCTCTCCGAGCAGCGCGACGCGGCACGACAGACTCTCCCCTCGGGCGCGGAGCGCTAAGGGCTCACCGCCAGGTTTCAGGCGGGAGGCGCGGCCAGGATCACCGTAAATGTGCTGCCTTTCCCGAGCTTGCTCTCCACGCTGACATCGCCGCCGAGCAGGCGGGCGAGGCTTCGGCTGACGCTCAGACCCAGCCCGGTTCCGCCGGCCCTGCGGGTCGAGCTTTGTTCCACTTGCCAGAACGGCTCGAAGATTCTTTGCAGATTCTCGTCGGCGATGCCGATCCCGGTGTCGGTGATCGAGATCTCGGCCACTCCTCCGCTCAACCGGGCCCGCACCGCAATCTCGCCCCGATCCGTGAACTTCACTGCGTTCGACAGCAGGTTGAGCAGGATCTGACGGAGTTTCCCGGCGTCGGTCGACATTCGCGCATCCGGCACCTCTCCCCGTAGCGTCAGTCCCTTCGCTTCGGCAAGCGGCCTCAGCATTGTAACTGCCCCTTCGACTATCGGGCGAAGCCGCGCTTCGTCGACTCGCACGACCTCCTTTCCGGCTTCCACCCTGCTGTAAGTCAGTATTTCGTCGATCAGACCGAGCAGATGGTCGGCGCCTGCCCGGATGCGTGAGAGCTGCGCCAGCTGTGACTCGTTGAGGGAGCCGTCGATTCCTTCCTCGAGCAGCGATTGATAGCCGATGATGGCGTTGAGCGGAGTCCGCAGCTCGTGGCTCATGGTCGCCAGGAACGCCGATTTCGCTTCGCTGGCTGCGAGCGCGCTTCGGTAAAGCTGGGCGTTGTCCATGGCGATCGCAGCGCGTGTGGCAATCTCCATCGCCAGCGTGAGGTCCGCCTCACCATAGCGTCGCCCCTTTTTAGTGCTTATCAGTGTGAGCGCGCCGAGCGTCTGGCCACGCGCGATCATCGGGACGATGAGCACCGACCTGATCTGCAGCTCGCGCGTGATTGCCAGGTGTCGTTCGTCCCTGGCCGCTGCTACGAGCATTTCGTCCGTGATCTCGGAATAGAGCTCGGGCTGGCCCGCACGAATAACGTGCCCGACTCCAGTCGGGGCCGCATAGTCGGGCGGATAGCGTTTATTGAGCTCCTTCGCCCATTTGATCTTGGCCTCGTCGACGTGTGATACGACCGCCTGCCGAATGCCTCCACCAGGCTGAACGAGATCGACCGAGCACCACTCTGCGAGATCACCGACGGCGAGCCGGGCGACTGTCTCGAGCGTCTTCTCGTAATCGAGAGTCGATGCGAGCACGCGGCTCGCTTCGGCCAGAAGCTCAGCTCCCTGCTGCTCGCGCTTCCGCCGCGTGATGTCGCGCGTGTACGTCATCACCATTCCGCTCGCGGGGACGATGGTGTTCTCCAACCATGCGTCGAGCTCCGGCAGGTACTCTTCATACTCGACCACGCCGTTTTCCCGGGCAGCCCGCCGAGTCCCGCTCTCGAACGGCGTGCCCTTGAGCTGCGGGATCTCCTCCCAGAGC
>JANMMF010000409.1:0-3434 GCA_031372985.1 Gemmatimonadota bacterium
GCCGTGGCGCTGTTCGAGTGCACCGTGATGATCTCCGTCGGCTACATGGTGGGGCAGGTCCTCGGCTTCACGCGGATGGAAAGCATCTTCGCGGGCGCGATCGTCGGAATCTCCAGCACCACGATCATCGTGAAGGCGTTCCAGGAACAGAAGGTGAAAGGACGGGTGACGGAGCTCGTCTTCGGAATACTCATCATCGAAGACCTGATCGCGATCTTCCTGCTCACGATTCTCACGACGATCTCGCGGTCGGGCGCCGTGTCTCCGACGGACGTTCTCCTCACCGCGATGAGACTGGCAATGTTCCTCATCGCGCTGATCGGGTTCGGGATTCTCACCGTGCCGCGGGCCATTCGCGCGGTGCAGAAGCTTGGGCAGCCGGAGACGACTCTCGTCGCGAGCATCGGTATCTGCTTCGCCGCGGCTCTCCTCGCGCTCTCGTTCGGCTACTCGGTGGCGCTGGGAGCATTCATCGCCGGATCGCTCGTGGCGGAAAGCGGGCATGAGGCCGAGATCGAGAGACTCGTGCGTCCGGTGCGGGATATGTTCGCCGCGATCTTCTTCGTTTCGGTGGGGATGATGATCGATCCGACGGCGCTGACCGAGCATTGGGGAGCGGTACTCGTACTGACGCTGGCGGTCGTCATCGGAAAAGTCCTGGCGGTGACTATCGGAGCGTTCCTCGCGGGTCACGGCCGGCGCACGGCAATGAAAGCCGGAATGAGCCTGGCCCAGATCGGTGAGTTCTCCTTCATCATTGCCAGCGTCGGCGTCGCGTCGGGCGTCATCCGTGGCTGGCTGTACCCTGTAGCGATCGCGGTATCGGCGATCACTACGCTTACCACTCCCCTGTTGATCAAGCTCTCAAATCGGGCGGCCGCATCGATCGATCACTGGCTGCCGGAGCCGATTCAAACGGTTGCCGCGCTCTACGCGTCGTGGATCGAGCGCGTCCGCAGCGCTCCGCGTGTGCCGACTGAGCGATCGGGGACGAATCGAGTCATCAGGATCATCCTGCTCGATGCGGCCCTCATTACGGCGGTGGTCATTGGAGTCGCCGTCGAGATCGACCGGCTCAGCGGGTTGGTCGGAAGCATGATCGGCATGCCGCCGGAGCGCGTGCGGTTCATGGTGGTGTTGATCGCCGGTCTGATTACCGTGCCGCTCATCTTCGGTCTGATAACGAGCGCCAAGGCACTGGGCAACCGTCTCGCGCGCCGCGCTTTCGCGGACGCACAGAAGGGGAAGGTTGATCCCGCCGATGCCCCGCGGCGTGCCCTCGTCATCGTCGTGCAGCTCGCGGTGGTGCTGGCAGTCGGTATTCCGGTGGTCGCGATCACGCAGCCATTTCTTCCGCCGCTCCAGGGAGCGGCGGTCCTGGCGCTGCTGACGCTGGTGCTGCTCGTCACACTCTGGAGAAACGCAGCCAATCTTCAGGGGCACGCCCGGGCGGGGGCACAGATCATCGCATCGGTGATGGCGCATCAGATGGCCTCGACCGATGGGGCTTCAGACGAGACCAAGCTGCTCGAGGACGTCAACGCGGTTCTTCCCGGACTGGGTGAACCTGTCGCGATCCGTGTCGTCCCGCAGAGCATCGCGGTCGGCAAGAGTCTCACGCAGCTCAATCTCCGCGGCGCAACGGGGGCGACCGTGTTGGCGATCAGAAGAGGTGCAGTCCAGATCCCAACGCCGCTCGGCCGCGAAGTGATTCAGGCCGACGATGTCGTGGCCGTTGCAGGAACCCACGACGCGCTTGCCATTGCGCGGGCGATCTTCGCACCGGATCTGACGCGCATCGGGGATGACGGTGAGCGCGCGGAGATTCAGTCCGAGCTCGACGCGCTCAACCACGCGCTGCTCGTGGATCGGCGGCGGGCGCCTCGGAATCTCCTGCCTTAGCCTGGAATATGCGAAAACAAAAAGGCCGCCTCTCGTTGCAGCGAGGCGGCCTTTTCGTCGGGTGGGCCTATTCGCCCGCCGCGCGGCGGCGCTTGGTTCGCCGCGGCACCGCGGTTTTCTTCCTGCCGATCGGCACGACACCGACTTCGGCCGCCGGCTCGAGCTCGGCCGGGACGGCGGGCACCGCGCGCGGTTGCTTGTAAACCTGGCGCTTGCCCTCGTAATTCCGGAAGATCACTTCGTCGTCGGTCATCGACTCCAGATACTCGGGAAGGAGCGGCACCTTGCCCCCGCCGCCGGGGGAATCGATCACGAATGCCGGAATTGCCAGGCCCGACGTCCACCCGCGCAGCGCCTGCATTATCTCGAGACCCTTCTGCACCGTCGTGCGGAAATGCTCACCGCCTGCCACCTGGTCCGCCATATATAGGTAGTAGGGCCGCACGCGCGCCTTCAGCAGCTCGTGCATCAGCTTCATCATCACCTTCGGGTCGTCGTTCACGCCTTTGAGGAGCACGGTCTGGCAGCCGAGCGAGACACCCGCTCTCGACAGGCGGTCGAGCGCGGCCACGGCCGCAGGCGTCAGTTCGCTTGGATGATTGAAGTGGGTGTTCATGAAGATCGGGTGGTACTTCTGCACCATGTCGCAGAACTCGGGCGTGATGCGCTCGGGCAGGTGCGACGTGATGCGGCTCCCGATCCGGATTATCTCGATGTGCGGGATCGCGCGGAGCTGCTGGAAGATGTACTCCAGCCTCCGATCACTCAGCATCATCGGATCACCACCGCTCAGAATCACGTCGCGGATCTCGGTGTGCTCCCGCAGATACTGAAATGCCGAATCGAACTGATTGAGAGGGATCTTCTCCGGATCCCCGACCTTGCGGCGACGGGTGCAGAATCGGCAATAGGTCGCGCACACCGGGCTCACGAGAAACAGAGCGCGGTCCGGATACCGATGAGTGATGTTTGGCACCGGCGAATCGCCATCCTCATCGAGTGAATCGATGACGCCGTCGACCACGTCGAGCTCCTCGACCGTCGGCACGTATTGATTCCACATCGGATCGCCCACTTCCTTTATCTGCTCGAGAGCAGCGGGAGTGAGTCGCATCTGGAAGTTGTCGAACGCAGGCTTCAGCGCCTCGACGTCGATGACGTCGTGGCCGAACTTGTCGGCCAGCTTCTCCAGACTCGCGATACTCTGATCCTTGATGATCTGTTGCCAATCGCTCATGCGTGCACCACTCCGGCCCCGTGAAGGGCGTTGTTGATGATCCGAACATCCTCGGATCGGGGCGAAACTCCGGTTACGAACGACTCGACGCCGGATTCCTGCTTCAACCGATTCCAGACAGGCGGAGCGTCTTCACCCACCGCTCCGTGTAATTCTCTCCGCTCTTGGCGATCGCGTGATCACAGATTCGCCGGATAAGGTCGGAGTAGCCGAGGGTCGCGACACCAGCCATGCGGGCAAGGCCCGCCGTCGGCGAGATATCCGGGTTCGCATTCACCTCTAGCAGCCAGGGGCG
>JANMMF010000413.1:0-9731 GCA_031372985.1 Gemmatimonadota bacterium
ATTCACCCGCCGCAGCATGTTGCCGAGGCCGAGGAGGTGGGCGTGTGCGTCGATGATCCCCGGGACGACGGTCCCACCCCGAAGGTCGATGACATTCGTGGATGCGTTCCCGAGGGCGCGGGCCTCGGCGTCCGAGCCGACGAACAGGACGCGACCGCCGCGAACCGCCAGAGCGGAGGCAACCGGGCGAGCGTTGTCGACGGTGTAGATCTTTCCGTTGACCAGGACGAGATCGGCTGGCATCTGCGCTCCCAGCACCGCGGGTGCAAGCGCGGCGAGCGCAAAGTAGGTTGGGAGATGTCTCATGAGCCGGAGTTTGCTTTCTGAATCGTCTCGACACAAGGATGACGCTCTCTCGAGCGCTCGGGTCGTGAAGCGACTCGCTTCGATGGTGCTGCTCGCTGCGTGCGCGCATCTCCCGTCACAGCCGAAGGGTCCGGCGGACTATTGGGGTTTCACGGGACCGTGGGACAGGCGCAGCGATGCGTCCGTAGAGCGGCATGGCGCGAGCCTCGCACGCATCATCACGGGCTGGATAGCGCTCGACACGACGAGCTTCGTGCCGGTGCTGCTGTATGGCGACAGCGTTGGCAAGGATCCGGCGCGCGCCGAGCGGGCGATGGCGCTCATCACATCGTACAACGGAAGCCGGTTTCATCCTGAGATAATTCGCGGCCTCGGTGGAAACGCCGAGGCTACAGGAATCACCGCCGGGGCGATCGCGGCGCTGGTGGATTCGGGCCGCTACCGTGGCGTGGTGATGGACTTCGAGGGAATGACGCCACGCGACCTCGATCAGCTTCTCGCATTCACGCGCGCGGTCGCCGACTCGGTGCGCGCGCATGGAGTGGCCACGGTCGTCATCGCCGTTCCTGCCGGTGACACCGCCGCGTACCCGGCGGCGCTGCTACTTCAGTCGGCCGACATGATCATGCCGGTGCTTTACGATCAGCACTGGAGCGCATCTCCGCCCGGTCCAATCGCGTCGCCCGAATGGGTGATGCGCAATCTCGGCACCCGCTTAGCGGAGGTTGGCGCCGCCAGAATCGTCGCCGCGTTTCCACTCTACGGCTATCGCTGGCGGAAGTCGGCCGAGACCGAGGTGATCAGCTTCGACGACGCGCGCCGACTTACGACGATGACCAACATCCCACTCGTTCGGGATCACGCCTCGGCTACGCTGCACGCGACTTCGCCCGAAGGGTGGGAGCTATGGGTGAGCGACCGGGTGTTGCTCGAGACGCTCGTACGCGAAGCGAAGGAGCTGGGGGTACGAACATTCGCGTTTTGGCGGCTGGGGCTGGAGGATCAGGCGGTGTGGGACTTCATCGATCCTCAGAGCTCCGGCCCCCGCTAGACGATCAACAGCTCTTTCTGGTAGTCCGACGGCGTGATTAGCAGTCCATCGGCGCCGATGAAGCCGTTCACTTCGCTCCTCATTCCGACATCTCCCGCGAGGTAGATGCCGGGCTCGATCGAGAAACCTACGCCCGGAATTAGAGTTCGGTCTTCGCGGGTCTCGAGGTTGTCGATGTGCGGTCCGGAGCCGTGGAGATCGCGTGGATCAATGGAGTGCCCGGTCCTGTGGATGAAGTATTCACCGAACCCGCGCTTCGTGATCACGGCACGGGCTGCGTCGTCTACTTCCCCGCCCCGCACGGGCTGGCGCGCGCCGAGCCGCTCGCGCAGGAGTGAGATCGCGGCATCGCGTGCGTCTCTCACTGCCAGCCAGACCCTGGTGTCTCTCTCGCTCGGCGCGCCGAGGGATCCCATCCAGGTCTGATCCGCAAAGACTCCGTTCTTTTCGCGGGCCCAGAGATCGACGAGCAGCATGTCGCCGCGTTTGATGGTCGAGGAGCTGTCCGCACTCGGCTCGTAGTGCGGGTTGGCGGCGTTGGGACCGATCGCGACGATCGGGCCGTGATCGGTCTCGAGGCCTCCGGCTTCGAAGCGCTCCTTGATCCAGCTCTGGAGAGAGTGCTCAGTCAGCGGCCGGGCGCTGTCGGCGCGACTGCCGGCGAGGCGAATTGCTTCCTGCCCAATCGTCGAGACCGCGCGCGCCGCGCGTTCGTGGGACGCGCGCTGATCATCGCTCCACACGGCGTAGAACGCCGACACGAGATCCGACGACGACACGACTGTCGCGCCCGCGTTCCTCACCATCTCGATTACTCCGGCTGGAACCCGATCGAGATAGGGTACGGCGTCACCCGGTGAATATTCCATCGCCACGCGCTTCCCGCTGACGAGACCGGCCAACAGTGATTCCAACTCGCGCCAGCCGCTGTACTTCTCCTTCCGCCAATTGGCCGGCCATCCAAGCCACGGGCCCTGCTCTATCGCGTGGGTGATGGCGACGGGCGCGCCGCTACGAGGGATGTAAACGAAAAAGCGGCGCGTCGTCATTCCCGGGAGCTCGAGCATCCCCACGGCAACCGGATTCAGCCCATGGAAATCGTAGAGCAGCCAGCCGTCGAAGCCCGCCTTGGCCAGCGCCGACTGTAGCGCCGGTAGTGATTGTGGCTGCAGCACTGGCGGCCCTACCGCGAGGCTTTCACCGCGCGCCACTCAGCGCGCCACTCGCAGATGTCCTCCCCCTTCTCCCGACAGCGAACGTGGTCGATCATGCCCCCGCCGTTCACCAGAAGCCTCAGCATCTCCCGCAGGGCCGACTCGTAGTAAAGGCATCCTATCCCGCGCGGAGCCGTCTCGAACGTCACCGATTCCTTGACTCCGAACACGATCGACGAACCGACGCGACGCACCGAGGCGCCGAAGTACTTCGTCCCCGCCTTCTTTACCTGGCGGAACGCGAGGGGGCGGGCGAGAAATCCCGGAAGCAGGTGGATGACCTGGCGAGTGCTGGTGGAGATCATCTCGTAAACGCGATTGGCCACGATACTCCCGGCGCGGACGAAGATTCCCTCCGCATCCGATCGACGGCCTATGAGGCGCGCGATTCCAGCCGCCTCTTCGATCGAGATCGGCTGATTCCGCTTCATCGCCTCCTTGTAGCGCCGAATCTGAGCGATCACAGTGTCGCTGAGGCCCAGTCGCTTGTTGCGATGCTCCTGCACATATTCGACGTCGATGTCGTCTCCCTCGGGTATGTCGACCGAGCGCACTGATTCAAGGAGACTGAGCGGGACTATCGGGTTAACCGTACCGGCCATTTAGTTGGTGGAAGGAAAGCGCAAGCTAACCGCCGCTCGAATCGCCTTCAAGCAGGACGGTACGAGCATTCGCCGCATCATTCCGACAATACGAGGTCCCGACAGCTGAGAGAAGCGCTGGTTCGAGCGATCGCCGGTGGTCTGCTCGCTGTCCCCGTCAGCCTGGCTGCGCGGCGCGCGCGTACACTCTCGACGAGCGGCGCGCTCACCGCCGCGGTCGTCGGCACAGTCACAATCGCGGCCGGCTGGAGCTGGGGACTCCTGCTGCTCGCGTTCTTCGTTTCCTCCAGCGCGCTGTCGAAGTTGGGGGAGCGAAAGAAAGCTGCTGTTCTGAGTGCGGTGATCAAACCGGACGGAGAGCGGAACGCGCGACAAGTGCTGGCCAACGGTGGCGTGTTCGCGCTTTCCGCGGTCGGATATCTCGCGTTCCCTTCCCCGTTGTGGTACGCGACCGGTATCGGCGCGCTGGCGGCATCAACGGCGGACACGTGGGCTACGGAAATCGGAACACTTTTTGGCGGAGAGCCGATCTCATTGACGTCGGGGAGGAAGGTCCCTCCCGGAACCTCCGGCGGAGTGACGTTGGTCGGCACTCTGGCGGGAGCTGGAGGGGCGCTATTCATCGCGGCGATGGCGACACTGGCCAATTGGCCCGTTCCCTTCGCCGCCGTGGCACTGGGCGGGCTGGCGGGCGCTCTGGCAGATTCGCTGCTGGGAGCAACTCTGCAGGCTCGCCGCTGGTGCGAGGTATGCTCGGTGTCTACGGAGCGGCTCGTGCACAGCTGTGGCACGCCCACGCGACATGCCGGCGGAGTCGCCGGCTTCGACAACGATGGGGTGAACGTGGTCTGTTCGGTTGTTGGCGCGCTGGTAACTTTACTTCTGTCGTAGACGGTGCTCGCAACCGGGAAGGTGGAGGTCATGAAGGGCAGGACTGACGTTGGCACCGGTGGCGGGGCGCGCGTGCTCCTGGTCAGCACCAACCGCGAGCGACAACCCTATCCGGTTGTCCCCAACGGCCTCGCGTGCGTGGCGTCCGCTCTGGATGCGGCCGGCCATCGGGTCCGCTTTCTCGATCTCTGTTTCGCCAGAGATCCGATCGTTGCCGCGCGCGACGCCGCATCCAGCTTCAGGCCCGACATCATCGGCGTGTCCGTCCGGAACATCGACAACAGCGATGCGATAGCGCTCCGCCATTACACGCCAGAGGCGCGCGGAGTCCTCCATGCGCTGCGCCGTGCGGCCCCGAATGCGCGCGTCGTGGCTGGCGGCGCTGCGTTCGGTGTCGCTCCCGAGGCGCTGTTTCGCGACCTGGGTGTCGACTACGCCGTGGCGGGAGACGGAGAGAGAGCCAGTGTCGCGCTCATCAATGCGTTGACGGCGGGAGAGGCGATCGAAGCGTTGCCCGGGCTCGTGCGTGACCGCGCGGGAACGGTCGTCTTCACGCCGCCCGGCGAGGATGCGGATCTCGATTCGCTGCCCTCTCCCGCGCTCCACCGCTGGATCGATCTCGCGAGGTATCAGCGTCACGGCGCCACGATTCCAATCCAGACCAAACGTGGCTGCGTTTACAAGTGCGTCTACTGCACGTACCGAAACGTCGAGGGCTGGGGATACAGAACGCGCGATCCCGAGCTCGTCGCCGACGAGATCGAGGAGCTCAGGATCAAGGCGAGTGTGCGTCATTTCGACTTCGTGGATTCGACGTTCAACTCACCCCCGGGGCATGCGGTCGAAGTCTGCGAGGCGATCACACGCAGAAAACTCGACGTCCAGCTCGACACAACGAACTTCACGCCCGCCACCGCGTCGCCAGAGCTATTGCGAGCGATGAAGACGGCGGGCTTCCGATCGCTCGGAATCACGGCGGAGAGCGCCAGCGACGCCGTACTGGAGAAGCTCGAAAAGGGATTTACGGCCGCCAAAGTGCGAGAAGTCGCCGAACGCGTGGAGAAGCACGGTATACGGACGCTCTGGATTTTTCTTGTGGGCGGGCCCGGCGAGGACGCCGGCACTCTCGAAGAGACGCTGTCGTTCGCCGACTGGCGACTCAGAAGGGGCGATGCAGTGTATCTCACTGTCGGTCTCCGCATTTATCCGGGAACCACACTGCACCGGATTGCGATCAGTGAGGGTGTAGTGCCGGCGGAGAGCACTTTGTTGGATCCGGCTTTCTACTTCTCGAGCGCACTGCAGGTCGACGCCACGGTTGCCCGCTTGAAGCGCTTCGCAAGCAATCACGGGCGGTTCATGTTCTCGGCGGACTCGCGATCGGTCGTGCTCCCGTATCTAACGCGAGCAGCGTCGGTCCTGCGCCTGCCGCGGCCGCACTGGCAGTACATGGGACTCTTCCAGCGCGTTGCTCGCGCGCTCGGATAACGAGTGGCTCCTTCGCTCGACGCGGAAGTCATAGTTGTCGGTGGAGGTCCGGCGGGTTCGTCGACCGCCCACGCGTTGGCGCGGGAGGGCGTCGATGTCCTGGTGCTCGACAGGGCAAAGTTTCCGCGCGACAAGACGTGCGCGGAGTACCTGAGCCCGCAGGCCTCGCGCATTCTCTCCGACATGAATGTTCTCGACGAGATCGAGCGCTCCTCTCCTGCGCACCTCGCGGGTATGAAGATCCGGGCTCCGAATGGACAGTACGTGCGTGGTGAGTTCGCATCGACTCATGGATTTCGTGGATTCCGCGACTATGGCCTCGCCGTTCGGCGGACCATTCTCGATGCAATCGTGCTCGAGGGCGCCAGAGGCGCCGGCGCCCGCGTAGAGGAGCTGACGCGAGTCACCGATCTCGTTAAGGACGAGGTTGGCCGAGTGAACGGAGTCACGGTGATCGGCCCGGACGGAAGCCCGCGAGCCCTGACGAGCCGGTATGTCATTGGCGCTGATGGCCTTCGATCCGTCGTTGGAAGGCGGCTCGGCCTCACGCGCACCAGCCGGTTCTTTCCAAAGCGGATTGCGCTCGTCGCACACTACACGGGCGTGCGCGACATAGACGCGTTTGGCGAAATGCACGTCGACCACAAGGGATACTTCGGGATCGTCGATGTTGGGCTCGGCCTCGTGAATGTCGCTGTCGTGGTGCCGATGTCGCGCGGCAGGGAAATCGGAGAAGGCCGCTCCGAGTTCTTCGAGCAGTGGATAGCAGCGCGCCCGTACCTCGCCGAAAGGTTCGTCGGCGCTGAACGCGTGACGCCTGTTCGGGCGACGGGGCCATTTGCCTCGGTTTCGCGTCCTGCGTGGGCTCCAGGAGCGGCGCTGGTTGGCGATGCCGCCGACTTTTTCGATCCGTTCACGGGTGAAGGGATCTACGCCGCGCTGCGTGGGGGCGAGCTGCTCGCGCCGTTCATCTCCGAAGCGCTTCGCGGCGAGAGATCTGATGAAGGGCGCATTCTGGCTGCCTACGAGAGTGCGCGCCGAAGCGAATTCGGCGGGAAATGGAAGCTCGAACGAATCGTCGGCATGGCCATCGCGTATCCTTACTTCCTCAACAACGCGGCAAAAGCCCTCTCCCGTCGCAAAGACATGGCTGATCTGATGGTCGGCGTGGCAGGAGATTTCGTTCCAACGAGTCAGGTGCTGAACCCCCGGTTTCTGTTCAACCTCTTCATCTCTCCGGCCCTCAAAACTTGAGCGTTACTCCAGACGAATTCCGCAGCGTACTCGGCAGGTTTCCATCGGGCGTGACGGTCGTGACGACGAAAGCGGCGGACGGATCCGACCAGGGAATGACGGTGAGCGCGTTCTGCTCGCTGAGTCTCGAGCCCCCGCTCGTCCTCATCTGCATCGAGAAGACCGCGTCAGTCTACGAAGCGCTCACGCGCGCGCCGGGGTTCGTCGTGAACATCCTGTCCGCGAAACAGGAGCAGATCGCGAGACGCTTCTCGATCGTCGACATCGATCGCTTCGAAGGAGTCGGTTTCTCCAGGTCGGGAAGCGGCATCGCCGTGCTCGATGACGTACTTGCAGTGATCGAGTGCAACAGGGCCGCCCTCCATGATGCCGGAGATCACACGATAATCGTGGGCGAGGTGGAGACCGGCCGGGCAGAGAACGGAACTCCGCTGCTGTACTATCGCGGCGGATACGCTCAGATGGAGCGTTAGGCAAAGTGGCGGCGATTCTCACACCTCCGCGACGACGCGGCGTCGAGATTCTCGACCTTCCGGATGTCGATCCGGAGCTCATGACCCGCTCGCTTGCCGACGTGGCCCGGGCCAACGCGCTGTTCGGCGGGCTGAGCTCGGCGCTCGACGAGATCAGGAATGCATTGCCGGATCTCCCCCGCCAAGCGACGCTCCTCGACGTCGGAACCGGACTCGGCGACATCCCTTGTCGAGCGAGAACGCTTGCCAGGGAAAACGGCGTGGAGCTGACGACGATTGGCCTCGACGTTGCGCTCGAGCTCACGCGCGCGAGTAGTCCGTCGCTGAGCTTCGCCGTATGCGGTGACGCGCTACGCCTTCCGTTCGCGGACCGCAGTATCGACGTTGTGATGTGCTCTCAGGTGCTGCATCACTTCGTCAACGAGGACGCGGCAACACTCCTTCGTGAGATGAATCGGGTCGCCCGGGTGAGAGTGGTCGTTAGCGACCTCAGGCGCAGCTGGATCGCCGCCGCCGGACTGTGGCTACTGTCATTCCCCCTCCGATTTCATGCTGTTAGCCGCCACGATGGCGTCGTCTCCGTGCTGCGGGGTTTCACGTCCGAGGAGCTGACTGCTACAGTCAGGGATGCGATCGCGCGAAACCCGGTCGTGCATCACCGCCGTGCATTCCGGATAACGGCCAGCTGGGCTCCGGCGTAGCTGTGAGTGGAGAGCTCGCACGACCCTTCGATCTCGGCCAAATGCCGCTCGGCCGCCCGATGGAGACGGTGGACGAGCAATTCGTTCGCGCTCCCGTCAAAGCCATGTTCGAGCTCGCAAGCAGGGTGGAAGAGTGGCCGTCTCATCTCACTCATTACCGATACGTGCGGTTTCGCCAGCGGCGGGCCGATGGAGGGGGTCTCGTTGAGATGTCGGCCGATCGGCCCTTTCACCTCGCCGGCGGATCGAAGGGCCTGCTACGGATCAACTGGCCGACCTGGTGGCTGTCGGAGATGTCCGTGGACCGTCACAAGCCGGCGATCCGATTTCGACACATCGGGGGTATCACGAAAGGGATGGACGTCGAGTGGACGTTTGCCCCGGTGCCCGGCGGCACGCACGTACGAATCGTGCATTCATGGGATGGGCCGCGAATTCCGGTCGTTGGAATGTGGGCGGCGATGTTCGTTATCGGTCCTGTTTTCATCCACGGAATCGCGTCACGAACTCTGGCCGGACTGGCGGCCATAGCCGAGCGCGAACAGAGGAACCGGTTGTGAAACGAGGTAGTGGTGAATAGACGCAGAGTCGTAATTACAGGCATTGGACCGATCACGCCGATTGGTACTACTCCCGAAGGGTTGTGGTCGGGGCTTCAGCGGCAGCAGTCGGCGGTGAGATCGCTAACGCGATTCGACCCCTCCCAGTTCCGCAGCCACAACGCGGCCCAGGTCGACGACTTCGTGCCGAGGGATCATCTGGAGGCCAAGAAGGCGAAGCGCTTCGATCGCTTCGCCCAGTTCTCGGTCGTCGGAGCGCAGATGGCGCTCGCGGACGCCAATCTCGATCTATCGCGCGAAAACAGAGAGCGTGTCGGAGCGAACATGGGCACGGCACTTGGCGGCGTCGCGTACGCGGAGAGCCAGCTCGCGCTCTTTCTTCAGCGTGGGCTACGCGAAGTGGACGCCACTCTCGCGCTCGCCGTCTTCGGTGGGGCGTCGAGCTGCAACATCGCGATCGAGCTGGGCGTCATGGGGCCGAACTCTACGAACGCGATGAGCTGCGCGTCCGGGACGATCGCGATCGGCGACGCCTTCCGGCAGATCCGCGACGGCTACGCCGACGTGATGATTGCCGGCGGCGCTGAAGCGCCGCTGGCACCGCTCTGCTTCGGTGCCTTCTCGCTCATCAGGGCAATGTCCACACGGAACGAAGATCCTCAGGTCGCGTCGCGGCCGTTCGACAAGGATCGCGACGGTTTCGTGATGGGGGAGGGCGCGGCGGTGCTGATCCTCGAGGAATACGAGCGCGCGCAGTCGCGCGGCGCGAAGATCTACGGCGAAGTCGCGGGCTACGGGACCACGAACGATGCGCACCACATGACGGCGCCGCGCCCGGATGGCTCACAAGCCGCGCGATCCATGCAGCTCGCACTCGACGACGCCAACGTTTCTGCCGACGAGATCGGTTACGTCAACACGCACGGGAGCTCGACGCCGCTCAACGATACGACGGAGACGTTGGCCATCAAGAAGGTCCTTGGTGAGCGCGCCTACAAGGTGCCGATGAGTGGAACGAAGGGATACTACGGCCATGCTCTGGGCGCGTCCGGCGCGATCGAAACCGCGATCTGCGCGCTCGCTCTCGAGAAGGAATGGCTTCCGCCGACGGTGAACCTTCAGGTTGCGGACAAGGCCTGCGATCTTAACTTTCTGCCAGGTACGGGGCGGAAAGAGCGTGTGGAGCACATC
>JANMMF010000430.1:0-1599 GCA_031372985.1 Gemmatimonadota bacterium
CCTACGCCGGTTGGACCCAGGAAAATAAAGGACCCGATGGGTCGGTTGGGATCCTGTAGCCCGGCGCGGGAGCGACGTACGGCGTTGGCCACCGCGCGGACCGCCTCTTCCTGTCCAATGACGCGGGTCGCGAGCACCTGCTCCAGGCGTGTAAGCCGCTCACGCTCGGCTTCCATCATCCTCGAAACCGGGATTCCGGTCCAGCGTGCGACTATGTCGGCGACGTCCTCAGCCGCGACCTCCTCCTTCAGGAATCGCGCTCCGCCCTCCTGCCTGCTCGCGAGCTTCTGTTCCGATTCCTGAAGCTGTTTCTCGAGCTGGGGTATCTGGCCATAGGAGATCTCGGCGGCCTTTTGCAGGTCGCCGCGCCGCGTCGCCAGCTCGGCTTCGGTCCGCGCCTGCTCGATCTGCTGCTTGATCTTGGCGACGCTGCCGAGGACTTCTTTCTCCTGTTGCCACTGGGCTCTCATGGCCGAGGCCTTTTCTCTCAGCTCGGCCAGCTCGCGCTCGAGATTTTTCAGCCTCTCCCGCGAGGCCTTGTCTTTTTCCTTCTGCAACGCCTGCCGCTCGATCTCGAGCTGCGTAACACGGCGCTCGACCTCGTCGATCTCCTGTGGCACGGAGTCAATCTCGATGCGTAGCCGCGATGCCGCTTCGTCGATGAGATCGATCGCCTTGTCCGGCAGAAAGCGATCGCCGATATATCGATTCGAGAGTGTGGCGGCGGCGACGATTGCGCCGTCGGTGATACGAACGCCGTGGTGGGTTTCGTATCTCTCCTTGAGGCCGCGCAGGATCGCGATTGTGCTCTCGACGCTTGGCTCTCCGACGTACACGGGCTGGAAGCGCCGCTCGAGAGCGGCGTCCTTTTCGATGTGCTTGCGGTACTCGTCGAGCGTGGTGGCGCCCACGACGCGGAGCTCACCGCGGGCGAGCGCCGGCTTGAGCATGTTGCCGGCGTCCATCGAGCCTTCTGCTTTGCCGGCACCGACGAGCGTGTGCATCTCGTCGATGAACATGATGAACTGGCCTTCGCCCTCGGTCACTTCCTTGAGCACCGCCTTGAGCCGCTCCTCGAATTCACCGCGGAACTTTGTTCCCGCGATCAACGCGCCAAGGTCGAGCGCGACGAGGCGCTTGTTCTTGAGTCCCTCCGGCACGTCGCCGTGGGCGACTCGCTGCGCCAACCCTTCGGCGATCGCGGTCTTTCCCACGCCGGGTTCGCCGATGAGAACTGGGTTGTTCTTCGTGCGCCGCGAGAGAATCTGGATCACGCGCCGAATTTCCTCGTCGCGACCGATCACGGGGTCGAGCTTGCCTTTGCGCGCGGCCTCGGTGAGATCTCGGGTGTAGCGCTGGAGGGCCTGGTACTGGTTCTCCGGACTCTGGTCGGTCACCCGATGAGATCCCCGTACGGACTGAAGCGCCTCGAGCAGCGCGTCGTGGGTCGCGCCGACTCCGGTCAGCAGGTTCCGGCTTTCGGTGCCCTTCACATCGGAGAGCGCGAGCAGGAAATGCTCGGTGGACACGAACTCGTCGCCAAGCTTCTTGGCGTCAGCCTCGGCTTTGTCGAATACCTGGTTGAGCTCTTTCGACAGC
>JANMMF010000032.1:0-1602 GCA_031372985.1 Gemmatimonadota bacterium
CCCTCCGGTCGCCTGCTGAAATTCGTCGCGGTCTTTTCGCAGAATCCGGAAACCGGATACGGCTACAACGAAGAGACGAAACCAATGCTCCAGACGACCTACGGGTTCATCCCGTGGGACGACGCTCACCATACCGAGCTATCGCAGACCGACGGAGTGCCCGACGGGCGCTGGCTCTTCGTCAACGGAAACAACACTCCGCGTGTGGCGCGGATCGATCTGAAGACTTTCGAGACGACCGAGATTCTCCAGATACCAAACGCCGCCGGCGGACACGCTTCGCCCTTCACCACGCCGAATACCAAATATATCGTCTCGGCGACCCGCTTCAGCGTGCCGATTCCAAACACCGACGTCCCGATCGACAGCTACAAGGAGAACTTCAAGGGCACGCTGTCTTTCATCAACGCTGATCAGCCCGGCAAGATGGACATCGCATTCCAGATCCTGATGCCCGGCTTCAACTACGACCTTGGCCATGCCGGCAAGGGTCCCTCTGACGGCTGGTTCTTCTTCACGACCTACAACTCGGAGCAGGCGTATCAGAAGTTGGAGCTGAACGCCTCGCAGAACGACAAGGATTTCATCGCTGCAGTCAACTATCGTCTGGCGGAGCAGTGCGTCGCGAGCGGCAAGGCGAAAAACGCGCCTGCCGACTACTTTCACAACGTCATGGACGAGAAGTCGCGCGTTGCACGCTCGGAGAGAAAGAGCAGCGTGAAAATGCTGGCGCCGAAGGACTGCCCCGGCGTCGTCTACTATCTCCCGACTCCGAAGTCGCCACACGGCGTCGATGTCGATCCGACAGGGGAGTACATAGTTGCCGGCGGCAAGCTGGCCACCGTAATCCCCGTTCACTCTTTCACCAAAATGCAGCGGGCCATTGCCGACAAGCAGTTCGACGGCGAGGTACAGGGCATCCCAGTGCTCAAGTACAGCTCCACGCTTGCCGGAGAAGTTCAGAAGCCCGGCCTTGGTCCGCTGCACACCGAATTCGACGCCAAGGGCAACGCTTACACCACGATGTTCATCTCGTCCGAGATCGTCAAGTGGAAGCTGGGTACATGGGAAGTGCTCGACCGCATGCCGGTCTACTATTCACCGGGCCACCTTATGATCCCCGGCGGCGACAGCAGAAAGCCGTGGGGCAAGTACCTGGTTTCACTCAACAAGATCACCAAGGACCGCTACCTGCCCACCGGTCCCGAGTTGGCCCAGTCGGCGCAGTTGATCGACATCACCGGCGCCAAGATGAAGATGCTGCTCGATTTCCCGACAATCGGCGAGCCGCACTACGCGCAAGCGATCCCCGCGGATCTGATCAAGGGCAACAGCCTGAAGTTCTACAAGCTGGCTGAGAGCACCCACCCGTTCGTCACCAGGGCCGAGGCCGATGGCGGCATCAGGCGCCAGGGAAAGAACGTGCACATCAACATGATTGCGATCCGCAGTCACTTCGCGCCTGACAACCTCGAGGGCGTGCAGGTCGGAGACACGGTTTACTTCCACCTCACCAACATCGAGCAGGACTGGGACATCGTTCACGGCTTCGGCGTCCTTGGCGCGGAGAACGCCGAGGTGATCGTCGCACCCGGCGAAACG
>JANMMF010000039.1:0-13549 GCA_031372985.1 Gemmatimonadota bacterium
GTTCCTCGAGGGCGGAAAACTGTGGGTCGAGAGCGGCGCGGTTATGGCCAAGCTGATTCCCCAGGCTGTCGAGCGCGAGCTGTCAGGACTGGAACACTACGTGGGAATCCCGAGCACTGTCGGCGGAGCGGTCTGGCAGAACTTGCACTTCCTGTCGCCAGCTCCGGAACGAGAGAGAACCATGTTCATCGCCGAGGTTTTCGAGTCGGCTGAGCTGCTGACGCACGATGGGAAACGAAAGACTGTCGACCGGGATTACATGCAGTTTGGCTACGATACCAGCACGCTCCACAAGCAGCGGGATATCGCGCTCGCGGTCACCTTCCAGCTCGAACCCCACGACAAGGCCGTCATGCATCGCATCATGCAGGAGAACCTGAGCTGGCGCGGCGGCAAGCATCCCTGGCTCGAGTATCATCCCAGTGCTGGCTCGATCTTCAAGAAGATTGAAGGCGTTGGAGCGGGGCGCCTGATCGACCAGGTCGGATTGAAGGGTTTCAGGCAAGGTGATGCGCAGATCTCCCACATCCACGCGAACATCATGGTCAATCTGGGAAAGGCAACCGCCAAAAATGTCCGGGAGCTGATCACTCTCGCGCAGGACAAGGTGCGGGAGCGGTTCAACCAGAATCTCGAGGTCGAGATAGGTTTCATCGGCGAGTTTTGACCAGCTCAGGTCGCTGACAACTGCTCGGCGCGCTCGGTCGCAGCGGTCCACTTCTCGATTGCGGCATCGAGCTTCCGGCGGACGACATCGAGCTCCTTTCCGGCAACGAGAGATCGTTCGGTTCCTTCCCGCGTCGTATAGAGCTCCGGATCCTCGAGAAGAGCGGTAAGCTCCGAAACCCTGTTTTCCAGCGCCGCAACCTCTTTCTCCGAGTCCTCCACCTTTCGGCGTAGCTCCCTCAGCGCGACCCGGCTGTCGTCTCCCTGCACTTCCCGCCTTCTCGTCGTCTTTCTCTCCTTGACTCGACGAAGTGCTTCCTGCTCCGCGGCTGCGACCGATGCTGCGTGCTCGCGCTCCTGGCTCTGCTCCTCCCATTCGGGAAAGGAGCCGGGAAAATCCGTCACGTGTTGGTCGTGAAGAATCCACACTCTGGACGTCAGGGCCTCGAGCATCGCGCGATCGTGGCTCACCAGCAGGATCGTTCCCTCGTATTCTGCGAGCGCGTCCTCCAGCGCTTCTACTGATTCGATGTCCAGGTGATTGGTCGGCTCGTCGAGCACGAGAAAGTTCGCTCGTGAAAGAACCATCATCGCGAGCGCGACACGGGCGCGCTCTCCGCCAGAGAGAGTCTCGGCACGTCGTTGAGCTTCGTCGCCCGAGAAGCCAAACCGGGCCAGGTGCCCCTGGACCTGCCTCCGCTCCCATTGTGGACGCAGCTCGCTTATGACGTCGTAGAGCGTTCGGTCAATGGGCACCTGCGCCATGTCCTGCCGATAGTAGCTCGCGCGCACCGACCC
Source organism: Gemmatimonadota bacterium (assembly GCA_031372985.1). Lineage (GTDB taxonomy): Bacteria > Gemmatimonadota > Gemmatimonadetes > Gemmatimonadales > Gemmatimonadaceae > UBA4720. The sequence goes on from JANMMF010000039.1 coordinate 1,465, forward strand.
GCCGATTTTCAGCTCTCCGCTTACGGGTGCGCGGTCTCCAACCAATGCGCGAAGAAAGGTCGATTTCCCACTTCCGTTCGGACCCACGAAGCCGACGACTTCTCCGCGCTGAATCGTCGCCGTGAAGCTCTTTATCAGCGTCCGCCCTTCGACAGCGAGTGTGACATCGCGCGCAATCGCAACCTGATCTCCACCTCGCTCGGACAGGTCTATTCTGAGCCCCATCGCGCTTCCTTCCTCGGCGGTTGGACCGCTGATTCGGGGCATCCTGCTCAGACGCTTGCGCCGACCTTTGGCTTGTTTTGAGTTCTGACCGGCGAGGTTGCGCCGGATGTAGTCCTCCTCGTCGGCGATCACCTTCCTCTGCTTTTCAGAGGCGCGCTCCTGACTCAGCCTCCGCTCCGCCCGCTGCACCACAAATGCCTCGTAGCCGCCGGTGTAGGAGACCGCACTTCCTCCCTCCAGGTGAAGAACATGATCGACCACGTTGGCGAGAAAGGCGCGGTCATGGCTGATCACCAGGATCGTTTTCCCCGTATTTCGCAGATAGTCTTCGAGCCAGCGCGTGGTCTCCAGATCGAGATGGTTGGTCGGTTCGTCCAGCAGCAGCACGTCCGCAGCGCTCACGAGTTGTCGCGCCAGACCTAGTCTTCCACGCTCTCCGCCGCTCAACTGCTCGAGGGGCTGGGTTCGGGCCTTTTCCGCATCGAAGCCGAGACCCTGAAGCACTGCATCCACTCGAGGAGCGAAGGTATATCCGCCCTCCCTGTCAAAACGCTCGAGATCACGGTCATACCTCGCCAGCAACTGCGGTGTAGCTGCCTCACCGACCTCCGCGAGCACATTTGCCTGTTCCGCCAGCGAGCGCTCGAGAGCAAGCAGATCGGCGAATTCTCCAGCACCGGCTTCCCACACGGTCTGCGCGCCGCCAAAATCGCGATGCTGTTCGAGAAGAGCCAGGCGAAGGCCCGGCTGGCGTGTGATCGCCCCTTCGGTTGGCTGCTGTGATCCTGTGATCAGCCGGAAGAGCGTGGTCTTGCCGCTTCCATTCCGGCCCAGTATCGCCCAGCGCTCTCCCTGTCCGACCGTGAAGGTAATTCCCTGGAATATCCTCGACGCGCCGAATTCGACGCCGGCGTTCGAGACGGATATCTGGGTCAAGAGCGCAGAACACTCGAGCACGCCGCGAGACAGCGCTCGACGGTCTCTACGGTGTGATCACCCATGTGTCCGATGCGAAACGTCGAGGCTTTGAGCTTCCCGTAACCGCCTCCGACAACGATTCCGCGTTTGGCTACGGCGGCCGCAAAACTGTCCGCCGGAAGATCCGATGGGAGCCTGATGGCCGACACCGTCGGCGACTGGAATCCCAGTGGAGCAATATTCGCCAACCTCTTTCCGGTTTCGTCGCTGATTTTTGCTATCCATTCCTGCGTTCGGGTCGCCATTGCTCTGTGCCGGGCCCAGCGGGCCTCCAGACCTTCGGCCGCGATAGACTGGAGCTGAACGTCGAGCGCGTAGAGGAGCGACAGTGCTGGTGTGCTCGGCGTTTGATTTCGGCGGGCATATGCATCCAGCTCGACGAGGTCGAAATAGACTCCGCGTCCGTGGATTCCGCTGGCCTGATCCACAAATGCCGACGACGCCACCGCGAACGAGAGGCCGGGCGGCAAGGCCAGAGCCTTCTGCGATCCGGTCAACACGAAGTCGAGCTTCCACTCGTCGAAATGCAGCTCCGCTCCAGCAAGACCGCTTACGCTGTCGATCAGACATACGATTCCGCGACGGTGAGCGCAGTCGGAGATTGCACGGACGTCATTCAGCGCCCCCGTGGATGTTTCGGAATGAGCGACTGTGACTACGCTGTACTTCCGTATCGAGAGTCTTTCCTCCAGCTGCGGGATGGTGTGTATCTGTCCCCACGCCACGTCATAGCGGTCGACATCGCGCCCGCACATCGAGGCGATGTGGGCGAATCTCTCCGAAAATGCTCCATTCACGAGACATAGAATCCGCCCGGGAGGGGCGCAGCGAATGGCGGCTTCCATCATCCCGGTTGCGGAAGAGGCGCTGATATAAACGGGGCGTTCCGTTTTGAAAACTGGTCGCAGTCCCTGCTGGAGCCGCTCGAACAAGTGCTCGAATTCCGGTCCACGATGTGGAATCATCGGCCGCATCATGGCGACCATGACCTCTTCACGAACCTCGGTGGGTCCCGGAAGAAAGAAAGTGCCAAAGTTTTTGGTCGTGCTCATTCCAGTATCAGATCTCTCAGTTGGTCGAAGTTCTCTACGACGTAGTCCGCCCGCTCTATCACCGCTTCGCGTCTCATGAACCCGACAAAGGCCGCGAAACCCTGCACCACCGATTTGATCTCACAGTCGGTCATACCATCGCCGACTGCGAGTATCGGACCCTTTAGATCCATTTGCCCGACAATGGTTCGCTTCCCGCTCTGGCGGGTCAGCAAGGAAGCATCGTCGAATCCAGCGTATGCTCCATCCTGGTCGAAGAATACAGAGACGGCATAGACATTTTCTGCGTTCACTCCAAGCTCTCTCGCCAATGGAAGTATGGCCTCGCGCAAGCCTCCGCTGACCATGATCACTTCGACATCGTTTGCGCGAAGCTCTGCGATGGTCTCGGCGGCATGGGTAGCCATCCGCTCGATGTAAACCTTCCCGAGCTGCTGTATCTCGGGCAATGTCGGCTTCACGATGCGCATTCTCTCGCCATAGACCGCTTCGATCAGAATCTCCCCTTGCATCGCCCTCTCCGTGAGCCCGGCACTCCACGCCTCGATCTCGGGTCCGCGCTGCGCCGCCAGCCAGTCGATTCCCTCGACGGCGCTCAGCGTCGAATCGACGTCGAAGATGACGGAGTTGAAGCGATTCAAAGGATGTTGCCAGGTGCCAGGATTCCGAGCGGGTCGAGCTCGCTCTTTACCGCGGTCATGATGGAGATCTGGAGCGCATTCATCTGCAGCGGAAGCCATTTGCGTTTGAGCTTCCCAATCCCGTGTTCGGCGGCGACGGTGCCTCCGAGTGTGAGCACACGCTTCAGTGTCTCCTCCACAGCCTCTTCGATGGTAGCAAGCTCACGCGCGTCACGAGCCAGGAAATTCTGATGAGGATGACCATTTCCGGCGTGCCCGTAGATGACGGGCTGCTCGACTCCGAGCCGCTCTACCACCGAGCGGGCAGCGTCGATCGCCTCGGGCAGTTTCCGGTACGGGACTGCCCAGTCGGTTGAGACCTTTCTTCCGCCGGAATCGCGATATCTGCCTCCGCGATCGTTCATCGTCGCTGGAATGCTGTGACGTATTTTCCGCGCCTCTCTGAGTCGCGCTTCGCCCTCGAACACCAGCGGCTCGAAATCGGCGGCAATGGGCTCGATCAGCTCTATCCATCTGCCAAGGGCTGAATCCAGATCGTCGCTGACCTCCTCCTCGACGTACACCATCGCCGCTGCACCTGCCGAAATGGTTCCCACTGCTGCGGCGACCCGCGCAATTTCAACTGCGCGCTCGTCGAAATATTCGATGCAGCGCGCTGAAACGGACGACGACTCGCGCGTTGCTATCACGAAATTCAGCGCTTCCCGCTCTGTCTTGAACAGGACCGCCAATCCGACCACGTGCCGCGGCAGGGGCAGCAGCGAGAGTTCCGCCTCCACGATTATTCCCAAAGTGCCTTCGCTTCCAATGAACCAGTCGATCGGATCGTGGGCAAACGCGTAACCAACCGTGTTCTTCTCGAGATCCGATCTTCGGAACTCCATCAGCTCGCCGCTGGCCATCACCACCTTGAGTGCATGCACGTGCCTGCGCGTCGCGCCGTATTTGAACGTTCTCGCTCCCGAAGCGTTGCATGCAATCGCCCCACCGATGGTGGACTCTTCTTCACTGGTGGGGTCGGGAGCGAACAAAAGGCCGGCCGCTGCGGCGGTTCGCTTTACCTCGCCAACCAACGCACCCGGCTCGACCCGGATCGTTCGCGCTCTCTCGTCGGGAGGTGAAACCCGGTCGAGCGACCGAAGGGAGAGCAGCATTCCCGTGTCGGTTATGGAAGCGCCGGTCGTACTGGTCTGGGCGCCAGCGCACGTGATCGCAATTCGATCACTCGCGGCCTTTCGGACGAGTTCCATCACGTCATCTACGGATTCGGGCCGAGCTACCAGATCCGGAACGAGGTGAAGGCCCGATGCATCGGCTTCATATGCTTCACGCACGCTCTTGTCACTGCTGACGCTGGCGCTCACCCGGAATGGAAGCAGACAACCGCGGCAGACGAGACATCGGGAAGGCGAAGCAGGGATTCACGGATCGTCTCGCTCACGTCTCCATCCACCGATACCGCTGCAAGCGCCTGCCCGCCCTGTGCCAGTCGAGCCTGGTGGTATTCGGCGATGTTGACCCCGGCCTCGCCCAGGAGAGTGCCTACCCTGCCAATGACACCCGGAACGTCGTTGTTCGTGAGGATCAACAGCGTATCTCGCGGCTGAATATCGACGTGAAACGCGCCGATTCGCGTGAAGCGCGGTAGGGCGCCAGGTTGCGCCGTACCCGCGATCACGATCTCCTGCATTCCACCGCTCAGTCTCACTTCAATGGCGTATGGATTGTCCTGCGTTGAAGTCTCGGTCGTTGAGAGGTCGATGCCGCGAGCTGCTGCTATCGCGCGGGCGTTGATGAGATTTAGTCGTTCCTGCTCTACGGTTCCTTCGAGCAGACCCCGCGCTGCAGATGCCAGCAGCGCGCTTCTCGCCCCAGCCAGAGCTGTTCCGGAGCGAACGTCTACACGCTGTACCGCCCGCATCCCTTGAGTCGCGAGAATCGCTCGCCCCACAGCTGCAGCCCGGCGCGTTAGCGTGAGTGCAGGCTCTACCTCAGCCCATTGTCCGCCGACATCGGCAACATTGATCGAGCGCGACAGTTCTCCACTCAACAGCGCATCCCGCACCGCGATGCAGACATCTACTGCCACGTTTCGTTGTGCTTCCGAAGTTGACGCCCCGATATGTGGAGTAAGCAAGACGTTCCGTTGCGTGCGGAGCGGATGATCAGCGGCCAGGGGCTCCTTCTCGAATGCGTCTATGACTGCGCCGAGCAGATGCTTTTTGTCGAGAGCTTCGAGCAGCGCATTTTCATCGACTATCCCACCGCGCGCCATGTTGACCACGATCGAGTGCTGCGGTAGCCGCGCGATCTCCCGTTTGTTGATCATCCCCGTCGTTTCGTCCGTGAGCGGAGTATGGACGGTCAGGATATTCGATTGCTCGAGCAGAGTCTCGAGAGACTGCGCTTCCTGGACTCGCAATGCTTCGAAGCGTGATTGCGCGATGTACGGATCGTAGGCAACGACGTTCATTCCGAACGCGCGGGCACGGGCCGCGACCTCTCCACCGATTCGACCGAGCCCCACGATTCCGAGGGTCCTGCCCTTGAGCTCGGATCCGAGAAGAGATGACCGATCCCATCTCCCCGCCTGCATTGACGTGGCTGCCTGCGGGATGTGGCGAAGGAGCGAGATCACTGCGCCGAAGAACAGCTCGACCACCGCGATCGTATTTCCAGCCGGAGCGTTGATTACGGCTATCCCGAGAGAAGTCGCGGCATCGATCGCGATGTTGTCGACGCCAACACCGGCGCGTCCAACGACTTTCAGTTTACGCGCTTTCTCCAGCAGATCTGCCGATATGCGCGTCGCGCTTCGCCCTACGATTGCGTCGTAGTCGGCGATGCGGGCAAGAAGCTCGTCCTTGGGCAGGGTGGGTACTTCGTCGACGACAAGCTCGGGCTCGGCCAAAAGGACTGCCACACCTTCGGCGTCGATCTCATCGGTGACGAGAACACGATAGGGCACTGTTTCCTGAACCGGATTTGAGCGGGGAGGGATGGTCGTTCAATATCGCCTGGCCCGACTGACCACCACAAGCGAGAGCAACTTGGCTAGCGTCCGGTCCAACTCCTCCACATGTCCTCGTCTGCTCCAACCGTCAGCTGGTTCGCGTTTCGCACCAGGGGCATGCGGAGCAGGAGAGGCTCGTAGGAAAGTTTCTCGAGCCAGCGGTCGTCCGAAAGTTGCGCGTACCCCAGCGCAAGCTCGGTAAAGCGCTTTGATTCCTTGTCGACCAAAGCCATTACACCGAATTTCTGGGCGAATCTCCGCAGCTCGCCGAGAGCTGCAGGTCTCTCCAACAGATCGACGAAATGGGTCTTTATTCTTCGTTCCGAGAAGAAACGGAGAGCCCTCCGTGTGTCCGGGTTTTTCCTGACCCCGAAAATCTGGACTTCCACTTGCCTCAGCCGATCTAAATGATGAACGACGAATGCTATCTGTTGGCGCCCAACGATCGATGCAGCGTCGAGTAATTTATTCGCCCGCCTGGTGGATTCCCGGCGGCCACCTTCAGACCTTGTGGGGAAAGCTCTTTCGGCAACAGGCAACAGCACCGACCGTGCTCGAGCGGTGGGATACGCCCGATGGGGACTTTGTAGAGCTTCACCGGGTCCGTTCCGAACCCGGAGCACCGCGGGTTCTGTTGCTTCACGGCCTCGAAGGAACTGTTCGGTCCCATTACGCGCAGGGATTGCTCAATGAAGCGACGAGGCGGGGCTGGGGTGCCGACCTCCTGATATTTCGCTCGTGCGGGTCGGAGATGAATCGCACTCGCCGATTCTACCACTCGGGCGAAACGACCGACACCGCTTTCGTACTCGAGAAAATCGCTCGCGAGTTTCCAGATTCCGCACTCGCTGTGGCCGGTGTTTCACTCGGTGGAAACGTCCTGCTCAAGTTCCTGGGGGAACGTGGCACCGACTTGCCGTCCCAGCTCAAGGCAGCCGCCGCGATTTCTGTCCCCTTTGACCTCAGCCGCTCATCAAGGAGGATCAATCGGGGCCTCTCTCGCATGTATCAACGCTTTTTTCTGACCTCCCTCCGGCGAAAAGCACATGAGAAGGCAACATTATTTCCGGACCTTCCTCCCGCTTCCCAAATTGCCGGCCTTCGAACCCTGGAGGACTTCGATAATCTGATTACCGGTCCGCTGCATGGATTCGAAAACGCTCAGGACTATTACGCACGTTCGAGCTCATTGCCTTTGCTTAAGCGGATTAGGCTCAACACGCTACTGTTGAGCGCCGTCGACGATCCGATGTTGCCCCCGGAAGTTCTGGACGAAGTCCGCGAGATCGCCAGGCGGAATCCGTCCCTCCACCTGGAATTCGTCGACCGCGGTGGACACGCTGGATTCATAGCTGGCCCACTGCCGTGGCGTCCATTTTATTATGCGGAGTATCGCGTCGCAGAATTCTTCGCCGAATGGTTTGCGGCGGATTCGGTAGGCGGACTTTTCACCAGACAAGGAAGTCGTTGATATGCATGCACAATCTGTAGTTATCGGACTGGCGTTGACCCTCTCCCTTTTCGGCACGGGGTGTACGAGCAACAAGATGGTCCCGGCTGCCGACTCGCATGCGGGCGCTGATCACGCCATGCCGTCATCGTCAGTCTCGAGCTCCACTGCCCCCGATGATCGCGGACTGCCGCCCGATGCAGCAGGGGCCCTTGCCCGACTGAGTACTTCTCCGCGACATGGAGAGTGGGTGGTGATCCGCACCGGTGGCGGAGACAGCCTCCGCGCCTGGGTCGTCTACCCGGAACGGAGCACGAAGGCGCCGGTGGTACTGGTGGTCCACGAGATCTTTGGATTGTCATCCTGGATCCGGAGCGTTGCGGATCAACTCGCCGCCGATGGCTTCATCGCGATCGCGCCTGACTTGCTCACGATGAAGAATCTCCCCGACGGTCCGGACAGCGTTGTCGCTCCGGCTGCGCGGGCTGTGATCGGCACCCTCGACCCGGCCTGGGTTCAGAGACAGCTGGATGCGGTAGCTCAGTACGGAATGTCGCTTCCGGCGGCAGAAAAGAAGTACGGAATCGTAGGATTCTGCTGGGGTGGGGCTACCTCGTTCGCGCACGCGGTTCATGCGGCGGGTTTGGGCGCATCTGTCGTCTACTACGGGACATCGCCGAAGACTGCCGAACTTGAATCGATCAGGGCGCCCGTTCTGGGATTGTACGGTGGAAACGATGCGCGCGTGAATGCTACGATTGCGCCCGCCGATTCCGCCCTTCGTGCGCTTGGCCGCACTTACGCCTACAACATCTATCCAGGAGCTGGCCACGGCTTTCTGAGACAACAGACTGGAATGGACGGCGCGAACATGTTGGCTACCCGAGCAGCGTGGCCCGCCACCATAGCATGGTTCAAGAAATACCTGGGATCCTGATTGCGATCGGTTTGCGAGCGAATGTCGGATCCTGACCTGCGTTCAGCCCTAGGCTTTTGACAATTCTCAAAGCCGTTTTTCTCGTCGCGTTCATCGGCGGCCTGGTGCTGGCAGTGTTCGCAATGCTGCATGGAGTCGAGCATACACGCCGCAAACGAAACCGATCGCACGCACCGTCGCCGTTCTTCAATCTGCCGGCGGTTGCGGCATTTGCGGTGGGGTTCGGGGCCATCGGATACCCGCTTGCATCGCGAACGATACTACCCGCCTGGGGCATCATCCTCATCGCGATCGGTGGAGGTGGGCTCGCAATAACAGGGATGATCACGCTGCTGGCACGGTGGGCGCTACGCGGGCTTTCCGTGCCTCATGCTTCGGACGAGGATGAGATCCAGGGTCAGCTGGCGGTCGTCACGCGGGACATCACGCCTACGGGAGACGGTGAGATCTCATATGAGCATCGCGGCCGGCGTGAAGTGATTCCCGCTCGCTCTCTCGGCACAAAAGCGGTTCCTTCCGGCTCGGATGTCGTAATCGACAGGATAGAGAATGGAGTGGCTTTTATCGAGGAGTGGGCTGTCGTCGAGCTGCGTCTCTAAGTTCCCCGGCCTTTTGCACCCCGCGCATACAGGGACAGCCAGTCCGGCCAGTTCCCACCGAGATCGAAGAAGTCGTCGAAGTAGGCGAGACCACTGTTCTCCAGATCTTCGATCAGTTCCGGGAGCATGTCTTCCGATGGCAGTGGCCCAAGCGCGATCAGTCCGTCCTCCACTCGGAATTCCTCATCCGTGAGATTGTATCTCTCGTCGATGACATTCCGGGTCAACCCCGTGCGCTCGAAAGCGCTCTGCCGGATGAGGACCACGACGTGACCGTGAGACAGTTCCAGGGGCATGAATTATGTTCGACAAGAGACTAACTACGCAGCTCACCCACCAGCGACGCTTATCTTTAATGTATGTCGCAATCGCGAGACTTTGAAACCGAATTCGATGTCGTGGTCATCGGCGCTGGTCACGCCGGGACCGAGGCAGCTGTTGCTGCCGCTCGTCTCGGAGCCCGCGTAGGGCTGATCACGAGCGCACTCGAAACGATCGGACAAATGTCGTGCAATCCGGCGATCGGGGGCGTCGCCAAGGGGACGGTCGTCCGCGAGGTCGATGCACTCGGAGGAATCATGGGACGAGCGACCGACCTCGCCATGGTTCAGTTTCGGATGCTCAACCGCAGCAAAGGACCGGCGGTCTGGGCTCCGCGTGCGCAATGCGACCGCGGGCTTTACCGCCGCGCAATCCGATCTCTACTCGAGCAGCACGAAAGCCTGCAGACAGTGCAGGGCACTGTTGCTCGGCTAGTCCTCGAGCCGGATGAGCAGCGCGTGCTGGGTGTCGAGACCCTGGAAGGGCGACGCTTCGGAGCAGGCTGTGTCGTCATCACGACTGGGACGTTCTTGCGCGGTCGGATCCACATCGGCACGGAGACACATCTCTCCGGTGGTCGGGCAGGAGAAGGGGCAACTACCCACCTTGCGGAGCAGCTCGAAGAGGCCGGCCTGACTGTCGCCCGATTCAAGACGGGAACTCCGCCACGCATAGATGGACGGTCCGTCGACTACTCGGCGCTCGAGATGCAGGCAAGCGAGATCGAGCAGTTCGACTACTCGTGGTCTCACTTCTGGCGGTCAAAGCGTCGCGAAGGCCCGGCCACCAGGCACCCGGAGCAGATGCCTTGCTGGATTACGTACCTCGAGGCAGATGGCAAGCGCATCATCAAGGACAACATCGCGAAGTCGGCGATGTACGGGGGCGTAATTTCGTCCCGCGGTCCGCGATATTGTCCTTCCGTCGAGGACAAGATCATAAAGTTTCCCGATGCCGAGCGTCATCAGCTTTTTCTGGAGCCTGAGGGTCACGACACTTCGGAGCTCTACGTCAACGGATTGTCGACGTCACTGCCCGCTCCCGTGCAGCTCGAGATCCTCCGATCTGTCCGAGGACTGTCGAGGGCAAAGATGAACCGCGCGGGATACGCGATCGAGTACGATTACTACCCGCCGACTCAGCTGGATTCCTCACTACAGGTGAGGGCGGTTCCCGGACTTTACTTCGCCGGCCAGATCAACGGCACTACGGGTTACGAAGAAGCGGCCGGTCAGGGATTGGTAGCGGGATTCAACGCGGCGCTGGCAACGCAGCACAGGCCGCCATTGGTCCTGGGTAGGGAGACGTCGTACATCGGTGTACTGATCGATGATCTGGTGACGCGCGGCGTCGATGAACCATATCGGCTATTCACGTCGCGGTCAGAGTTCCGGCTCACCATCCGACAGGACAATGCCCTGAGGCGCCTTGGTCCGATCGGCCTTCCGCTCGGTCTTTATGCAAAGCCGGAAGAAGAAGCGATCGAGACGCGATTGCACCACGAAGACTCAGCGCTCAAGCTCGCCGAGACGACCAGCATCCGTCCCGAAGAAGCCGAGCCCATTCTATCGGCAGCGCGAAGCGCGCAGCTCTCGCAGTCGTTGAGGATCGTCGAAGTCGCCCGACGGCAGGAAGTCCCGCTTCAGGAGCTTTTCAAGGCGACTGGATTGGGAGCAGAGATCGCCGGCGAAGCGCTCATCACGGCGGATCTCGAGATAAAGTACGCGGGATATTTCGAGCGCGAGAGGACGCAGGCTGACCGCATGCGACGGATGGGCGACTTTTCTCTTGACGCCGACCTCGATTACGATGAGATGAGATCCTTGTCTTTCGAGGCCAGACAGAAGCTCTCACACCTCAGACCTCGCTCTCTCGCACAGGCTTCACGAATTCCCGGTGTGAGTCCGAGCGACCTCCAGAATCTCGTCATCGAGATCGAGCGCCGTCGACGGGTCGAAGCTACGCAGTAGGCGCGAGCTGAGTCGAGTTCAGTTCAATGAGAAGCACCGCGCCGGCGATGAGGATGCCACCAGTAATCGTCGCCGCGCTCAGCTGATTCCCTAGCACGAGCGCTCCAAGCGTCGCAGTAAAGAAGGGCTCGACTGTCGCGACTATTGCGGTGCGCACCGGTCCGAGAACAGCGAGACCTTTGATCAGTGTCAGGAACGCAATTACGGTCGCGACGAGTGCCAGCAAAAAAATCTCCGACCATACCGCAAAGCCGGCGGGAAGAAAAAGGTTTCCCGTGAGGAGCGCGGCAACGACGAACGCAATCGCGGCGCCTAGTACCAGGAGAAAAGTTGCACTGAGCGCTGGAATGCCTTCCTGCACGTGCTCCAGGGCCGGGAGATAGGCTGAGTAGAGCAGGGCGGATCCGAGTGCCAGCATCACTCCGATTGGGTTCAACTTTTCGGCCGGCACCCCGACCATTATCGTAACTCCCGCCAGAGCCAGCGTCAGAGCAACCACCCGTATCGGTGTCAGCTTTTCAGTCTTACGTATCGCGGCCAGCAAGGCTACCCACGCCGGATAGGTATAGAACAGAAAGGCGAGCGGTCCGACCGATATGTACTCGAGCGCGTGGAGACTCAGGTAAGTGATAAGTGCCTGACCGCATCCGCCGATCACCAGAAGCTGAATGACACGCTGTTTCGGAACGGATCGCAGGTGCCGTGGCCGAGCCACGACTGCGAGGAGAGTGGCACCCAACACATACCGCCAAGCCATAGCGGTGAAAAGTGGAACACCGGCCGCAGTGACGAGGACCGTGAGAACGGAGATCGAGCCAAAGCTGATTGCCGAGAGGACGATCAGCAGCGTAGCGCGACGCACCGAGGCGTCTGATGATTCCATCGGACGAATGTACCTT
>JANMMF010000050.1:0-18690 GCA_031372985.1 Gemmatimonadota bacterium
GCGGTGATCGGCCGCTCCTGTCCGTTCATCGTCATCTTGCCCGTCGCCTTGTTGTCGGCGAAGTGGACTTCGATCACGGCCGGACCCTGGTTAACCACGCGCTTCCGGAGCAGCAGCGTTCCCTTGTCGATGGTCGCTTCATCGCTGATCGTCCCCATCGGCATCTGCGATGTCTGGGTGGCTATCCACTTCCCGTTCTCTTCCTTGATCGTGTTGGTCATGTCCATTGGAATCGTCTGACCGCCTGCCTCCAGACGCGCCTTGTACGTCGAGCTACCCGCCTTCAAATCCACCGCCGGCTTGGGTGAGGTCGGCGCAACTTCCACTTTCTTTGCGAGCACGACAGTCTTCGGATCCACCGTCAGCTCGGCCATGCGTGCAGTGATCGCCGGAGTCCGACTCTCCTGATACCGCCCGCCCAAGTGCTTCGCCAGAAATCTCTCTGCCGACGCATAGAGCACCAGGTTGTTGATGGGTCGCGCGAAGCCGTGGCCCTCGTCGGGTGCGAGGATGTATTCCACCGGGAATCCACGATCGCGAAGCGCGATGACTATCTGCTCGCTCTCGGCCTTGTTCACTCTGGGATCGTTGGCGCCCTGAACGACGAGGAGCGGTGCCCTGATTTTCGCGGCGGAGTTTAGCGGGGACTGTCTCTCCAGCTGCGCCTTACCTGCCGCGGTATTCGGATTTCCCATTCGCTCGTGGAAGATGATTCTTATCGCTTCCCAGTACGGCGGAATCGAGTTGAGCAGTGTGATCAGATTCGAAGGACCTACAATAGATACGCCGGCCGCATACACGTCCGGAGTAAACGCGAGACCGGCGAGCGTGGCGTATCCGCCATAGGAGCCGCCCATGATGCCGACTCGTTTCGGATCGACGATTCCCTCCGAGACCAGATAGCGGACGCCGGCAGTGAGATCGTCCTGCATCTTCTGTCCCCACTCGTTGTTGCCGGCGTTGAGGAATTTCTTGCCGTAACCGGTGGAGCTCCGGAAGTTGGGTTGGAGAACCGCGTAACCACGGTTCGCCAGAAACTGCGCGTCGCGATCATATCCCCAGGCGTCGCGGCCCCACGGCCCACCGTGTGGAAAGACGACGAGCGGGAGATTTTTCGCCTCGAGACCGAGTGGAAGCGTGAGGTAAGCAGGGATCGTCAGGCCATCGATCGATTTGTAGCTGATGGACTTCATCGGTGCGAGCGCTTCACGCGGCAGCTTGTCGAAGACCTGGTACTGTCGAGTGAGCTGCTTGGTGTTGCGATCGAAGAGATAGCGTTCGCCGGGCTCCCTGTCGCTGTCCGCGACGATCATCCACAGCCTCTCATCGCGAGTCGCGCCAACCGGAGTAATCTCTTTGCCGGGCAGCTTGCCCTTGATGAGGTTGTAGTCGCCCTCCCACTCCTTGTCCTTCCAGTAAATGCGCGTACGCTCGTCCTGGTACGCCGTCGCCACGAGGTCGTCGGTGACATCGGAGAAAATGGCGTTGCCGAAATCGACGCGATTCAGAGGATCCGACTCGACCAGGTGCTCGGTCTTCGTCGCGGGATCGAAGAGCACGAGGCGCGTCAGGTCCGGATCGCCCTTGTTCGTCTGCAGGTAAACCTTGCTGTTGTCCTTGTTGAAGCGATCCGGGCCGCAGGTCTCGAAGACGTTGCACGAATAGACCTGCGTGAAGCCGGCCGGATCGACGCGCAGAATCTCGGTGTCGCCCTTGTCGGTGGTGCGAGCGGCGAGGCGCAGCGTGCCGGCGTTGTCGAATACCCACGAGGAGATGCGCTCGGTGTTCTGCCGGAGGAGCGCTTTCTCACCGGTGGAGATGCGCACCTTATAGAGATCGTGCCACGCCTTGTCGCGATCGTTGATGCCGACGAACATGATGTCGGGATCGTTTTTCGGCACGGAGTAGATAAACGCTCGAACGCCTTTGGCGGCGGTCAGATTCCGCGGCGTCGGCACTTCCTGGCCGGCGGCGGGACTCGAAGCTGGATCGACGGCGTAGACGTTGAAGTTCTCGTCGCCGAGCTGGTCCTGGACGAAGAGAATGTACTTGCCATCCCGGCTCCAGAAGTACTGGGTGACCGGACGCTTGGTATCGTTGGTAATGAGCTTCGCCGCGGAGTACGGCTCACCGGTGCGCTTGACCCAGATATTCCGGGTGTCCTTGTAGGGCTTGAGAAAGGAGACGAAGCGACCGTCGGGAGAGATCTGCGCGCCGGAGATTTCCGGATTGCCGAAGAAGAGCTCGCGATCGATGAGCGGCGGGAGCTTGCCGCCCTGCGCCAAGCCGGCGACTGGCGCTGAAAATAGAATCGCGAGCGCGAGAGACCGAACTCGGACGGTGAATCGCATGGTGTTCCCCTCGAAGGGCTGGATTTGGCGGGAGTGACGAAGACAGCCCGATAAACATAAGAGGTATCCGTTCGGCGACGGAAGCGTTCCGCTCATCCGTATGAACCTTTCGTCTCGGTGGCCAGGCGAGGCGGCTCTAATTCGCCACCACGGTGTATAGGTTGGCCAGGAACCGTCTTGCACTCCGACAGAACAGTTCGACGAGCGATGCAAATGCAATATGAATCCGTGAATCTGGAATCCATGCGACGCGACATCGCCAAGCGACTGCGGTCGAGCTGCGCGGACATGCCTGAGGACGAGTTCGAGAAGATGGTGACGCGGATGGCACTCATTGAATGGAAGCATCTGAAGAACGCCACTCCCACCAGCCAGATGCTGCATAAGTAGCCTCCCGTCTCGGACAAGGCGATCGGAACACCGCTTCGCTCGGTGGAAGCGATTGTGGTCGTATATTCAGGGATGGTTGCTCACGCCGCCGTCGCGCAGGCTGAATGAGAGATTCTCCGCAGGACACGCCGCAATCTCAGGCCCGGCCTCGCCGAATTATCAGCTTTGGCGCGGCTGTGGTGGGAGTCGCGCTCCTGACACTGATCGGGTTCGCCTACTGCGCCACCCGCCTGATGCCCGGCGGGCTCCTGGGGCGCAATCAGACCAACATCACGCACGACGTCGTCATCCAGCAGATCAAGGCCGTGGCGAAGCTCGTCTCGAGCGAGGCGACAGTTCGCGATGTCATCGTCTACGAGAACACGTGGTACGGCTCGACGAAGCGCTCTCTCGTGGTGGTGACGGGACGCCTGCTCGCGGGAATTGACCTGCGCGACAACCCCGACGTCATCATCGATCACGCAAAGAGGCGGATCACGATCCGCATCCCACCCGCGAAGCTGATCGCGGTTGAGGTTCGCGACATGCGCACCTACGACGAGCGCGGCGGACTGTGGAACCCGTTCACGCGCGAGGACAGGGATGCCATCCAGCGCCAGGCACGAGCGCAGCTCATGGCCGCCGGTGGAGAGCTGGCGCTGCTTCGTCACGCCAATGAGAGCGCGGTCGAGCTCCTGAAGATGCTGCTGGCTAAGGACGGGTACACTGTTGATGTCGCCGTTAGGGGGGTTTAGGATTTAGGTCAACGATAAGGGCAATTGAACGAGTGGGGAGCTGGTAGCTGACTGGTGCTGTCAGCTAATAGCTAATAGCTAATAGCTATTAGCCATAGAAGGTCGGGACGCCTCTCAATGGCGTGATGGCACAAGCATTTGTCTGTCCTCCGACGGCCGCCGGTGACGTCCCGACGTAGTGAGGCTACGAGCTATGAGCTTGAGGGCTCCAGCTCCCCGCTCGTTCAGTTGCACCTCGCAGTTCGCTGTTGACGTTCAAGGAGCGAAACAATGTCCGACCGCATCCCCGCCGCGCTGACCGCCCTGTCATCGATCGCGATTCTAGTCTACGCCTGCGCGACGCCGCCGACGACAACGAACCCAACGCCGCAGCCTGTTGCGCAGGGACAGTCTCCGGGCGGCCCCGGCGGTCAACGCGTTCCGCTCACCGATTCCGCGCGCCGAGTGCGCGACAGCCTCACCGCCGCGCGACGCGACAGCGGCGCGGCGGGGGTCCTCCGCTCTATCGCCGGCCGAGAGAATCAGCCGGCCGAGAGCGTGTTCAAGAACATCAAGATCATGAAAGGCATTCCGGCCGGCCGTCTCGTCAACATCATGAACGCCGGCTTCGGCCGCTCAGTCGGCGTCAGCTGCGGATTCTGCCACGTGCCCGGCAAGTGGGATCTCGACGACAAGAAAGAGAAGGACACCGCGCGGCTGATGTTCGCGATGGTGCAGACGATCAATCGCGATTACATCGCGAAGGTGCCGGTCGATAGCGGCGCTCCGCGGCCGGCGGTGAATTGCTTCACCTGCCACAGAGGGATGCAGCGCCCGATGGGCCCCGACCGACCCCCACCAGGGAGCAGACCAGCCGGCCCGTAGCCATTCGCCGGCTCGCTGACTGCACCCGGCAGGTAGTCTTCAGTTAGTGGTTATCGCCGTTCGTTCGCCGTCGGGTATGGCAGCGCCGGGTACGGCCCGATCTTCTCCACCGTGTACTCGCTCGCCCAGAAATCAGGCGGACCCTCACTGTCCTCCACCTTGTGATTGACGGGCTTGAGGCTTTTTAGATAAGCAGCGATCGCCCACAGATCCGCGTCCGGCATGTGACGCCACGACGGCCACGGCATCGGGATCGCCAGATAATGGGGATGCGCTGGAAAATTCCCTTGTCCCGGAACGCTCGACGTTATCTCAACATCCGGCGTTTCCTCGGGTCTCAGCCCGTAGCGTAGCGCGTTGAAGAGCTGGCGCTCGGTGAAGCGACCGGTGCCGGTCGTGTTGTCAGGGGTCAGATTCTTTGAGCGAGTGGTGAACGGGCCGATCTTGAAGAACTGCACGTCGAGAACCGGGCTCCGAGCGCCATCGAGCCATCCGAATGCCGCCGGATTCGAGCCCCCGCCGTGGCAGTCGCCGCAGGCGTGACTCACGACCAACGCTCGTCCGTGGAGTATCTGATCCTGCCTTGACTGCCCCGTCTGCATCCCGGCGCTTGCGACCGAGGGCGCGGGCGCCGTGCAGGCGGCGAAGACGAATATGATTGGCACAAACGACAATGGATGCAGTGAGATCTTCAATCGTCCCGTCACGTTTGCCTCCTGGGTTTATCCCTCGACTTAGAGAACTCCCGTCGTCTCGTTACCGCCCGCCCTTCTCGGCCGCCGCTGGGAACGGAGGCGCCGGGTGCGGCCCCACCTTGTCGACTGTCCAGGCGCTCGCCCAGAAATCAGGCGGCCCATCACTGTCAGCCACTCGGTGGCTTACCGGTTTCAAGCCGTTCTTGAGGTAGGCGGCGATCGCCCGCAACTCCTCATCGCTCATGTGACGGAAGGCGATCCAGGGCATGGGCGGCGCCAGATACCGGGGACGCGCTGGAAAATTTCCCTGGCCGGGCGTCGACGAGGTGATCTCGACGTCCGGCGTCTCACCCGGACGAAGCCCGTACCGCAGCGCGTTGAAGATCTGTCTTTCACTGAACCTGCCGAGGCCCGTCGTGTTGTCCGGCGTCAGATTGCGCGAGCGTGTCTTGAAAGGACCGAACACGAATTGCGCCGAATCGGTGGTGCCTGCGAGAAAGCCGGGATCCGCTGGGCTCGGCACGCCCATGCTATGACAATCGGCGCAGCCGTGAGTCAATACCAACTGGCGGCCGTGTAGAACCTGCTGTTGCCGTGCGGACATGTCGTTGCCGCTGGAGTACGACGACGACCCTGGCGCCGTACACGCGATCAGGAAGAGGACAGGCAGAAGCAGCAGCGAGTAAAGCGATTTCCGGGCGGGCCGTCGCGTCACGTTGTTTTCTCCTAAGCTTGAGTTTTTCTACTTGACCTCGAGAACTCCCATCATGCCGTGGTCTTCGTGATCGAGGATGTGGCAGTGGAACATCCACTTCCCCGGAAAGTCGTCGTAGCGAACTATGATTCGCGCCGTCGAATGCTTCGGGATGTTCAGCATGTCCTTCCAGGCGCGGTACGGTTCGGCAACCCCGTCGCGATCGAGCACCTGGAATTGAAATCCATGCAGATGGAATGGATGATCCATTCCCACGATGTTCTCGATCTCCCAGATCTCGGTCGCCCCGACGGTCGTGCTCACATCGACGCGCGCCATGTCCATCAGCTTCCCGTTGATCATGCCCTGACCGAAGACGACGGTGCGCACCGCCGTCGATTTCGTCGTGTCGAGCGGGGGTACGGCGCGCAAGGTGGCGGGAATCGCTACCGGAGCGACTCGCGTCTCGTTGGTCGTCTGGAGCGTCAGCAGATCGAGCGTCGTTTGCCAGTCGGCCGGTCTGGTCTGCGGAGCGTAACGATCATACGGGAGGTTCTGCAGGACGTTCTTCGCGCCCGGAGGGTCGGTTCCGCGCACCAGTACCTCGACGCGCTCGCCGGTGGTGAGCAGGACCTCCTTCATTTCAACCGGCTTCTCGAACAGCCCGCCATCGCTTCCGACCTGCAGAAAGGTGTGACCCGGAAGCGCGAGACGGTACATCCGGCCCGCCGAAGCATTGACGATCCGCCACCGCTGCACCTCTCCGCTCCGAATGGTGATCGTCGGCATCACGCTACCGTTCACGAAAAGCACTGGACCTTCGCGTCCATTCTGTTCGTCGATTCCACCATGGTGTGACTTTGGATCCGAAAAGTGGATTGTGCCGTCGTGCAGGAACCGATTGTCGGACAGAATGATCAGCCTCTCCGGCATCGAAGCCGGGAGCGGATCATCAGCGGCCCGAACGATGATGCCACCAAAGAGTCCCTTCCCTATCGCGTAACCGGTGCGCTGATCGGGATGCGGGTGATACCAGTAGGTGCCCGCTGTGCCTGGACGAACGTCGAAGACGTAATCGTGCGACGCGCCAGCGGCGACAGGATGGAAGGGGCTGCCATCGGAATCGAATGGAAGGTGGATCCCATGCCAGTGAACGGTTGTCGGCTCGGAAAGATCGTTCTTGAAGTGCACGATCACATGATCGCCTTCGCGGACATCCAGCGTTGGACCGGGAACGCTGCCGTTGTAAGCGAAGACTTCGCTCTTGACGCCTGGCTGGAAAGAGAGGGTGGTGACCGCGGCGGTGATGTTCACTTCCACCGTCTTCGGCAGCTTCGAGATGTTGACGAGGACGGGAAGGCGAGACCCGTCTTCGGGCCTGAGAGCCGCACTCGACGGCGCTGCGCCATCGGTCTCGAGTGGGCCGGACGCCGCCACGAGAAATCCGGAGAGCGTCAGCAGCATGAGGAGCGAATGTCGGTGTGGCGTCATCTCCTCTCGGGGGGTTTCGAACGGCCAATATCGGGGCGGCAGGGCGGCCGGGCAAGAGATACCTTTTTCCTGCCATTCTTTGCGAAAACTCGTCTAGTCATCAAACGAGCGATCAACTGCGAACTGCGGACTAACTGCGGACTGCGCACTGGCGCATTTCATCGAGGATCTCATGCGAGTGTTTACATCGGCTGCGAGTCTGCTTGGTGCTCTCATTGCCGCTACGGCGTCGGCAAGGACGGCGACTGCGCAACAGAGCTCTACGGGCCCCGCTGTCGAGAGATTGCTGATTCTCTCGAAAAACGATCGCGTTCTCTCGATCGTCGATCCGGCGACACTCAGGATCGTGGGGCGCGTCCCGGCCGGACCCGATCCGCACGAGGTGGTCGCATCCCCCGACGGAACGCGCGCCTACGTCTCCAACTACGGCGGCGGCGCCTACAACACGCTCACTGTCGTCGATCTCGTCAATCAGAAATCGCTGGGCACCGTCGACCTCGGCGCATTGCGCGGGCCACACGGGCTCCATTTCGCGGGCGGAAAGGTCTGGTTCACAGCCGAACCGGCCAAAGCCGTCGGCAGCTACGATCCGGCCACGAAAACAATAGACAGGGTCCTCGGGACTGGTCAGAACGGGACGCACATGATCTACGCCTTCCCCGACCTGTCGCGCCTGGTGACGACGAACGTCGGATCCGGAAGCGTGACCTTCATCGAAAGGACCGCGGGACCGCGACCCGACTGGAACGCGATAACTGTCCCGGCCGGCGGACGTGTGGAAGGCTTCGACGTCTCGCCCGATGGGAAGCAGGTGTGGGCGGCGAATGCGCAGGACGGCACGATCACGATTATCGATGTCGCTTCGAAAAACGTGACGTCGTTTGCCGCCAACGTGCGCGGCGCAAATCGGCTCAAGTTCACGCCCGATGGCAATCTCGTGCTGGTGTCGACGCTGAGCGGTCCCGATCTGACCATCATTCGCGCA
The DNA here is from genome assembly GCA_031372985.1 of Gemmatimonadota bacterium. GTDB lineage: Bacteria > Gemmatimonadota > Gemmatimonadetes > Gemmatimonadales > Gemmatimonadaceae > UBA4720. The sequence goes on from JANMMF010000050.1 coordinate 8,205, forward strand.
TCGGATCGCAGTGAAGTGAAGCGAATTCCAGTCGGACGCGGCGCCGCGGGGATCCAGCTCCAACCGGACGGCGCACGCGCGTACGTCGCGTGCTCACCCGACGACAATGTCGCGGTCATCGATCTGAAGTCGTTCACGATCGTGGGGCGCATTGACGCCGGCAAAAACCCGGACGGGCTCGCCTGGGCTGTCACCCGTCGCTAAGTCCTCTCCGTTACAGATCAGTTGCGGGCACAGTCATCAGGTAGAATGTCTCAACCCCCAGCCACCACCGACCACCCGATCAGCGAGATCACGCTCGACGACCAGAAGTACTCGGTATCGCTGCGCGTGAGCTACGACGGGGTCGAGTACCTCGGTCGGCTCCGGTTCACGGATGCCGGAAGTGACATCACCTTCCAGGATCACGCCGCAATTCCGGGAACAAGCGCGCTCGATGCGGTTCGGAAGGCCAGCGAATTCAGCGAGAACGAGATGGCACAGCGCTGCTACCGCGCGTTGTCCGAGAAGCGCCGTTTCAGCAGGCTGCGGAACGCCACCGACGAAATGATCAACAAGATCAGGTACCTGAATCGAGTCGCCATCGGGCTCGAAAAGGGCATGATCGACCCCGTCGGCGGCAAGCAGGAGCTCGATCAGATCCAGGGGCAGCTCCTCGACATCGTCAAGACTCTGCGCCTCCATGCGGGGGTCGAGGACGAGGAACCGAAGTAGGGGAGCTGCTGAAACTTTCCAACCATATCAGGCGATAGGGCATCCAAGAGGCAGGAGCTAGCTCAAAACACCCCTCCGCCCGGAATGGATGCTCATGATCGTTGCCGCCCTCCTGGGACTCGCGCTGAGTCTTCAGGGAACCCAGCAAGTCCCCAATCGCGCCGATGGGCGCGGCGGTGGTCCTCCCCTAGTTCCGCCTCCGACGGATACCAGCGCAACTGCCCTCCGCGCGCGCACTGCGCCCGTGATCGACGGAAAAGACGGCGATGAAGTGTGGCAGGTAGCTCCCCCGATTACCGCCTTCCAGGAGTGGCGGCCGGCCGAGGGAAAGCCTCCGCGATTCAAGACCGAAGCGAGGATCGCCTACGACGCCTCGAACCTTTACGTGTTCGTGCGCGCCTTTGATCCGCACCCGGATAGCATCATCAAGCTCCTCGAGCGGCGCGACAGCTTCACTTCCTCCGACATGATCTGGCTCTTCATCGACTCCTATCACGACCGGCGAACCGGGTACGAGTTCGGCGTGAACGCGGCGGGCGTGAAGATCGACGGTGCCATTTTCGACGATGGGAACGAAGACTTCGCCTGGGATGGCGTGTGGGACGTTGCCACCCGCATCGACTCGCTCGGCTGGACCGCCGAGTACGCGATTCCGCTCTCGCAGATGCGCTACAGCAGAGATCGGAACCACACGTTCGGCATCATCATCGATCGCGATATCTACAGGTACAACGAGCGCGAGAGCTGGCCACTCCTCAGACAATCGAAGCCGGGGTTCGTCTCGCAGTTCGGGTCACTCCACGGGCTCGACGACCTCGAAGCACCTCGCAAGCTCGAGGCGATGCCGTACGTCGTCACCAAGAGCGCATCGAAGATCGTCAACAACGCCTACTCCCAGAAAGCCAACCTCGCGGTCGGCGGCGACGTGAAGTACCGCCTCGCTCCGAACCTGACGCTCGACGCCACAATCAATCCTGATTTCGGCCAGGTTGAGTCCGATCCGGCCGTATTGAATCTCTCGGCCTACGAATCGTTCTTCGACGAACGGCGGCCGTTTTTTGTGGCGGGTCGCGGCCTGTTCCGCCTCGACGTCAACTGCAGCGCCGTCAACTGCAATGGCGAAAACCTTTTCTATAGTCGTCGCATCGGGCGCACTCCGCAGCTAGCCGGCATCTACGGCGACACCGTGCCTCTCGAGCCGATAACGATCCTCGGCGCCGGAAAACTGATCGGCCGATTCCCGAAGGGTACAACGATCGGCGTGCTCGATGCCGGGACGCAGCGAGAGGCCAGTCCCGGTGACACGACGTACGATCCCGCGACGAATTTCGCGGTAGTGCGGGCTACTCAGGATTTCCGGAAGGGAAACAGCAGCGTCGGCGCAATGCTCACCGCGGTGAATCGCCGTCTCGATCAATGGTCATCTCCGTACCTCGCCTCGAGCGCATACGCGGCCGCACTGGATTTCCGGCACCGGCTCTTCAAGAACACCTACGAGATCTCCGGCTCGTTCGACCAGAGCCGGGTCCAGGGAAGTAAGGAGACGATTCTCAGCCTGCAGAGAAGCGGCGTCCACAACTACCAGCGTCCCGACGCCGATCTTCCGCTCGATCCCAACCGCACTGTTCTGGGGGGAGACGCCGAGGAGTTCAAGTTCGGCAAGATCGCCGGACAGAACCTGATGTTCGAGTCTGCGTGGCAGCGCCGCTCGCCGGGATTCGAGATCAACGACCTCGGCTTTCTTCGCCGCGCCGACCAGGTGTCGTGGAACACCTGGGCCGGATTCTTCGATCGACGGCCGCACCTGTTCTATACGCGGTTCCAATTGAACAACAACTGGTGGCAGTACTGGACGTCGGACGGCTTGCCGCAGGAGCGCGCGTACAACACCAACTACCACATCACCTTCAAGAACAATTGGGGATGGCACAACGGTGGTACCATCGGTCAGCTCGGCAAGACCTACGATGATCGAGCAGCCCGCGGTGGGCCAGCGGTTCGGCAGGATCGATACATCTCGCCGTGGCTCTCCATCAACGGAGATGACCGGAAATCGATCGTGCCCTATTTCAGCACGAACTACTTCAGGGGAGATGGCGGCAGGAGCTCGTCGATCAACCTGAGTCCCGGATTCGATTACAAGCTGCTGGGCCGGTTCAGCTCCTCGTTCTCATTCAACTGGTCCCACAACATCACCGACAACCAGTTCTACGGTCGGTTCAACGACGCTCTCGGCGACCACTACACATTCGCGCACCTTGATCAGCGCACGACGTCGGTGACGGCGCGCCTCAACTATACGTTCACACCGGAGATGTCGCTGCAGACTTATCTCCAGCCGTTCGTCTCGAAGGGAACGTACAGCAACGTGCGGCAGCTGTCGGCCAACCCAAGGGCGGACGCGTACGACGACCGCTACGCCCCGTTCCTCGATCCGTCCGTGACGACCGATCCTGGTGGTTTCAACTTCAAGCAGCTTTCGTCGAACGTCGTCTATCGCTGGGAGTACAAGCCGGGCTCGACGCTGTTCCTGGTGTGGAACCAGGGGCGGCAGGGATTCATCCCGAGGGAGGGAGGCGAGAACTTTCGCGGGGACGTCCGCGATATCTTCGGGCTGCATCCGTCGAACACGTTTCTCGTGAAAGTGTCGTACTGGTTGAATCGGTAGGAGCCTCACGTGCGGACCGGGCATCGGGTGTCGGGCATCGGGGTTCGGGGTTCGGGCATCGGGTGTCGGGCATCGGGTTTCGGGTTTCGGGGTTCGGGGTTCGGGCATCGGGTTTCGGGCATCGGGTTTCGGGTTTCGGGTACCGGGTACCGGGCTAAACAGTTTCTCCTTCTATGGCCCGTCTTCCGATACCCGATGCCCGATGCCCGACTCCCGATTTCCGACTCCCGATGCCCGATTTCCGACTCCCGATTCCCGACTCCCGATTCCAGATTCCCGTCAGGTCGGCCGCGGGTGCTCCGCAACTTTTTGTGAGTTGATCGCGTAGAGGAAAATGAGGGGGGGCAGCGCGATGACGCAGGCTCAGGACGCAGTGAGTTTCTCGATTGACCCGCACCCGGTTCGTCCCGGCACGAGCGCCGCGCTCACCGCAAGAACGATCGACGCGACAGTCCATCCCCCACTGGTTCGCGCGCAGGAGAAAGTGGCCGAGCTGATGCCCAGGCTCGCGGCTCCGCTGGAATCTCCGCTGCTGCTTGTATCGCTCGCCGGCACTCTCGCATTTCTGTGGGTGGCGAAGCGCGCGAAGCTCCGGCCGGCGGGTATCCTCTTGCCCGCCGCGCTAATGGTGACCCTGACCTCGTTTCGTCCGGCTGCAACGGACCCCAGTGTCTCGCCGCCGCAGAGTCCCGAACGCGCCCCCTTTGTTTTCGAGGCTCCTGAAGCTCCAGACCCTCCCGAGCCACCACCGCGGCGCACCCCTCGTTTCGTGAGAGAGCGGGATCACTCTGGGGACGAGGGCCTCATCTCTCAACTGATCGAATCGTATCCCGAGATGGTGATCGTCGCGAAGCTGAACGCCGAGCTGCTCGCTCAGGATGAAAGGCAGGTGAGACGATACGTGAAGGAGCTACGGCATCGCCTTCGCGCGGAGGCGCGTCGAATGGCACGCGACAGGTAGCTCCGAAACGGCCGAAGCCTCCGGCGGGTATTTTTCTGGTGACATTACCCGCGACAGCATGACCCTGCACGAGCGATGGTTTACCGATGAGGCAAAGTTCCCCGTTCAGTTCGACGCGTGGAGCTCACCCAATAGCCTGATCCCAGTAGCAGTCGCGCTCGGCATCACCGTCGTCGCGACCGTCATCTATCGTGCGCGCGGCCGGAACAGCGTCATACCCGGCCCGATCGCGCTCGGGATGCCGTGGGAGAATTACGTCCGGCTACTCTCCTGGGTGCCGCTCGTGATCGGCGTGCACATGGGCGTCACGTTGCTCGTGGGCGGCGTGAGCCGGCAACTGTTCGTCCCCAACCTCGAGCTGCCCGTCAATCTCCTCGGCGGCGTGCTTGGAATGGTGGAGATCGCGATCGCACTCAGCTTCATTTACGGCGCGCTCGCGCGTCCCGCCGCGGCGGCGCTTGGCCTCACGTGGCTGCTCGGGATGCTGTTGTTCGGCCCGCTCCGTCTCGTCGAGCATACGGAGATACTGGGCGTAGCTTTCTTCCTCTTCGCGACCGGACGTGGACCGCTCGCGTTTGACATGGCGCTCGAGAAACTGCACAAGCCGATCGGACCACTCATCCCCTACGCGGTGCCTGTCCTGCGAATCGCGCTCGGAATCGGGCTAACTGTGGTCGCCTTCACCGAGAAGCTGTGGAACATCCCGATGGGGCTCGCCTTCTTGTCGGAGCATGAGTTCAACTTCTTCCCGTACATCGGGCTCCCTTCCATCGACGACACGAAATTCCTGTTGATTGCCGGGACGGTGGAGCTGCTCGTCGGATTGATGCTCATCGCGGGAACGTACGTCCGCCTCGTTATCCTCGTGACGCTGATCCCGTTCAATCTCACGCTCCCATTCCTGGGATGGCGGGAGCTCGTTGGCCACCTGCCGACCTACGGAATTCTGGCGCTGTTGCTGCTGTGGGGAGACGAGCGGCCCGGAGAGAGAGGCGCGCTCGTCCGGGCGCTGCGTGGGGGCGGCTCCTAGTCCGTCACCGGTTACGGCTACTTTCCGACTCACTGTTTCCTGATCGCGCGCACGTCACCGTTGGGTGCAACCACCACGCCCGAAACCAGAGACCCGAGACCCGAGACCCGAGACCCGAGGCCCGGTGCCCGGTGCCCGACGCCCGGTGCCCGGTTCCCGGTTCCCGGTTCCCGGTTTCTGTTTGGAACTTGCCGCATTCGGTGGTTCGGTGCGGCTGAACGATGACAGTCCACGACCATCCGCGATGAAGGATTCGGCGTGGGTGACTTCAGAAAACTCCGCGTATGGCAGGCGGCTCAGGAGATGGCGATAAACGCGCACCGAGTAACCGCTCGCATGCGCGGGACGAGGAGCGCGACACTACGCGACCAGCTGCTGCGCGCTGCGATGTCGGTCCCGACGAACATCGTCGAGGGCAACGCGCACGAGAGTCCGCGTGAATGTGCCCGTTTTCTCCAGTACGCTCTCGCCTCAGTATCTGAACTCGAGGGCCACGTTCAACTCGCGCGCGACGTCGAGCTGATGACCGAGAAGGATTTCACCGCGCTCCTGTCTCGCATAGTCGACGTGCGCAAAATGCTCCACGGCCTACTGAAGAAGAAGAGAACCGACGCCTAAACGGTGAACCGGGAACCGGGAACCGAGCACCGGGAACCGAGCACCGGGCACCGGGAACCGGGCGTCGGGTTTCGGGCGTCGGGTTTCGGGCGTCGGGTTTCGGGTATCGGGTATCGGGTATCGGTAGCCTGCAGTTGCCGTTTCCCGTTATGCGGGTGGCAGCCCTTCATCCGCCGACGGCCCATAACTACTGGGAACCGAAAGATCGAGCAGTCGAAGGTATGCGCCCGATGGTGCGCCGGGACGCTTGTCCGCGCGGGATAGAGCCTGGCCTTCCCTTCATCCTGGACGACCGCACACTGGTCGGCGCCCCGGTCCTGACGCTGACGACCATCGAGGGCGATATCGACGTGATGGACCGCATCGCGGGCGTCGGCGAATTCGTCGCTGTGAGGGTTCATTCCGAAAGGATATCCGCCCTCGGCGTCAGATTTTGCGTCCTCAACCTTCCTTCGCTGATCAAGGCAAAGCGCGCCGCGAGGCGTTCCCGCGACCACGCGCATCTTCCGGAGCTCGAGGCGCTGCTCGCCCTAAGCAAGCGCTAACCGCCCCTTATCGCATCTTGACGCGGCCATGGAAGCGACCTAAGGTGGACACCCCAGGATTACTTGCTTCACCTCCCCCCACTCCCACCCGGTATTGAGGAGGCAGGATGAGTATCACGACGAGGATTGCAGCTCGAACGGCGCTTGTCGCGGCAGCAATGGCGGTAGCTTCATCTACAGCTTGGAGCCAACAGAGCGACGCTCGCGCGATACGCGCGCTTTCAGATCAATGGCAGCGGGATATCGCCGCGCGAAACGTCGACGCGATCGTCGCCCTTCACGCTCCGGATGCGGTGGTGATGATGTCCCACGCCCCGGTGGCAAGGGGATTGACGGCCATCCGAGGCATGTGGAGCGAGGCGGTAAAGACTCCAGGTCTCGTTCTTAACTGGACGCCGACGAAGATCGAAGTGGTGAGTCCCACCCGGGCATTGGAGTACGGCACCTACACCGAGTCGTTCGATACGCCGCAGGGCAAGGGGACCGATGCCGGCAGCTACGTCACCGTTTGGCACAAGCTCAACGGCAAGTGGCGAGTAGCGGTCGATGCACCGGTCACGTCCGTTCCTCTGCCCGCGGCTGCATCCGCCGCTGCTCCGATGGAAATGGGGAACGTGAAGATCCTGGCCAACAGCGGGCTCACATGGGGTGACTTCTCGCCGGCGGGCTTTGATCCCGGAATGAAGCTCGCCGTTCTGCAGGGTGATCCCGGCGCGAAAGGTCATTACGTCGTGCGACTGGAATTTCCCGCCGGATACAAGTTTCCGGTTCACTGGCATCCCGGCATTGAGAACCTGACGGTGGTGTCGGGTACGTTCCTGCTCGGAATGGGCAACACCGCCGATTGGAACGCGCTCAAAACCTATGGGCCCGGTGACTTCCTCTACATTCCGCCGCGGCACGCGCACTTTGGGGGCAGCGCCGCAACGGGGCCTTCCGTGATTCAGCTACATGGCGAGGGTCCGTTCCTGCTAATGCTCGGAGCGCCGAAGTAGGCTCGGTGAACACACATTCCGGCCCAAAAGCGTTCGACAGAACGAGACGTTCTTTCAGCGAGGTGCACCAATGAAATCGCACCGCTTCGCGGCCGCCGTTCTGGCCGCACTGTTCAGTCTCTCCGCCTGTGCGGAGAACCCCGTGGCGCCGGCTAGCGACCCCGGCTATGCGGCAATTTCCCAGTCATTCGCTCGCGGCGCCGATAAGCCCTCCACGTTCACGCGATTCGACGTCCCCGGAGCCTTCCAGACAGTCCCATCAGGAATAAACGCCGCCGGAGTGATAGTCGGCTGGTATTTCCATGGAGCAGCCTGCCCCGGCGCCCCGTGTGCCGTAAGAGGCTTCATTCTCGATGATGGCGTATTCACAACCGTCGTCTACCACAACCCCGCGGGCACGAACGCGTTCATCACGCAATTACGAGGGATAGGCCCCAGCGGAGAGATCGTGGGCTCCTATCGCATGCCCGGTGAGGCGCCAGTCAACTTTCACGGGTTCAAGCTCACGCGCGAAGGCGAGTTCGTCTCGGTTGACTATCCGGGCCACACCAACACAATCGCGCAGCGCATCCTCCCTAACGGAACGATCCTCGGCTGCTATCACGACAGTGACATGATGGGGAGCATGCACGGCATGTTGAGGGACAAGGACGGCTTCTCCGCGATCGGCCAGACCGCATCAATGCACAACGGCGCTACGCCCAGCGGGAAGAGGATCACGGGGTTGTTCACGGACAACACGGGCAAAGGCCGGGCCTACGTGCTCGAGGATGGGGTGTTCACACCGTTCGATGCTCCCAACAGCATTTTCACGGCAGCGTGGGACATGAGTCCGCGCGGAACCATCGTCGGCTTGTTTCAGGATGCGGCTTTACGGACCCACGGATTCCTGCTCGACCGCGGGCAGTTCTCGACAATTGACTACCCAGGTTCGGCTTACACCGACGTCTTCGGGATCAACGCATCAGGCGATATCGTCGGCAAATTCCGGGAGACTCCAACCGGTCCCTTTCACGGGTACGTCGCGACGCACAAAACCGAGTAGTCATGGGTCACGGCTTCCGCGCATTCGCCATGTAGTCCGCAAGATTCGAGGAGCGTAGTATCGCAGTCCACCGGGGATCGGCACGCAACGGGTCCCAGGTTCTGTCCAGCAGTGGGGAGTAAGCGGTGAAAAACGCAATCTCATGGTTTTTCACCGCTGCCTCCATTGCGTCGAGAGCGGCCGACCGATTTCCCAGACCGAGCTGACAGATCGCGCGCGATACCCAGGATTCACGATCCTTCTCGGCCCGCGCTTGGATTTCGATCAACAGCTTTCTCGCTTCGACAGCGCGGCCGGCCACCCCATAGGCGTGACACAGCTTGCCCTTGGTCAGGGGGTTCTCGCGATCGAGCCGCGCTGCCTGCTCGTACTCCTGCACCGCCTGCTGTGTCTGACCCATCTGCAACCTGGCGTCACCCAGGAGCAGCAGGGTGAGCGTCAATCCTGGTGAAAGTTCATCTGCCTTCTGGAACTGCTGGATCGCCTCATCGTAGCGTCCCGCGAGGGTGAGCGCGTAGCCGAGTGCTTCGAATGGGATCGGCGCCAGGGGATCGAGCGCTATGGCCCGGCGAATTTCGACAAAACTGGAATCGAGCCGCCCGGTGTGGTAAAGCAGCTCACCATACCATTGATGGGCCGTCGGGTATCCAGGATCGAGCGCGATCGCTTTCCGATACTCGGCTTCACCGGCACGGAAATCCCAGGCGTGAACCGCCGCCAGTCCAAGCGCGGTGTGCGCTTCGGGGAGGGAGCTATCGAGGGCGAGCGCACGCGCCGCGGCTGCACGCGTCTTCGCCAGTCCACCGGCGGGTGGCGCGTCCGTATACTCGGGCAGGATGGCGTGGGTGATTGCGAGCCCGGCGTGCGCGCGGGCGAAGCCTGAATCCTTCCCGATGCTTTCCGCAAAATACGAAAGCGCCTTGCGCAGATTTCCCGCGCCCCGGCGATTCCAGAAATAGCGTCCGCGCAGGTAGGAGTCGTACGCCTCGAGATTTTCGGTGCCGCGGGAAGATGACGAGAGCGCCGCTGCTCTCCCACCAAGCTTGAGCTTGAGTGCGTCGGCGATCGAGCGGGCGATGTCGTCCTGCACCGCGAAGACGTCGCTGGTTTTTCTCTCGTAAGTATCAGACCAGATCGCGAGGCCGTCGCTTACGTTCGTGAGCTGGGCGCCAACTCGCAGCCGATCCCCTGAGCGCCGGACGACTCCTTCCAGAACTGCCTGGACACGGAGCTTCCTGCCGATCTCCCCGACGTCGATGTCCTTTCTTCCCTTGAAGGAATAGGCCGAAGTGCGGGAGGCAACACGCAGACCGGGGAGCTTGCTCAGCGCATTTGCGAGCTCGTCGGTCATGCCCTCGCTGAAATATTCGTCCTGGGCGTCGCCGCCGACGTTGGCGAGGGGGAGCACTGCAACCGAAAGCAGCTGGACGTCTGGTTGATCCGCACGTGAGGAGTTGCGCTGAATACCTCGAGCGACGACGAGCGCCGCGAGCGCGAGCGCAGCGGCAGCGCCCGCGAGGATCAGTGTACGTCGTCCGCCTGCTTTTTGCGGCGAGGCCTGCGAGACGGGTACCGCTTCCAGCTCGTGCAGAAGATCTGCGGCGTTCTGCGGCCTGTCGGCGGGCCTTTTCTCGAGACAGCGCATGATCAGCGCGGCGAGCGCGGGCGGAATCCCGGGGCGTCTCCGCTCGATCGCCTCCGGTTTTTCCATGGCGTGCGCCGCGAGCGTAGCCTGGGTGGACCGGCCGACGAAAGGCAGGGCTCCCGTGAGCATCTCGTACGCCATGACGCCGAAGGCGTAGATGTCAGCACGGTGATCGGTGGATGGATCCGCTGTTGCCTGCTCGGGGGCCATGTACGCCGGCGTACCGAGAGTTATTCCAAGGCCCGTGAGCGTCTGAGTCTCGGGC
>JANMMF010000091.1:0-7414 GCA_031372985.1 Gemmatimonadota bacterium
CGCTTGCGCGGGGAGCAGCTTTCGCTTCAAAGCCGGATGAATCGCCTTTACCGATGCGATCGTCTTGCCCAACGCCGCTCTGGCAAGACGTCGAGCGGCATGCTCAACCTCGGGAAGCTCTGGCATTCAGTCGGCGGCCGGAACGATCAATCGCTCGAACCCGAGCTTCAGCTCGATCATTTGCTTCGCCGATACCAGGAGGCGAAGCCCTTCATGAATGCCAACGGGTCAGAGCGACGAAAACGACGCTCGCGGCGCCGTCCGACGCGGAGGCAGAGGAGCTCGATTGCGCCGATCAATTCACCCCCAGAAAGAGTGCTACGCCAGCGCCCTCGCGAGAGGATACCGGAACGTATCGCGATGCGCCTTCAGCGCATTCAGCACACCAACGCCGGAAAAACGCCGCACATCGTAGGCACAGAGTGTCACTACGGGATATCGCCGCGCAATGACCTGATCATCGCGAAGCGGCTCGACCTCAGCGTGAAGACGGTGGAAAGCCATCGCGGCGAGATAATGAAGCGGCCCAAGATGCACGATGTCCTCAGTCTCGTTCGCTACGCGATGCGAGTGGGACTCGTCGCAGAGCTCATTGCCCGCGAGCTCCGGCGTCTCAAAATGCCGACCTTGCTGGAGCGGGTCAATTCAAGGACCGGCCTCATCGACGCGCTCGAGAACTTTCCGCCAGACGTGGTTCTGTCCGATCATGCGCTCGCTCAATTCGATTCGCACGCAGCGCTTGAACTATTGCGTGCGGCCCTGCCCGCGACTCCTTTCATCATCGTCACCGGTACCCTGACCGGAGCTGTCACCGGAACGGCCATTCGCGCCGGAGCGGAGAATGTCGTCCTCAAGGCGGACCTTGCCGGTCTTGGTGCCTCCATCTCGAGCGCGCTCGCTGTGCGCCGCCCGCTACAGAGTTTGAGCAAGCGCCAGCGCGAGGTGCTGAGGATGATTGCCGAAGGACATCGGACGCGCGACATCGCACAGCGACTCGGGCTTGGGGTCAAGACCGTTGAAAGCCACCGCTACGCGTTGATGAAACGACTGCGCGTCGGCAGCGTCGTCACTCTGGTGCGATACGCGATTCGCGTTGGCCTCATACCTCTCGATCCAGTAACGGACGAGAGGGCAACTGCGGTCTAAGAACTATTCCGCCAAGCGCGTCCGAAAAGACGGCTATACGGAAGACGCGATCGTGCGTCATGGAATTCTCCGCCCCGGAATCGCATACCTGCAGAAGCCTTTCTCTCCGGACACGCTGGCGCGCAAGGTTCGTGAGGTGCTCGATAGCTCCAGCGACGAGTGACAGCCACGGTTGAGCTCGACGAAACTTCACCCTTGCGGCACGCATCGAGTGACCTAGCTTAAACGCCTGTATACAGCACGCGTCCCCTGCCCGACGAAATGGCGCAAACCAGTCCTCGCTCTCTCAAGCACGAATACGAGCTGTACGTGGAGAACGAGATCGAGAATTACAAAGAGTCGGTGTCGCGCTCCGCCATTCTCAAGATTGGCGACGAGGCAGCCGCATCGCTGCGAGCGGGCGAGCAGTTCGCGATGGACGAGATCCTGCTCTGGGCAGAAGTCGACCGCATCATCCGCAAACGTCTTCGCATTCCCGCTTACGACACCTGGCGGAAGAAGCGCATCAAGATGCTCGCCGAGTATCGTCGTCCCGAGCATTGGGGAATCCAGCCCGATGGAGTTCTCGCGCGTGAGATACATCCCCCGGCCGAATCGAAGGTGCTCGTCGCGGGTGGCGAGATAGATCGCACCGCGCTCTATCTGGCGGCGCACGGTTGCGACGTCACGGCGGTCGACCGCGAAGTGAACTCACTGGAGCGCGTGATGAACGCCGCTCACGCCGCCGGGCTGGGCGACCGCATCCAGGGTTACGTCGCCGACATCGCCGACTGGTCTCCCGACGTCCCCCTCGGCGCCCTCGTCTGCACGTCGGAAGCGTTCAGCGGACTTTCCGCCGAGGAGCGCGGTCGCGCGATCGACCTTCTTCAGACCGCGACTCGGGATGGAGGGGTTCACCTTGTCGGCACCATTGTCCGCGGCAAGCGCGGCCTCTCGGTCGCCGAGCTCCGCCGTCAGTACAAGGGCTGGTCGATCTCGGTGGAAGACGACTCCAGCTCTTCGAAGAGCTTTCTGGCCAGAAAGATCGCCAGCTGAGCCGTTGTGTCTGATTGACACAGCTGTCCTCTAATGGAGTGTCATTTAGCGACACTCGGGCCTCGACAGTAGCACGCCAGGAATCCCAAGTCATTCATTAACAATGACTTGCCTTCGACGTCCAATATGGCATATCGGGTGCCTATAAGGTGCTCAAGGAACGCCGCCGCATCCATCAAATGAGAGTCAAATGAAAAAGGATCGTAAGGAAAACGGATCGTCTGAGCCCCTCGGCATCATCATCTCCAGAGGAGACAAAACGGAGCCAACTCCGATCTTTTCCGCGTATATCTGGGGTCCGGTGCCGGATGCGGTCGCCGAAACCACGACACGCGCGGCCTAACTAGGCTCTGATACTATAAGAAGGACTAAGTCCGATTCACTGGCCCCGCTGCTCATGGCGGGACCTTTTTTTGTCCACAACTGTCGACTGAAGACTACCGGCTGGGGGCTTTGGCCAGTCTTCTTTTGCACTTAGCTCTACACCAACCCCATTGGGTACATAGCTTGCCCGACTGCCCCGCGTGGAAGAAGCTGCCCCCAATTGGGAAGGCGAACGGCACGCGCTGCTGTCGCAGCGTATCTCCGACATTGGTCTGGAGATCCGCGGGACGCTGCTCGAAAAGCTGGTCAATCAGCTTTACGAGGAGCTCGCGGCAAAGGGGCTCGACTTCCGTCCGCCGGTCTACCTGAGTGACCAGTGGGGGTGTCCTGACGGCACTCCCCTCATCGGCGTTCCCTTCTATCTCGCCGACGCGCGCCTCTCCAAGATCGAGGAAGACTACTCTTCCGCGGTTGAAGGCGCCGAAGAGTCAATGCGATACCTGCGGCACGAAGCCGGGCACGCCTTCAACTATGCGTATCGACTTTACGACCGTCCCGACTGGCGCAAGATGTTCGGACCGTATTCACGTCCCTATCGCGACAGATACCGCGCCGATCCCTTCTCTCGCGACTTCGTCCGGCACATCCTCGGCTGGTACGCGCAGAAGCATCCGGACGAGGATTTCGCCGAGACGTTTGCGGTGTGGCTCACCCCCGATCTCGACTGGCGGCGCGTGTACGACGGCTGGAGCGCCACCGCCAAGCTCGAGTACGTCGACCAGGTAATGAAAGAGATCGCGCACCAGATTCCGGAGGTTCCCGAGCCATCGGAGGACGATCTTCCGGTCGCGGCCATGCAGTACACCCTCGCCGAACATTACAAGGAGAATGAAGAGAGCATTCCAATCCGCGACGAGCGCATCTTCGACGGGGATCTGAAGACCATCTTCGTGAGCGCGGAGCAGGCACCGGGTGCGGCAGCCGCCGCGGAATTCATCTCGCGGCACAGGCGGGAAATCGTTGGGCGCATCTCCTACTGGACCGGCGAGAACGCCGGCATCGTGCGGCAGTTCGTCGACTTCCTCGCCGGGCGCGTGGCGCATCTCGAGCTCAAGCTCGGCGGACTCGAGGCTTCGACGCTGATCGAGCTCACCGCGTTCGGGACCGCCGTTATGATGAACTATCGCCACACCAACGCCATAGACGGCACGGAATCAACCGACGAGCCATGAAAATAACCGTCCTTCACAGCAAAGACGCGCTCGACCCGCCCATCGATCCGCTGCTCGATCAGCTCGACGCGGCGCTCTCCGCCAATGGCCACACCATTCGCCGGCTGGCGGTCGCCGATACGGTACAACCGCTGATCGACGAGCTGACCAAGGAGCAGCCGGAGCTGGTATTCAACCTCGCCGAGTCGTTCAGGGGCAAGAGCGCGCTCGAATCGAACGTCGCGGCACTGCTCAACCTGCTCGATCTGCGTTACACCGGCTCCAGTCCGGCCGGGTTGATCCTCGCTGGAGACAAGACTCTCACAAAAAAGGTCCTGGCGTTCCACGGCATTCTGAGCGCGAAGTTCGCGACGATGTACCGCGGACAATCCGACTGGGTGGGAGACATCAAGTTCCCGCTGCTGGTCAAGCCGCCCCAGGAAGACGCGTCACTGGGTATCACGCAGAAGTCGATCGTGAACGATGTGAAGGAGCTCCTCGACGTCATCAGCAGCACGCAGCAGGAATACCAGTCTCCCGTGCTCGTGGAGGAGTTCATCGACGGGCGGGAGTTCTACGTCGGTGTGCTCGGCAACAGCAAGGTGGAGGCTCTTCCGATAATCGAGCTGGACTTCTCGAAGTTTCCGGCGGGCTTGCCCAAAATCGCCAGTTGGGAGGCGAAGTGGGGAGACGACGGCGACGAAAAGGGCGCGGAGTTCGAGGGAACCAAGTCCGTGTTCCCGACCGATCTGCCGGAGGAGCTGGCGACGAAGATCCAGCAGGTAGCCATCGACTCCTTTCAGGCGTTGCGGCTGCGCGATTATGCGCGCATCGATCTCCGTGTCACCGCGGCCGAGGAGGTCTATGTGATCGAGGCGAACCCGAACTGCTATCTCGAGCAGAGCAGCGAGTTCGCGCGGGCGGCGCAGCAGTCGGGGCTCGAGTACCCGGCGCTGATTGCGCGAATCGTGGAACTGGCGAGCGCACGCTATTCGCGATGAGAGTGCAGATGCGAAAAAGCCGGCGACATCGCCGGCTTTTCCGTTTCGTTCCGCTCGAAGCGTCTACCGCCGCTTCCGCGCCGCCTTCTTGGCCGCCTTGTTCCGTGCACGTGTACGAGCGCCCTTTCTCGCCGACGCGCTGCGCGCTGCCTTGCTCCGGCCGCGTGTCGCCGCGCCTCTCTTAGCCGCGGCCTTGTTGCCACGCCTCTTCGCTGCTGCCATGATGTCTCTCCACGATGAAGTAGAACTCTCACCAATCCCCTAATGGAACCGGCGAGTCCTGCACCGCGTCCTGACCGGCACGCGAGTTACAAAAGAACTCACTGCGACGAGCGGATCGCTGCTCGTAACTCGTCGCGAATATAGAATGCAAGAGATGTGCGTGCAATACTGTTTCGCCGCGAGTCCCAGTGATGATCACTTCCAAAAGCAGCTCGCCATGAGCAGGTTAGAAACTCACAGCGTCGCAAAAACTTTTTCGGACTCTCAACGGAGTGGCCGCTCGTGAAAGCGCTGGTAAAGGAATCCGCGTCACCAGGTTTCAAGCTCAGGGATGTCGCGGAGCCGAGGATCCGTGAGGACGAAGTTCTCATTCGCGTGCGGCGCGCGGGTGTGTGCGGCACCGACGTTCACATCTACGACTGGGATGCGTGGGCGAAGGGACGGTGCAAGCCGCCATTCGTCGTCGGCCACGAGTTCGCCGGCGACGTGATGCAGGTCGGACGCCTCGTCACCGACGTGAAGGAAGGCGACCGCGTCACCGCCGAGGGCCACATTGTCGACGGGCGCTGCCTCCTTTGCAGAACCGGCAACGCTCACGTCTGTCCGTTCACGAAGATCATCGGCGTCGATCGCGACGGCTGCTTCGCCGAGTACATCTCGATGCCCGCCACCAACGTGTGGCACCTCGACGACGACATATCCTACGACATCGGGGGAATCCACGACCCGATGGGGAACGCGTTCCACACGGTTCTGACGGCGGAAATCCCCGGCGCTGTAGTACTGATCACCGGTTGCGGACCCATCGGCATTTTTGCGGCGGCGATCTGCAGGGCGGCCGGTGCGTCCCTCATCATCGCGACGGACGTGAACGACACGCGCCTTGCTCTCGCAAGGAAGATGGGAGCGCACCACGCCGTGCACCCGGAAGAAGCCGAGAGGATCGTGAAGGATGCGACCAGCGGCCTCGGCGCCGATGTGGTGATGGAGATGTCGGGAGTGCCGGCCGCCATTCACCAGGCGTTCGCGTTAGTGCGCGTCGGCGGGCGGGTTCAGATGCTGGGGATACCGTCGAAGAAAGTCGACTTCGATCTCGCTACGGAAGTCATCTTCAAGGGACTCACGATCTACGGCGTCGTCGGGCGCCGAATGTACGAGACGTGGCACCAGATGACGCGCTTCCTGCGCTCCGGAGAGTTCGATCCCGCCCCCGTGATCACCCATCGCTTCCCGCTCGCTGAAGCGGATGCCGCCATCGCGGCCATCAAATCCGGCGAGGCCGGCAAGGTGATCTTCGAGATCGCCTGAACCCATTGAACGACGAGAGGCAGAAGTGGCGCTGAACACGAAATTCGATTCCGAGCTCAAGGCCGCTATCGAAAAGCTGAAGCAGGACCGCGTTTACAAGCGTCTCAACTACCTCGCGTCGCCGCAGGATGCGCGCGTCGTCATGGAGGGACGCGGGGAAATCGTGATCCTGTCCTCCAACAACTATCTCGGTTTGTGCAGCGATCCGGCGGTGGTGGCGGCGGGAATCGACGGCTTGAAAAGCTTCGGTGCTGGAACGGGGAGCGTACGCTTCATCTGCGGCACTTTCACGATTCATCGCGATCTCGAGCAGGCGATCGCCGATCTGGTCGGCACCGAGGGCTCGCTCAGCTACGTATCGGCGTGGAACGCCAACGAGGGCCTCACCGCGACGATCGTCGAGCAGAACGACTTCGTCGTCTCGGATGCGCTGAACCACGCGTCGATCATCGACTCGATCAGGCTCGCGAAGGCGATCACCAAATGCACGACTGCGGTCTACCAGCACTCCGACCTCGACGACCTCAAGTCCAAGCTCGAGGGCGCGAAGAGCGCGCGCCGGCGCATCATCTGGACCGACGGCGTGTTCTCGATGGAAGGCAGCATCTGCAAGCTGCCCGAGATCCTCGAGCTGGCGAAGGACTATGATGCGATCGTAGCGGTGGATGATTCACACGGAACCGGCGTCCTGGGGGCAACCGGACGCGGCACGGCTGAGCATTTCGGAGTCTTGGGCGAGGTCGACATCATCTCCTCGACGCTGGGGAAGGCGCTGGGCGGCGCAGCGGGCGGGTTCGTCGCGGGACCGGCGTCGCTATGCGACATGCTCACCCAGCGGTCGCGGCCGCAGCTGTTCTCGAACGCACTGCCGCCCACCGTGGCGGCCAGCGCGCTCGGGGCGATAAGGCAGCTGGAGCACCATCCCGAGCTCGTGAAAAAGCTGCGCGACAACACCCGCTACTTCCGCGGTGCGATCTCCGAGGCGGGGTTCAAACCGCTGCCGGGGGACACCCCGATCGTCCCCATAATCGTGGATGAGACGGCGACCGCCATCAAAATGAGTGACATGTTGCTGGACGAAGGCGTCTTTGTGACAGGGTTCGGCTTTCCGGTCGTTCCCCAGGGGCAGGCGCGTGTGCGCTGTCAGCTCAGCGCTGCCCACTCACG
>JANMMF010000095.1:0-6514 GCA_031372985.1 Gemmatimonadota bacterium
CCGCATCCTTCGCCTTCTGCGCAGACGCGGAGCCAGTCAGGCCCAGAGCGAATGCCAGCACGATAGCCCAGTAGCGCTTCATCGCAACCTCCAGTAGAGAGTTCGCCATACATTGCAGGCCAACCTGGCCCGGGTCAATGCCTTTAGCGGAAGAAGGGGGCACAAAAAAGACACAGTCGTCTTCCACCCGACGGTGGGCAAAGCACAGCGAAAGCAACGACGACGGGGTCCGGCTGAAGATTAGCCGGGCCCGTCGTTCATTTGACTCGGCGCTCAGCCGGTGCAGCGGGCCTCGTCGCGGGTTATCTGGAAGTCGCCAGGCGGATAGCTGAACGTGTAGGCGAAGTCGGCGTGGAAGTTGTCGGCCGAGCCCTGGCTGATCACGTTGTAGCCCACGGCGTACTCGAACTTATCCGTGAACGGATTGTAGGTGAACAAATCCTGAACGCGCGTCTGCTCGTGATAGAGATACTTCAGCCCGGTGGTCAGGCCGACGCCTTGGAAGTCCTCGGTGTTCAGGTGGAGCTTCAAATCCGTTCCATTGCTCGTCGTAGTGATGGTGCCGTTCACGTGGTAGCGGCCCTCGAAGACGATCTGCTCCCCGTTGCACGGGTTCGTCTGATAGGAGATTACCTGGTAGTGCTCGTTGATGTGCTGCACGTCGGACGACGCGGCCGCCGCGCGCACTCTTCCGGCGATCCAGGCGGGAACGCCATCGGCGAAACCCGTGTTGTCGGTGAGTTGGGTCACGCCGCTCCCGTCCGCGTTCATGACGTAGACCTCTTGAAGCCGATCTGCGTGAACTCATCCCGCATCGGCTGAACGACCATCGGGTCGTATCGAGCCTCTCTCATTTTCGCCCTCTCGTTCCTGCTACCTAGGCAATCACCACCTTGAACGGTTCAAGCCAGGCGACCCTCTTACCCTCCGCGCGCCGCCACTTCCCGGGCTTCACCGCCTTCAAAGTAGGCATAGTTCTTTCGTGTATAGCTCGCCCACTTCTCGGGTACATCCTCTTCAGGGAAGATCGCGGTTACCGGGCACTCAGGCTCGCACGCGCCGCAGTCGATGCACTCATCCGGGTGAATGTAGAGCTGGTCCGGTCCCTCGTAGATACAGTCCACCGGACACACATCCACGCACCCTCTATCCTTCACGCCGATACAGGCCTCGGCAATGATATACGTCATTATCGCTCCCATGGCGCCAGCCTAATCCGCTCCCGGTTCGATCCGGCGGGTTCGCACTAGGTAGCTCCCTCTAAGACGTCAACTTGGATGTCGTCGCCGTGGACAACGACCGTGTACGCAGGCACGCTCTGCCGCGCTGGGGGGCCCACGACCCGCCCAGTCTTGCGACCTTGATCAGTTCGCCCATTGATGGCTAACCTCGCTTACCTTCTCGCGGAATATCCCCGCTCTCACGGGGCGTCCCGCGACGCAGACCTTGGGTGAACGCTGAAGAGCCCCTCGCGTGAGCTCGGTCAGACGCGCATCGTCGACTCTCTGCTCGAACGCTTCGCTCATGAACTTCTGCTTCCCTCCGGCCCTCGCCCGACTCCACGATTATTCGGAAGGTGCACCGGCGGTCGCCACTCAGCATGTGCTCGATCCGCTCGACGGTGACGCGGTCACCGAGGACCTCACGGAAGAGCGTCAGCTCGCCGCCGCAGAGCTTCGGGCAGAACTGCGCGGCCTTGGAGATCGAGCAGTGGTTTTCTATGAGCTCGATCGTCCCCTTCCGGACGCGCCTGCACGCGGCCATGTAGCCTTCCTCGCGTCGGATCCTCGCAAGGGCGGCCACGCGTTCTTCGAGCGGCCGGTCTCGGCTGGGCATCCGCGCGCGATAGCTTTCCACCTGCTTCCGCGTCCTCTCGGCGGTCAGACGTTTCAGGCCTTCTTCCCCGGAGGCGCGCTGAATCGCCTGGAGCATGTCGACCGCGAGCTCCGCGTGGGAGTCCGGGAATCGATCGTTGGCCTTGGCCGTGAGTTGCCATACGCGTGCGGGCCGACCGACCTTCCGCCGCTCATCCGTGAAGTCGACCACCCCCTCTCCTTGAAGGACGGAGAGGTGCTGGCGGACAGCCATTGCCGTAACGTCCAGCCGTTTCCCCACCCGCGCTGCGGTCTGGGACCCGTGCGTCTTAAGCTGGAAGAGGACACGGTCCCGACCGGAACCGGGAGTTTCAGGGTTCATGCTGGTAACTTGCACGTCGGTCTCCATTTTAGCAAGTTTACAAAGTATATGCTTTACTAAAGCTAAGTAAAGTGACTATTTTCTAAACTGAGCAACCGCCCTGTTAATTGGAGCTGAGACATCCAGACCACCGGTCCGTACCATGACCCCGCGCCGAGTGCGTCGTCCCAGCCTTCCGCCGGTTCTGAAAAGTTGCCGGGCATCAGGCACATCATCGCGGTGGCCAGCGGCAAGGGCGGCGTAGGCAAGTCCACCGTCAGCGTCAATCTCGCGCTCGCGCTCCAACAAGCCGGCTATCGCGTCGGGCTTCTTGACGCGGACATCCTGGGCCCGAGCATCCCCGTCATGCTGGGACTTCCCACCGGCCAGCGGCCCGAGACGACCGCGGACCAGAAGATCGTCCCCGCGCAACGATACGGCCTGAAGGCGATATCGATGGGCATGCTCACCGGGGACGACAACCCGGCCATCTTGCGCGGACCGATGGTGGGCAAGTACCTGAAAATGTTCATCGGCTCCGTGCAGTGGGGACAGCTGGACTATTTGATTTTCGACTTCCCGCCCGGGACCGGCGACACGCAACTGACGTTGGCCCAGAGCGTTCCGCTGTCCGGCGCGATCGTCGTGACGACGCCGCAGGATGTGAGCCTCAAGATCGCCCGCCGCGGGCTGCGCGCGTTCCAGACCCTGAATGTCGCGATCCTCGGCATCATCGAGAACATGAGCACCTTCACCTGCCCGCACTGTGGAGAGGACACGGACATCTTCCGCCGTGGCGGCGGCGAGCGGATGAGTAGCGAGCTCGGCGTCCCCTTTCTGGGTGCCATTCCGCTCGACGCCGACATCGTCACGGGTGGGGACGAGGGGCGTCCGATCGTGGCCAACAAGGCGAGCTCCGTCTCCGCCAAGGCCTATGTCGCGATCGCGACGGAGCTTGCCAGTCGACTCGAGGCGCTTCCAACGACGGCGCTTGGAGCATTCGTCTGGAACTGGGATACGAACGAGGGTGAGCCGGCCTGGATGGAGCGCTCGGTCCGGCCGATGGGGTCTCCAACCACCCCCGTCGGTTTCCGTCGGCGAGATCCGCGCACGTTGTCAGTGCTCTGGGAGGACGGGCGCAGTGACGACTTCGACGTCCGTGACCTTCGACTGGCATGCCCGTGCGCCCTCTGCCTCGAGGAAATGAGCGGACGGCCGCTCCTCGATCCAAAGAGCGTGATGCCGGACGTGGCCCCCCACGCGATCACCAGCGCAGGCAATTACGCCATCATATTCCGCTGGAACGACGGCCACAGTACCGGGATCTACTCGCTGAAGCACCTGCGGGCGCTCGCTGAGCGCTTCGCAGCCAAGGTGGTGGAAGATGTTTGATGTCCTGCCTCTCGACGAGACGATCACGATCCGCGCCGAGACTTCCGTCGCCGATCCCGACACGTGCAAGTTCACCGTAAGCCAGACGGTACATCCGGGCGGTCCCTTCTTCTTCCACGCCAAAGAATTGGCCGCTGGTGCACCCCTCGCCGAACAGTTGTTCGCGCTTCCCGGCGTCGCCCATGTGCTCATTGCCGAGAACGTCGTGACGGTCGGGAAAGACTCAGGCGCCTCGTGGTCCGCACTGAAATCAGCGATCGGAACGGTCATCCGTGCGCAGCTCGTCACAGGTGTACCGGCCATCCTCGCGGCCCCTCGCACCGCAGGTGCATCGGGGCGCACCGACGCCGAGGTTCGCACGGTTATTCAGGAACTCCTGGACCTGCAAGTCAACCGTGCCATCGCGGCCCACGGCGGGAAAATTTCCATTGTCGACGTGAAGGACGGAAACCTCTTTGTCACCATGAGTGGCGGGTGCCAAGGATGCGCGGCCTCGCAACTCACGCTGCGACGCGGGTTCGAGGTTAAGGTGCGCAGGGTCGCACCGGAGATCGTGGCCATCGTCGACATGACGGACCACGAGGCCGGGAAGAACGCCTTCTACCAACGCACGGGCTGATGGAGGCCTCGATGGCGAACTGATACACATAAGGAGCGATTGAGGTCTGAGGTCGGCAGTTCGACGGAGAGCCGCATCGGCGACACGGCCAATGATGGGCGGTGGCACCCTTCGGTATCGTGTGACGTCGCCGATCTCGCAGACCGCTGCCCCACCTGTCTCGTCAAGATGGACTGGATTCACAGCCACTACCAATGCCAGCGTTGCGGCTGGCGAGACTCGTGTTGCATGTGAAGGAGGAGAGAACGGGATCATGCAGACCACTCCAGCAGCCCACCCGCAGAGGCGCCACGTTCGGTCGGTCAAGCGCACTGCGAGTGCCAGTCCCGCGACGGGCTCCATGAAGGCCCACGCGCTTGAGCAGGCGGCGTTGGTTGCACTTGCGTTCGGGGGGCACGAGCGAGCCCCGCGGCGCTCGGGTCAACCGGCAGTGCAAGACACGTAGCCGATGCGCGCCGTTCGCTACCACGGGCCCAAGCAGCCGCTGCAGCTGGAGGATGTCCCCAAGCCCTCCCCAGGGCCCGGAGAGGTTCTCGTGAAAGTTACCGCGGCCGGCATCTGTCACACGGAGCTGCACTTTCTGAGTGGGCTGCTGAACCTCGGCGTCGCGCCTCTCACCCTGGGACACGAAGTCGTGGGCTGGGTCGAGTCCACGGGTCCGGGCGTGTCCGCGCCCCAACCCGGCGACCGAGTGATCGTGTACTACTACGTGGGCTGCGGTCGTTGTGCTCACTGCCTGGTTGGAGACGAGAACCTGTGTGACGCGCTTCAGGCCGAATACGGCTTCGTCTCCGACGGCGGATTCGCCGAGTACGTGAAGGTGCCGGCGCGGAACGCCGTGCCCCTACCTGGCCACGTGCCCGACGAGGCGGCCGCGCCCATCGGATGCGGGGTCACGACCGCCGTGCACGCGGCCACCCTTGCGCGACTGGCGGCCGGCGACATCGTGCTTGTGTACGGCGTCGGCACGGTGGCCTTCGGTCTCATTCAACTCGCCAAACTTTCGGGCGCCGAGGTCATCGCCATCTCACGGACGCCGGCGAAACTCGACAAGGCTCGGGCGCTCGGCGCGGCGCACGTGCTCAACGCCAACGACGGTGGCGTGGCCGAGCGAGTGCGTGAGATCACGGGCGGCCGCGGCGCCGACGTGGTCTTCGAACTGGTCGCGACAAAGGAGACGATGGCTGTGAGCACCGCCGCACTCGCCAAGCGAGGGCGGCTGATCTTTATTGGCTATTCAGAGGATAGCTTCACCGTTCACCCGATCCAGCTCGTCATCACAGAGGCAAGCGTGGGGGGCTCAGTGGGAAACACCTTGCATGAGTTGGTTCGCGCCATCGATCTCGTGGCGCGTGGGAAGATCGTAACCGTCGTGGACCGCACACTGCCGCTCGACGAGTTCCAGAAGGGCCTTGATGCGCTCGCCAGGGGCGAACTCGTCGGCCGGGCAGTGCTTCGACCTTGAACGGGTCTATCTGTCCACGGCCAATGCGATGGCGATAGAGATCGAGAGATTGGCCCGAGCTGCTCAGCGCCAAGGTCACAAGGACGAACGATCGTGAACCGCAAAAGAAGAAATCCCGCCGCACTCCTTAAGTGCAAACGGGATATCATCTTCCTCACGGACGGGGTGGGATTCGAACCCACGGTACGCTTTCACGTACACACACTTTCCAGGCGTGCGCCTTAAACCACTCGGCCACCCGTCCTCACATCGTATTTCGGCGCGAACCATCGGCGTTGCACGCAAAGACCGGCGGCGCGACTTACGACAACGGACAGGGAGAGATTCGAACTCTCGATACCGGGTTCACCGGTATGCCGGTTTTCGAGACCGGTGCCTTCAACCACTCGGCCACCTGTCCTGCAGCGTCGCAAGTTATTGGGCGAGCGGGGCTTGTTCAACCCGCGCACGTGCCCGGCACGCCGGGTTATCGGCCAGCAGCCCTTTCGCGCTGACCGCGAAAGAAATCTTCGAGTAGCCGCGCGCATTCTTCCGCGAGCACGCCGGCCCGCACTTCCGGCCGATGATTCAGTCGGGGATGCCGCAGCAGATCTCCCACAGACCCGGCCATGC
Source organism: Gemmatimonadota bacterium (assembly GCA_031372985.1). Taxonomy (GTDB): domain Bacteria; phylum Gemmatimonadota; class Gemmatimonadetes; order Gemmatimonadales; family Gemmatimonadaceae; genus UBA4720. The sequence goes on from JANMMF010000095.1 coordinate 6,264, forward strand.
CCGCTTTTTCGTCCCAAGCGCCAAAAACAACTCGCTTCATGCGCGACAACACGATCGCACCCGCGCACATCGCGCACGGCTCGAGCGTGACGTAGAGCGTGCAGTCGTCGAGTCGCCAGCGATCGAGCTTGGAGGCCGCTTCGCGAATCGCGAGGAGCTCGGCGTGTCCGGTAGGATCCTGATCGCGTATCGTGCGATTAGTCGTCGCCGCCAGGATCGTCCCGTTCCGGACGACTAGGGCGCCCACCGGA
>JANMMF010000111.1:0-10004 GCA_031372985.1 Gemmatimonadota bacterium
TCGATCTCGCGCTCGTGCCACGCACCCCCGTCCGCCTATACGCCGCGCGCCGGCGTCAGGGTCAGGGCAACTACAACGTCCCGTTCCCGCAACCGGCTGACTACGGCTCGACGCCCGGGATGTTCAGCGGAGTGGTAATGAGCGTGACGCGCGTCGGGCTGAGCGGCGCATCCAGCTGGCGCGACTTCGAGGTGAGCGGCGATGTCGGAGTGAATCACAACACGAACGACGGGCACGTCAGTGGTGCATCCAGCACTGCGTTTGAGGGGAGGGTGAAGGTTACTATCGAGCCGCGCTGGAGCATTTCGTTTTAGTGGTTTCGCCCCCGCGATTTCAGGTGAAGACCGGTACGGGCGCCTTTCGCGCAAAGATGAGCACGCCGCGAGCTCCGTCGTGATTGCTGAATCGCACGTGCATCTCGGAGCACCCCTCGCCCCAGAGGATATCGAGCAGCCGGGTGACTGAGTACGCGTTCATCTGCATCACCGGCGCGCGCGGGGCTCGCCCACGCGCGACGTTCAATGCCCACTTGGCGCCGGGAACTTTCATGCGGAGCCAGTAAAGAGTCCTCGATGTCAGTCGCTGTCTGCCGGCGGTGTAAGGCACGTGAAACATTCCGACGCCGCCTGGTGCGAGCTTCGCGGCGAGCTTGCGAACGAGCCTCTCGCCGCGCTCAACCGGGATGTGCTGCAGGACGATATAGGTGTGGACGAAATCGAAAGGACCCGCGACTACCGAGAGGTCGTCGTCACCTTGAACAAGCTGCACGCCCTTTGCACCCGCCGCATCGCAATTACGCCGGGCCTCGGCCAACATTGAAGGGGATATGTCCACGCCGGTCACCTCCCGGCAACGCTCGGCAAGCGGCAGGAGTAAACGGCCCACCCCGCATCCGAAGTCGAGAGCGCGGGCGGGAGCAAATGACGGGTCGAGCCGCTCGCGGATGATCGAGAGAATCGCATCGATGTGGGTTTCCCCTGATGCGAAGAACTTCTCGCGTTCGGTATCCGACAATCGACCATGAAACTCCGGTGCTGTAAGCACGGCGAAGTAAGGGTCGGTCTTGCCGAACCGCTCCCAATCCTTGTCAGAGTTGTTTATCAGCGGCATAACCCAAATTATCGCAGTTGTCGGAGGCTCGTGGTATTCAGGTCGCGGGTAGTTAATTATCTTTCGCTTCGATTTTCACGGGCCCTTAGCTCAGTCGGTTAGAGCAGCGGACTCATAATCCGACGGTCGCAGGTTCGAGTCCTGCAGGGCCCACTTGTCTCTACCGCTAAAGCGGTTTGCCGTATAAAGTTATAAGTTCGTTTCTCGGCTCCCGGCAGTCCGGTGCGGGAGCCTTTTCATCGGGGTCGCGTAGCTCAGCTGGTTAGAGCGCTGCTTTCACACAGCAGAGGTCCGGGGTTCGAGTCCCTGCGCGATCATTTCCAGCCGCGTCACTTCACTAACAAGACCGAATGACAGTCCCGAAGCTCAGCTCGCTATTCCTGATCGCTGGCCTCCTTGCCGCTGCACCCCAGGCTTCCGCCCAAAATCCAACAGCCGCCCAGGCGCAGCAGATGATCCAGAGCAATCCCGGACTGCTGGACCAGCTTCGTCAACGCATTCTTACCAGTGGCTTGACGCCGGACCAGGTGAGAGCGCGACTGAGAGCAGAGGGATATCCAGAGACTCTGCTCGACGCGTATTTGCCTGGATCGTCCGAGAGCTCCGACGCTGCTCTTCCGAGCGATCAAGTCTATTCCGCTATGACCAAGCTCGGGATTGCGGACACTGCCGAAGTGGACCTCCTTCGCTGCGGAATCACGGCCGACTCCCTACAGGTCGCGGATACTCTCGCCAATGGAATAATCGACACCACTCTGACCGCGGCACGGCGCGACAATCGAAGGTTGCAATTGCGCGCACGATGCATCGCCCAGGAAGACTCGATCACCCGGGGACTCAAGAACGGCGCGAACGTCGACAGCGGCTTCGTGATCTTCGGGCTGGACTTCTTCCGAAACAGATCGACTGCCTTCAATCCCAATCTCACTGGACCAGTCGACGCGAGCTACAAAATCAATCCGGGAGATCAGCTCGCGCTGATTCTGACCGGCGACGTCGAACAGACTTACTCGCTTCCCGTCACACGCGAGGGATTCATCGTCGTTCCGCAGGTCGGTCAGGTATACGTGAGCAACCTGTCGCTCGGCGAGCTCGAGAATGTCCTGTACTCGCGACTGGGGCGCGTGTATTCAGGAGTTCGCCGTGGGCCTGGAGCAACCACTCATTTCTACATCACGCCCGCCCGGCTTGGCAGCAATCAGATCTACGTCACCGGTGACGTTCTGAGACCGGGAAGTTACCGGATATCGAGCGCCGCCACTGCACTGACAGCCCTCTATGCGGCCATGGGTCCCTCCGACAACGGCAGTCTTCGACGTATTCTCATTCGGCGGGGCTCCGGCGCCGACACTCTCGACGTCTATGACTATCTGCTGAACGGAAACACTACGCACGACGTTCGACTCAACAACGGCGATCTTGTGTTCGTGCCGGTTCACGGCGCGCGCGTTCGGGTCGTTGGTGAAGTGACGCGCCCCGCCACCTACGAAATGCGCCCGGGCGAGACGCTCGCCGACGCTTTGCGATACGCCGGTGGATTTACCGCGACAGCGGCGCGACAACGCGTGCAGATCGAACGAATCGTGCCTCCCGAGCAACGTCTTACCGGCGGGCGCGATCGCGTCGTAACGGAAGTCGTCTCCGACGCCTTTCTGACCGGGAGCGGCCCCACGGTGGCAGTTCAGCCCGGCGACGTGATTCGGGTTTTCTCGGTAGCGACACGCGTCAGGAACAGGGTTCGGGTGAGCGGCAACGTCTGGTCGCCTGGCACGGTTGGCATCACTCCTGGAATGCGCGTCTCCGAAGCTCTTCGGCTAGCGGGCGGAGTCAAGCCCGACGTCTATCTCGGACAGGTCCTGATCTCGCGAACGATGCCGGACTCGTCGCACTTCCAGCTTCGAGCGGCGCTCCGCGATACGTCGGGTGCGGTAATCAACGACCTTCCGCTGCAGGAAGACGACGAGATCACCGTTTTCTCCGTCTCGGAATTTCGACCGAGGCGCTACGTGGTGATCAACGGCGCCGTGCGCAACAGCGGGCCCTTCCCCTATCGGGAGGGAATGACCGTCAGAGATCTGGTGTTGCTCGCCGGCGGGCTCGATCAGAGTGCGTACATCCGCGAGGCCGAGGTCGCTCGCCTGCCCGAGGATCGCTCCGGTGGAGTCACTGCGCAGACATTCAGGGTGCCGCTCGATTCGAGCTACATCTTCGAGCGCGGCCCCGACGGAAAATACCTCGGGCCTCCTGGGCTACCGGCTCCGTCCGGACCGAACCCGGAGTTCGCCGTCCAGCCATACGACAACGTGTTGATTCTACGCCAGCCAAATTGGGAGCTCCAGCGAACCGCGGTAGTAGCAGGCGAGGTGAAATACCCGGGCAGGTACTCCCTCAAGACGAAGACGGAAAAGATTACTGATCTTATAACGAGGGCCGGTGGGCTGACACCTGACGCGTACGCCAACGGCGTAACGTTCTACCGCAGCAAGAACGGCGTGGGGCGCATTGGAATCGAGCTGCCCGACGTGCTCAGAAATCCAAAGACCGTCGACAATCTTCAGCTGCAGGATGGCGACTCGCTGTTCATCCCCCGTTACAACGCCGTGGTCAACGTTCAGGGCGCGGTCAACTCACCTGTTTCGGTGACCTATTCGCGGGGCAAGAGTATCGAGTACTACATCAGGGCCGCGGGCGGTCCTACCAGGAAAGCCGATGTAAAACGGTCGTATGTCACACAACCGAATGGAAAAGTGGAAGCGCGCGAGAGCCACTTCTTTCTGCCGGATGGAGTACCAAGGCCGTTGCCCGGAAGCGCGGTCTTCGTTCCCGCCCGCGATCCGAGTGAGAGTTCAGTTAGCATTCTTTCCAACATCGGTGTGCTGTCCTCGGTCATGGCTGGTCTCGCAACCTTGATCCTCGCAGTTCGGCGCTAAGTCATACCGGGTCAAACCACGCTAGTTTTCGGTTCAAGCGACTCACCTAAGGGGCGATGGCCACGGTTCTCAAGGAACGAGAGATAGCGGGCGATCCCGTCGAGACATCCGATCACTTGACGGTCTCGCAGTGGCTCGCCGAAGCGATTGCGCGCTGGCGCCTCATCGCGCTGGTGTTAGCGGCGACGGTGGTCGTGGCAGTGTTGGCTGTCGTCCTCATCCCACCTGTCTATCGGACGCAGGTCTCTTTTGTCGCGAACACGACGGGCGGATCGCGCCTACCTTCGGCGCTCGGCAGCGTCGGCCCCCTGGCGGGTCTCGCTGCCCAGTTTGGCGTGGGTGGTGCAGGCCCGGATCCGTCGGAATCTCCGAATTTCTACGTTGAGCTGATACGGAGTCGGGAGCTAGTCACACGGCTTCTGGAGTCGAAGTTTCGGGACCCTCGTGGAGCCTCTCCGCGAGACAGCGCGCGGCTGGTGGACATCCTGCGGCTGCGTGGCTCCGATCCGCAGCGGAGATTGGAGAAGGGCGTCAAGAAAATGTCGAAGGCGATCACCGGCAATTTCGATATCATGACGAGCCTCGTGTGGCTTGACGTCGATGCTCAGTGGCCCGAGTTGAGCTCGGCCATCGCAAATCGCACCATCGAGCTCGTGAGCAAGTTCAACGCGGAGCAGCGCGTCACTCGAGTGAGATCGAAGAGGGTCTTTCTGGAAGACCGCGTTGCGAGGGCGAGGGCGGCCCTCGACGTCGCAGAGGACAGGCTTCGGGTCTTCAACGAACAGAATCGATCGTGGCGCACCGCTCCGGGGCTCGTATTCGACGAGCAGCACCTGCAACGCGAGCTGGATCGAACCACGGAGATGTACCTGCAGCTGCAGCGGCAGTACGAGATGACTTTGCTCGATGAGGTCAACGACGCTGCGCGCATTACCGTCATCGACGCGGGTGTGACACCGAGGAAGGCGTTGTGGCCCGACTTTGTAACCCTCGCGGTTGCCGTTCCCATGGCGGGTCTCTTTCTGGGTTTTCTGGTTGCGGGTGCCGCCGCGGTTTACAGTGATTGGCGGTCGCGCAATCCACGGTCGGCTGGCTATCTCTCGGCCACGGTTCGCAGAGTGAAAGGCGAGATCCGCAATGCTTTCCGCTTCCCGGCGAAGCGCCGCTTCGACAGCTAGAGAAGTCTGGCGCGTCAATCCGACCGCCGTGACGCCAACACATTGATGCGAGCACTGTGACAGCTCGGGCGATCCGCCAAGACGACTCTCGCGTGGCCGTGCTGGTGGCACTGCCCATTGCCCTATTCCTGTGGGTCTTGCCGTTCCACGCGGTTACGATCGCCTTTTTCTTCGGCGCTCTCCACACGGGCATGCAAGCGACGGCGATAATGGCGTCCTGGAAGGAGGCGGTGGCGGTGGTGCTTCTCATTATCGTCGTCACGCGATCCGTCCTGACGCGTGGGCCCGGAGTCGCTGTCGCCGCGCCGGACGTTGCCATCACCGGACTGATTGCGCTCGCAATTCTTTTCGCGATCGTCGAGAATCCGATCTTCTCGGCGGCAATTCCCCCCAAGGTCGAGCTGTTCGGATTCAGAAGCTCGGTTTTCTTCATGGTGCTCTACTACGTGGGGCGAGGCGTCCCGGAGATTGCTGAGCGCTCGACTTATGTGAAACACCTCTTTCGCATCGCGGTGGTCGTCGCCGCCATCGGAGTGCTGGAGCGCATTTTTGTTTCCCCCCAGGTGCTCGTCGCGCTCGGGGCCGCGTCTTATATGAACGACTTTCTTGGCCTGACAGTCTCCACTGCGGGCAACGAGTGGGGCCTGCCGTCGAATTACTGGAGCATGCTCGGACGCGTTCCGGTGAGACGCGCGGGGTCGGTGTTCCTTGGTGGACAAGCGTTCGCGCTACCCTTTCTGCTGTTGATGCCGGCGGCGACCGCCTGGGTTTTCGGTTCGTCCAACCGACCCAGGATTTGGAGGATCATAGGCTACGTGGTGATCTGGGCGGGCCTATTGGTCACCATAACGCGGACGACGATCATCGTTTGCGCCCTGCAGGTTTTGCTGTACTTCCTGATTACCCGCCGACCCACGCGCGTCGTCGGAGCTATGCTCTGGTCACTCGCTGTGTTTCTTGCCGCTCTCGTTCTGGTTCCGGGCCTGGCATCGTTCGTACTCGAGACTGCGACGTTCCAAACAGCCAGCAGCTACTCTCACGTATTCGATTGGCGTCGTGGGTTCACTGCGTTTTTTGATCAACCCTGGGGGCATGGGCTCGGCTCGAGTGATCAAGTCGCCGCCCGTTTTGGCCGCACTCCGATCACCGCGGACAACATGTTTCTCGGCTACGCAGTCGACCTCGGCACGCTTGGTCTTCTCGCTTATCTCGCAGTCGTATTCACCATCGGCCTTCTCTCCTGGCGCCTTTTCAGGAGCGCCCGGACGTCGGAGATGCGGATGGTGGCGGCCACCGTCTTTCTCACCAATGTCGGCATTGCGATCAACGGAGCCAGCTCGTCGCCGTTCAACTCGGTGTTTCTTGCGTACAACTTCTTTCTCCTCGCCGGGGCAGCGGTGAGCGCGTATCAGCGACGCGGGTCAACGGCCGTGTCCGAGCTCGCAGCGTGAGGCACCCAGCAGTGAAGCGGACGGGATCGTTGGCGGACAGACGTGATCTCGACACATCGCGCTGGGCAGTCGTGATTCCCAGCTTCAACCACGCGGACGATGCGATCAACTGCTTGACGTCACTCCGTGAGGCGGAAGGACGGCCCGAGCATGTGATCCTCGTGGACGATGCGTCGACAGATGACGCAGTCGGTGCCATCGCCGCCTGGGCGGAAAACGCGGACGTGACCTATCAGGTCGTTGATCCGGCCGAGCTGGGGACACGCGTCAACCCGGCTGGCTGGCTGACAATCGTCGCGTCAAAAACAAATTCCGGGTTTTCGGTGTCGTGCAACATCGGCTTGCGCTACGTGCGCGATCACACCGCAGCGCCTTTCGCCTTGTTGCTGAACAACGACGCCGCGGTTTCGCCCTCGTACTTTGCCGATCTCGCCGCAGGAATTGCAGAGGCGCCCAATGTCGGCCTGGCGACCGGAACGATCTACGAATGGGACAGGCGAACCGTCTGGTACGCGGGTGGGCGTTTCAATCCTTTGCGGGCGGTCGCGGAGCATTACCTCGAGGTTCCCGTTGAAGGCGGTCCGCGGAGCACCGAGTTCGTATGCGGCTGTACGATGCTGATATCGCGTGCAGTGCTCGAGGCCGTTGGATTTCTCGCTGAGTGCTACACGCCGTGCTACTGCGAGGATGCGGATTACTCGCTTCAGGTGCAAAGGCACGGATTTTCTCTGTTATACGTGCCCGAAGCAAAGGCCTTTCATCGCGTGAGCAGCAGCCTTGGCAGGGAGACGCGCTCGCCGCAGGTGATCTATTGGTTCAACAGGAACCGTGGCTACGCAATGCGACGAAACTACAGTGGGTGGCAGCGGGCTGGTGGGATTGCATATCTCGCGGTCACCAAACCGGCGCGTGCGTTGTGGGAGTTGGTACGCGGCCGGCCAAGAAGTGGGGCCGCCTTTATTCGTGGGACCGCGGCCGGACTCTTCAACCCGGTCCCGCGAGAGAGCTGACCTACCAGCGGGCCAAGGGCGAGAAGGTGATGGTGAGATTGTTGTTGCGGATGTCCACCATCCCATCGCTTCGCGGGCAACCGTGACCGCCCTGAAAGTAGGCGTTGAGCCTGTTCTGGTAGAGGGAACGCACGAGAATTGTGCCGAGCCGCGAGCTGAAGCCCGCGCGTAGGCCCCACTGAAGAGCAACATCGTGCGAGCACCACCGCAGATAGTCCAGCATCGGCGAGGCCTGGTGAACATCCTCGTTGTATCTGGTACGTCCAAATTCGACTCCGAAGAGGCCGCGCTTGTCGTAATAGTTCAGCTCGGCGACCTGGCCGGACGACCCCGGACCGACTGCAGCTCCGAGGACCTCGCCCTGGTTAGTGAAACCCTGGAGCACGCGGCGGCTGGTGTACCACACGCCGGCAAATCGATTGCGCGACGCCAGGCTTTGTTCGAGCGACGTGTTCTCCATGCGAAGGTGGAGGCGCCCGGATGGAGTGAAGCCCTCGCGGGTCCATTGCAGTCCAAGCGTGTATGCCTGGCCACGATTGGGTTGCACGAGCAGGTCACGGAGGTTTCGTGGAAAGTCCAGCCTTCCCAACTCTCCATAGATCTCCGCCCCTGAGCGAGGCAACACCCAGCGAGCGAAAAAGGAGTAGAGCTGGTCGCGTCCTCCGACCTGCACCGTGGAGTCGTACGGCGCGCCGTCGTTTGGGTGCCCGGTGTCATGCAGCACCTCGAGCCAGCGAAATGGAATCTCGCCCCAGCCTGTGGAAGTGCCGACTACGCTCCGCGCCACTCCCAGCGAGAGACTCTGGATGCGGCGCGGACGGATCGTAACCACAGCGGACGCAATCGAGCGGTCGCTCCGGCTGGTCGCGGTGTCAAAAAAAGCCGACTGCGTGAGTCCGCCCACCAGCCATCGGAATTCGATCTTCCCCGCGCGGGTCTCGAGCGGACGCGAGCTACGGATCAACAGGTGTGGAAATCCAGGCGCATTGTTGCTCATCACGAGCGCGTTATCGACGCCGGGACCCCACCATTCGTTCTCGGTGCTGAAGCCAAAAGACAATGCACCAATATCGGCGAGCACCGAAGACTGCCCAGGCCGAAGCTGCCGTCGCGGCTTATTGCCGAATCGCAACGGCATGTCGAGTGAGTACGGCCCGTTGGCGTACCAGGGAAATGAGAAGCTGCTCCGACCAGGAGGTATCGCTGGTGAGGGTATGATCGCCTCGGTGCGCGGAGGAAACGAATCGTTCTGGGTGGTGGTGATCTCTGGCGCGAGGATCAGGCGCAGGATGCCAATTTTTACCGCCACTCCACCACTGATGCGACTGCTCCAGCCACGCCCCGCCCAGAGCCCGCCATCATTTCGGGAATAGGGGATGGCGGTGTTTCGCGTGAACTGCAGCTGTGGGGTGAGCGCCCGAATCGCATCACCGGTGTCGGTGGCCGACCAGAGCAGAGAGCTTGTCGACCTCACGATTGGGAATGCCGGACCGCTCCCGTCCAGCTCGGCGAGGCGCGCACGGACGACTGCGTAATCGTCGACCAACCAGACAATTCCTTTACCCTGCGGCGACCCGGCGAGTTGGAGTGCGGTGTCTTGCTTTAGCGCCGTGCCATCGACTCTTAGTGTCAGCGTATCGGGTTGTGTCGGCGTCTGCGCCCCGAGTCGCCAGACGAGCGAAGTGGACAGGACGAAAAGAGGCAGCCAGATCCGTCGAGCAATCATCGGCCTTCCGTGCGAAGGCGTGGCCGCGCGGAGATCCACTGGCGGCCAACCAGGAGCGCGAATTCGGGAAGGCCGAGCAGGTAGCGTTTCCAAAGCCTGCGCGGCTCGATCACGAGTCTGGTGAGCCATTCGAATCCATTCTGGGTGAGCCAGCGCGGACCGCGCACAACGTTGCCGGCGACGTAATCGAACATTGCACCTACGGAGAAAACGATCAGCGGCTGGAGCTCTCCGCGGTGCCGCGTGATCCAAATCTCCTGCAGCGGCATCCCGAAACCGACGAGCAGTACCGCTGCACCGCTTCGGTTCACGGTATCGATCACCGCGCGTGAGGATGGATCCTCTTTTGGGAAATGTCCGTGATGGGCATGAACTCTCAGTCCGGGAACGGCGAGCTCCAGCTTTCGGCCGGCTTCGGTTGCAACTCCTTCGCGCGCGCCGAGGAAAAACATGGATGCGCCGTTGTCCCGACATGTTGTCCCGAGGCGCTCGATCCAATCGGGCCAGGCGAAGCGTTGCGGGACAGCGGCACCGAGAACCCGCGACGCCAGGTAAACCCCGAAGCCATCGCAGAAAACAACATCGGCCTTCCCCATCGC
>JANMMF010000148.1:0-2008 GCA_031372985.1 Gemmatimonadota bacterium
GCGGCCCGCTTGCCCCGATGTTCTTTTCCTGGTAGACACCCCCGGTCGGTGGCTCGACGCCAAGGGCGGCAGCCCGCTCGTGGAACGTGCCGTTGCCGTTGTTCATCATCAGCTGGTTGGGCCAGTAATAGAACGGATAGCCCATCCCCGAGGTGATGAACACATCCTCATCGCCGTCGTTGTCGTAGTCACCGGCAGCAATGCCCCAGGGCCAGAAGGTCTCCATCCCCGCTGTGACCGCGGTCTCGGTGAATTTCCCGTTTCCGAGATTTCGATAGAGGGCGTTGCCGAAGAGCAGCTCGTCGTAGTTCTTGCCCTCCAACGCAAACGCCGCCCGCTGGCTTCGGATGAAACGCGGGTCTTCTTCGTTCACCGCCGGCCCGTTCGGGGTGAGAAACCGCCGATGCTGTGTCTCCGTCCCTGCCTGAAGCGACTGCTGGCGTGAATCGAGGCCCATCCACATGTCCGAGTGCATGTCGACGACGAAGAGATCGAGCCGTCCGTCCCCGTCGTAGTCGAACACGTTGGTGCCGATCGCGCCGTGCGAGGTCCGGCCAAGTGTCGCGGCGGTGACGTCGCTGAACGTGCCATTACCGCCGTTCCTATACAGCTGACCGCGTCCGAACATGCTCGGCACGAACAGATCGAGGAAACCGTCCTCGTCGTAATCGAAGACAGCGACATCACCTGCCCAACCACGTCCACGAAGTCCGGCATTGCCAGTCGCGTCGGTGAAGGTTCCGTCCCCGTTGTTGCGATAGAGGATGTTGTATTCAATGGGACTGGTCATCAGGCTTGGAAGGCTGGCTTTGCCCTCGTAGTTCCCGCCCGTGAAATCGAAGACATCGGTGGTCCAGTGCGCCGTGTTGGTGACGTACAGATCCAAATCGCCGTCGTTGTCGTAGTCGAAGAACACGGGCGTCTGCGAATGGCCGACGTGGCTCACCCCGGCCTTGGCCGTGACGTCTTCGAAGGTGCCGTCTCCCCGGTTGTGAAAAAGTAGGTTGCCTCCCCGGGTGCTGGTCACGAACAGGTCCGCCCGACCGTCGTTGTCGTAATCGGCGAACGTGGCCCCGACGGAGATCCGGTCGCCGACGGCGACGCCAGCTTTTGCGGTGACGTCGACGAACGATCCGTTGCCGGTGTTGCGATAGAGGGCGTTCGGGCCGTGTTGGTTGAGGAAGTAAATGTCCTCGTGGCCGTCGTTGTCGTAGTCGCCGACTGCCAGGCCCGCGCCGTGATCATAAAGATTTATGCGAAACCGCTCGCCCTGTTCCTTCTCCAGGAAGTTCATCTGAAAAGCGATGCCGGCCGCCTGTCCGCGCTCCTGAAAACCGATTTCTCTCTTGGGTTCTCCGCAGCCGGCGATCAACCCTGCCGCGATGACCGCGACCACAAGAGTCAGCGAGACTGCGTGCCGTTTGGCCTTATCCGGCATGGTTACGGAGATGCCACTGGTACCGCCTTTCTCCCGTCATCGATCCCCACACCGAGCATGATCGTCCCGAACACGAGCGCCGCCGACGTGAAGAACGGAACCCCTCTCCCAAGGTGATCGTAGGAAAATCCGGCCCAGAGCGGAACAATCACCCGCGCCAGTCCCCCGAATGTCTGCTGCACACCCATGTACAAGCCGCGCTCTCTGCTCGAAATCACTCGCGATAACATCGACGTCACACAGGGAAAGGTGAACGCAGTGCCGAGCGGGATCAGCGCCACCGCGATGGCGAGCATGAAATACCCACCCGCCAGCGGTAGCGTCGCCAGACCCGTGGCGAGAAGAGCAAGCCCGATGCGGGACAGCCGCGCTTCACCGTACCGATCCACCATGCGCCCGAGAATTCCAGCTCGCGTCACTACCGATATCACGCCGACGTAGGTGTAGAACACCCAGATCTGATCCTTCCCGACTCCAAATTTGTCGGCGAGAAAGAGCGCGAGAATCGCCATCAATCCGGAAAAGGCGCCCATCGCGATCGCGTAAATCCAGATGAGCCTGGGCGCCGGC
>JANMMF010000212.1:0-2787 GCA_031372985.1 Gemmatimonadota bacterium
TTCTGGACCGAGTCATCGCTTTCGGGGATTGACGCCTCGGATGACTCGTTCAGCACCACCAACTATGACGATTGGTCCCGCGCCTGGGTGTTTGGCGGCGGCCTGATGATTCCGTTCGGGAAGTCGATGGGGGCACTCAACCTCGGAGCCAAGTACCACTACGGCGCCGAGGCTACGTACCTGAGGGAGGGCGACATCACCGACAATCCTGACGGCACCATCACACTCAACCCTCGCCGCAGCAAGACCGACATGGTTGTATGGCAGCTCGGTGTCTCGCTTAACATCCCGCGGAACTCGAGACGCTAGGTAATGCTGGCTCTCCTCGCCGCGGTGGTATTCGCGCAGACATCCGCCACGATCCAGATCGGAAACGATAAACAGGACAGCGTGGCGAAGGCGAGGAGAGATTCAATCGCATTCCACAGAGATCAACGCCGCGATTCGCTGCGCGCACGGTCGCACGCGCGGGATTCGGTGAGGAAAGCAACTCGTCTTGCAAGGCGTCCACCCATCACGCCGACAATTCTCGCGTCGGCGTTCAAGGACGCGCGAGCGAGAGACCTCCTGCTTCGCGCCCGCGCCGCAAGGCTGACCCAGGATTCGACGCTGACCGGTTACGATGCCAACGGTTACGAGCGCATGTCGGTCGGTATTGGATTCAGGAAGATTGGCCGTGATCGTCTCCTGATGCGGACCGAGCGTGCCTCGCACGTGGTGTGGCAGCGCGGCAAGGGCGCTGTCATCGACGTCAAAGGACAGCGCAGCGCCTTCCCGATGCTCGAAGGAGTGGGGAAGGGAGAGCTCGACATGGGTACCGTGGGAGACATCCCCTACGCCCCAGGGCGCGAGACGTTATGGATAGGCTCCGGACTCGCCAAGGCCGACGTCGGCGAGGACGAAATAATCCATCCCCTCGCGACCGGCGCCGAGGCGTACTACACCTACGCATCGGGAGACTCCGTCGAGTTCCAGCTTCCCGGCGGCCAGCGCATCGAGCTGCGCGAGCTCCGCATTCGCCCCAGGCAGCCAAAGTGGAACGTCGCTGTAGGATCTCTCTGGTTCGACGCGTCGACTGGGCAGCTCGTGCGGGCGGTTTATCGAATGGCGCAGGAGATGGACATCATGGCCGTCGCCAAGGAGAACAACGAAGAAGATCACAATCCCGAGGACGAGATTCCGCGCTGGGTCAAGCCCATGATCCTGCCGATGAAAGCCATGGTCAGCGCAGTCACAGTCGAGTACGGACTTCATGAAGGACGCTTCTGGCTCCCGCGCTCGCAAACCATCGAAGGCCAGGCGCAGGTGAGCTTCATGCACGTCCCGTTCAAGCTCGAGCAGCGCTACTCATACTCCAGCGTAAACGGCACCGATCCGCTACCCGAGGTCACGATCGCGGCGGAAGACACTGCGCGCGATTCGGTGTCGCGCGCGGTTCGGAGAGAGCGTCGACGTGGCGAGTGCAAAACTGGCACAGAGCGCATCAGGAGAGAGAACAGATCGGAGGAAGACCTGCGGATTCTGGTCCGGACTCCCTGTGATACCGTTGCGCTGGCCAACTCTCCCGAGCTTCCGAAGTCGATCTATGACGACGGCGATGCAGTGTTCGGAACCGCCGAGCGTGATGACCTGATCTCCGAAGCTCTGACGCTGGGCGCTCAACCCGAATTCGCGCCGCAGCGCCCGACACTCTCTTACGGTCTGCCTTACACGCGTTTCAATCGCATCGAAGGCTTTTCCACCGGCGTGGCCGCCGATCAGGTGTTGGGCGGCGGATACAGCGCGCACGCGCTGTTCCAGCTCGGTGTCGCGGATCTGTCCCCGAATGGCGAGCTGTCTCTCGATCGCACCGACGGCCGCCAGACCATCGGCATCGGAGTCTATCGCAGGCTGATCGCCTCCAACGATTGGGGCGATCCGCTCGGGTTCAGCAGCTCCGTCTCGGCGCTTCTCTTCGGTCGTGACGAAGGGTTCTACTACAGAGCCTGGGGCGCCGAGCTGAAGGGACAGAAGGACGACGGCATCTTCAACAGCTGGCGCCTTTTCGGCGAGCAGCACTTCGACGCGACCGTGCATACCGAGTTCTCGGTCGCGCACCCCGGTGGAGTGAAGGGTGATCTCACCAACATCAATGCGGTGAACGGCTCGATCGTGGGACTAGCCGTCGGCCACCACTCCTCCTATGGACTCGATCCGCACGGATTCCGCGCGCTGACGGACGTCAAGCTGGAAGGCGGCACCGGGACGTTCGACTATTCGCGCGTCTCGCTGCAGACGACACTCTCCCACAGTTTGGGTCGCTCCCTCGATGGCGCGCTCACGCTCGGCGCCGGCACGTCAGGCGGTCGGGTTCCCATTCAGAAGCAATTCTTCCTCGGCGGCGTGCAGACCGTGCGCGGTCAAAGAGCCGGGGCGGCGATTGGAGATGCTTTCTGGATGACCAGTGCGGAGATCGGCACGAGCAACGTCGGGATACGCAAGATCGTGTTCGCGGATCTCGGCTGGGCGGGTCCTCGTACCGACTTCTCGCATCCCGGTCGTCCGCTCAGCGGCGCCGGTGTCGGCGCTTCGTTCATGGATGGACTGATTCGCATCGACGTCGCGAAAGGCATCTATCCCGAGAAATCCGTGCGAGCCAATCTTTATGTCGAGGCGCGGTTCTAGCTTTCGCGTTTCCGTGAGTGCGTCATCTCCTACGTAATCTTACGTAAAGACTCGCCTCAACCCGCGGCCTAGGTTGCTTCCGAACTCTAACCTGGGCTGGATCATGACATTGAAATTGAAGCG
>JANMMF010000217.1:0-1761 GCA_031372985.1 Gemmatimonadota bacterium
CAGGTTCGATCCAAGACTGATCGTGATGCGCTGTCCAACCGCCTGGTCAATGTTTGCGCGAAGCGATTGACGCCGGGCGCCGGTGTTCAGTGCGATCCCGGACTCCTGCTTGTCCGAGCCTGACGCGTAGTAGCGCGTGCCGCCGACTCCCCCTGAGAGCGACATAACCGACTCGAAGGAGGGATCCTTGTGGCCATAGAGCTCTTGCTGATAATCGTAGTAGGGGCAACTCGTCGCGGTGCACGCCGCGTTGGCGGCAGCGATCCCCTCGGGATTGGCGCCGATCGCCGATAGGGCCTGCGGCAGATTCTGATATTGACGCGAGCCTCTCTTTCGAATCAGGCTGCTCGTACCCACCCGCTGAGTGAAATTGAGGCGGGGCGAGCCTTCGCGTCCCCGCTTGGTCGTTATGACGACGACGCCGTTGGTCGCCTGGGAGCCATAGATTGCCGACGCTGCGGCGCTCTTCAGGATCTCGACATTTTCAATGTCGTTCGGGTTGATGTCTGCAAGCCGGTTGGTTCCGTTCTCCTCGCCCGCGTTCAACGACCCGGTGACGACGGCCATCCGGTTGGAGCGGGTCGCATTGGAGATCGCGACCCCGTCGATGATGATCAGCGGCTCAATCCGGCCGATCAATGAAGACGCTCCGCGGATCTGGATCTGTCCGCCTCCACCGGGCGCGCCGTTATTCATGTTGATAGACGCCCCGATGACCTTTCCCTGGAGCGCGCTTTCAAGAGATACGGCAGGAACCCGAGCGAGCGCGTCGGCGCTTACCACCGAGACGGCGGTTGCCGCGTTTCTACGCTCGATACTAGTTGCCTGGCCCGTCACGATTACGCCTTCGAGCTCGAGCACATCGCGGTCGAGCGCGAAATTGGCGCTTGCCGAGGCTGACGGAATTCTTTGCGACCCGCGCTTGTAGCCGATGGCCCGAGCGACTACGGTCACGTCACCGTCCGGAACTCGCAGCCGGAATTCGCCGCTCTCGTTCGTGCGGACTCCGGCCGACTGGCCGGCAAGCCCGACAAAAACGCCGGGCAGAGGCTGCCCGTTTGCGGCTGTAACTCGCCCTGTGATTTCGCGCGTGCCTTGGGCAAATGCGCTGGCGGTTACTACCACCAGCAATACCAGTGAGATTACTGACGACCAAATCCTTTTCATGCCTGTCTCCAGCTTTGGATGGGTGAGGCTTGCGGCACAGGCGCAACGGCCCGGCAGAGTAGAAGGGACTCTGCTTATGTTCGCAGTGACTTATTTACGGTCTGCTGCGAAGGGTGTCAAGGGCATAGCAGGCTGTCTGGCACGCCACGTGCTAAACAATTCTGTTTACTCCCGAAGAAAAACGCCGGCTATTCGCCGGCGTTTTTTTCAGTTCTTACGCCGTACTAGGGAGTGCGTGGAGCCGCCGGCGTGGTCGCGGGAGCCCCCGGCCGAGTGCCGAAGTCAACCGTCGGCGCCGTCTCCGAACCCGGAGCAGCCTCATAATAGGTGCGGGCCTTGGCCCCGGTCACCTTCGCCGTAATCGCCTGCGGGAACGTCCGGATATAGCTGTTGTATGCCTGAACGGCCTGGTTGTAGTCCCCGCGCGCCGTGGCGATACGGTTCTCGGTACCAGCAAGCTCGTCCTGGAGACGAAGGAAGGTCTGGTCGGCCTTGAGCTGAGGGTACGCTTCCGCCACCGCGATCAGCCGCCCCAGCGCGCCCGTGAGCTGGGCGTTCGCTGCCGCCATCTGCGCCGCATCACCCCCCTGAATC
>JANMMF010000259.1:0-5763 GCA_031372985.1 Gemmatimonadota bacterium
GCGCTCAGGCGAACCTGTCGCTCGAGACGTACCGCCACGAGATGACCCCGAGCCACCAGCAGAAGACTCCCGCCGGAGCGCACATCACGCTGGGTCGTGCGCTCCGGCAGAAGGGCTACTTCCAGGAAGCGTTGCGCGAGTACGAGAAAGCGATCGAGGGCGGCGAGGCCAACGCCGAAGTGCTCCACGCCATGCTCGAGCTATACCTGCTCCAGCGCGACACGGGTGCCGCGATCGCAACCGCGGATCGGTTCGCTCGGGAATTCTCGCCGACCGCCAAGACGTGGAATGGACGCGGCGTCGCGCTGCAGCTCGAAGGTCGTCACGCCGAGGCGGAGGATAGCTACACAAAGGCGCTGGAGATCGACAACAGCTACCCGTTCGCGCACAACAACCTCGGCGTGCTGTTATGGCACAAGAGCGACACGAAGGGCGCGATCAACTCGTTCAGGCGTGCGCTGCAGGCGCCGACTCCGCCGGTGGAAGCGCGCCTCAACCTCGCGCTCGGGTTGTTCAGGAGAAAGCTCACCGAGCTGGCCCTCGAGGCGTACCGTCAGGTTCTGAGCGCCGCGCCCGAGCACCCGGTTGCCTGGAATGGCGTCGGCCTGATACTCGTAGAGCTCGGCAAGTACACGGATGCCCGAAACGCGTTCGCGCGGGCGATTCAGGCGAACCCGGATTTCGCCGAAGCCCATTACAATCTGAGCTTCACTCTCTCTAATCTCGGCGATTTCAGCAGCGCGTTGCGCGAAACGAAGCGCGCGCTTTCGCTCGATCCGATGTACACGCCGCAGAAGCTCGAGCTGGCCATCGAGCTTCCGCACGAGGAGATCAGGCTCACCGTCGCCCCTCCGATCACGGAGACCGACGAAGCAGTCGAGCGGGTCGAGGATTTCCATTTCGACCCGGCCATCATCGAGGCGCTATTCGCCGCCAGGCCTGTCCGCGCAGACCCGTCCGCGGAAGATCCGATGGCTGGCTTCGCGCTCGCCCGGGATTTCATCACCAAGGGGCTTTACGACCGCGCGCAGGCCGAGATCGCGCGGGTTCTGGCGCGGGGCGGCGACAAGGTTCTCGGGCTCGTGCTGGCCGGAGATGGTTTTGCCGCGCAAGGACTTCATGGAGAGGCGCTGGAGAGGTACCGCCGCGCGCTCGATATGGACGAATCGAACACCTACGCCCGTCAGGGCACCGCTCGATCGCTCCTCGCGCTTGGCCGCGCCGAGGAAGCCAGGCCCTTTGCCGAAGCTCTCGTCGAGGCGGGGAGCACCGACGTGAATCTTCTCCTCCTCGCGACCGAAGCTCGCGTCGCTTCGCTCGACAATCCAGGTGCCCGGGAAATCCTGTCGGCACTCAGGAAAAACGAGTCGCGGAACGCGAACGTGATGAAACGCGTCGGCGACCTGTATGCGACACTGGGCGACCAGAGCGAAGCGATTGCTGCGTATCGGGCCAGTCTCACCATCGACGAGCGCCAGGTCGACACGCGCGTCTCTCTCGGAAGACTGCTTGGCAAAGCCGGGGACGACGTTGGCGCCATCAGGGAGCTTGAAACGGTTCTGGTCACAGCGCCGAACCACGACGCGGCGGTGGTGGAGCTCGTGGGTCCGTACCGCCGCACCGGCCGGTCTCGTAGCGCGCTCCCGAGAGTAGTGGCGCTCATCAGGCGCGACGTATATCATTTTGCGGCTCTCATCGCGCTGGGGGAGATCCTCATCGATCTGGCGCGCGAAAGCGACGCCATGAATGCGTTCGCGCGCGTGCTACGCTTCGACCCCAATCACTCCGAGGCGCTGCGATACCACCGGCTGCTCCAGAGAGGGCGGCGCTAGTGGCGATCGAAGGACCGCTCCGCGAGCTCGGAATCCACGACGTCTTCGCATTGCTCGACCTGAGCCGGAAGACCGGAACGCTTCGCGTGCATTCTCCCGAAAGAAACAACGAGGGAAGCGTTTATTTCGACGCGGGCACCATCGTCGCCGCGACGATGAAGAGCAACCCGCACTTGCTCGGAACGATTCTCGAGCGATCCGGGAAGGCGACGCCCGCCGATCTCGCGCGCGCGACCGCGATGCAGCGGGCCGGCGACAAGAGGCGCGTCGGTGAGATTCTCGTCGCTCACGGGATCGTCACGCCGCGCGACATCGACCGCTTCATGCGCCAGCAGATCGAGACGGTCGTGTTCGACTTGATGTCGTGGTCGGAGGGATTCTTCTCCTTCACCGAGGAGCCGCCCCGTCCGATCCGGAAGGACATCGCCGTTCGCGTCAGCACGGAATCTCTCCTCATGGAGGGCGCGCGGCGCATCGACGAATGGTCGCGCATGGCCGACAAGATCCCGGACGCGCGAGTCACGCCCCGTTTGGCGCCGCTCGACGACGGCCCGGAGTCATTCATCGATCTCCTCCCGCGCGAGTGGGAGGTGCTGTCGGTGATCGATGGCGAGCGAAACCTGAACGAGATCGGCAAGCGCCTTGTCCTGCCTGAGTTCGAAGTCGCCAAGATCATCTACGGAATGCTGAGCACCGGGCTCATCGAGATCATGCTCCCCGAGGCGGGGAGGGCGCATGTCTGAGGCTGCCCGCACCCTTTTCGCCACCGCAATCGGCGAGGCCGAGCAGACAGCGCTGTTGCTCGATTCGTCCGGCGCGCCCCTCGCTGGGAGCTACCTTGACCAGGGTGGGCGTGACATCTCGCGCGAGATCGGATCCGCGCTGAGCGGAGTCAGCAAGGAAGTGTCGCGTTCGATGCGGCTTCTCTCGCTCGGCGCGTGGACAGCAGTGGTCATAGAGACGGACGCTGCCACCATCGCGTTGGCACCCGCAACGCGGGACGCGGTGGTCCTGCTCGCATCCTCGTCGTCCGTCCCGCTCGGACTCGTTCGGCGTGTGCTTACTCGCTGCGTCGCGCTGGCAATCAACTGGATGAGTGGCCGCGCATGAGAATTCTGAGCGAAGTCGTCGCTACACTGTCGCACCTTCCAGGTGTCGTCGTCGCAATGGTGGTGGGCGCCATCGACGGGCTCATCGTCGAGACGAGCGGAATGAAAGGCGGGACGGCCGACCAGGATCCACGAAAGCACACGGCCGCGCTCGCGGCCTATCTTTATTCCAAAGCCACTCGCGCGGCGGACGCGGCCAGGCTCGGAACCCCCGCATTCATGCGGCTGGAGGCGGAGCAGGGCCACATCTGCGTCGTCGGCGCGCGCGACGTAGTACTCGTCACGATCGTCACTCCTGACGCCAACCTGGGACGAGTGAGACTCGACATGATGAACGCAGCCCGAAGCGACCTGTGACCGACCCGACTGTTGCCGAGGCCTGGGTCGCCGCTCCGTTGCGGCGATTGATGGATGACGCGCGCCTCATCTCGGGCGTGATGCTCTATCCGACCGGCAGGGCGGTCGGCCAGTTCGGGTTCTCGAACGCGGCCGACGTCATGTCCATCTGCGCGCTCACATCAGCGATCAATGCTTCGGCTCGCGAGCTCGGCCGGCAGCTCGACGGCAAGCCATTCTACGAGACGCATCACGCCGGCGCGGACCGGCAGGTGTTCATGGCTCGCTGCCTCGCTGGCGGGCAGGAATTTCTCTTTGTGGGAGTCTTTGATCGCGAGAGCTCGCTGGGCATGGTGGAGATCTACTTCGCTGAGTTCCAGAAGGCGTTGGAGAAGCTGCGCCCTGAAGCTCCGACTCCGGGGAGGGGGCCTTCGGGCGACTTCGAAGGGGAGCTCAATCGCAGTCTCGATGCTCTCTTCGGACCGATAGGCAAGAAATAGATGTCCGTCGTCAACTATGGAACCCGCGAGATCACCTGCAAGATCGTCTACTACGGCCCGGGAAGGTCGGGGAAGACGACCAATCTCCAGCACATCTATTCCCAGCTGCCGGAGGAAAGAAAGGGCAAGATGGTGTCGCTGGCGACCGACACCGATCGCACCCTCTTCTTCGATTTCCTGCCGCTCGACCTGGGGACGATCTCCGGATTTGCGACCCGCTTCCAGCTCTACACGGTTCCCGGACAGGTCTACTACGCGGCCACGCGGAAGCTCGTGCTGCAGGGCGTGGACGGCGTCGTGTTCGTAGCAGACAGCCAGTCGCGCCAGCACGCCGAGAACATCGAAAGCCTGCAGGACCTGCATGCGAATCTCGCCGACGAGGGGTTTGATCCGCGCATCATCCCGCTCGTAATGCAGTACAACAAGCGGGATCTGCCGGCGGGCGAGATCAGCTCGATAGAGGATCTCGATGAGAGCCTCAACTTCCGCGGCGTCCCGTACTTTGCGGGGAGCGCGATCAGCGGCGGTGGAGTTTTCGAGACGCTCCGCAGCATTGCGTCGATGGTGCTGTCGCGTTTGAGCGCGCCGGCCGCGAAGGACGCCTAATCGATGGCGGCGGACTCGAAGAAGGGCGCGGAGGACGAGGGCGGGGAATTCGCCGACTTCATGGCTGACATCAGCCGGGAGATTGCCCAGCGCGTCGAATCGCTCGATGCAGCGCCCCGGGCCCAGCCGGAGCCCAGAAAGCCAACTCCGATGCCGCGCGACGGCGGACTCATTCTCGAGTGGGAGAATCTGGCCGACCGCATGATTGAGGACATGCGCTGATGGCAATCAAGGGCAGCCTCAAGGAAGCAAGCCTCCCCGACGTTCTGCAGCTCCTCTCAATGGGCAAGAAGTCCGGCTGCCTGGGCTTGTCGTTTCACGACAGCTTCGGACAGATCTACTTCGATGGGGGCCGCATCTGTCACGCCTCGATCGTGAATCGTCCGCTCGACACCGAGAACGCGGTTTACACGCTGTTCACGTGGACGAGCGGCACCTTCAATTTCGAGCCCGGTGTCGAGCCCGACGATGGCGCCGAACGCGTCTCGGTCGATCCGCAATCGCTGCTGCTGGAGGGAGCGAGGCGGGTCGACGAGTGGTCGCTGATCGAGAAGAAGATTCCGAGTTTCGACGTCGTGTTCAGCATCGACCGCCCGAAGCTTCTCATGAACAAGGACACGCTCTCGCCCGAGCAGGAAGCGTTGCTTCCCCTGATCGACGGACACCGCGACATCAACGGCTTGATTCGCGATTCCAGCCTTGGCGAATTCGACGTCGGAAAGGCGCTGTACGGACTGCTCAACGCGTCCTTTCTGCTGCCGGTGGGCCGCAAGAGGACAACGCCGACCCTTCCGCGCAACGCCAGCCCATTGGAGCGGCGTGAGCTCGCGAGCGCACTCTACCGCGCGGGCATGCACGACGAAGCGCTGCGCGAGTTCCGCGCTCTGGTGGAGGAGGCCGCCGATCCCGTGGCGTCATTTCATCTTGGCCTGATCGCGCTGAGGCGGAAGGAATGGGCGGCTGCTGTCAACGCCTTCATGACCGCCGCGCCGAACGCGCCGAGCAAGACCACGCTGCTCCACAACCTCGCGATCGCGTACGAGCAGCTGAAACAGCTCGAGAAGGCGAAGCTGGTGATCGATCGCGCGCTGGCCGCAGGCGGGAACGCGGAACCTCTCATACAGCTCGAGGCGGCGGTCATCGCGCTGCACCTCGGCGATCTGCAATTCGCAAAAGTCGCGTTGAGCGAGGCCAGAAGCCTCTGGACGTCTGATTCGCCGCCGCCAGTGTGGTTTCACTACGCGGCCCAGGTCGCGGCGATGACCGACGACCCCGACCGCGAGATGCTGCTTCTCGCGGCGGCAACCGAGACGCATCCTGAATCGCCGGTCCTATTGAACAACCTCGCCGCCGCATACCTCAAGCGCGAGGACTATGCGC
>JANMMF010000385.1:0-7503 GCA_031372985.1 Gemmatimonadota bacterium
ACGACGGCGACGCCCGTCTCGACGCCCTGCTGGCGGAGTGGCGGGAACAGTCTCACTTCGTCAACCGCATCGAGTCCGATCCGGTCGGCGATGTCGCGCAGAAATCGTTCGGTGGTCTCTATCACGCCCGTACGGTTGAAGTTTGGGCGCCCGACTTCGACGCCTGTCTGTCGGTAAGCTCACGCTCGACGTACAGCCTGAGAATGTGCATGAAATCCTGGGCGTTCGTCACCACGCCGAACGCCTGGTGTGTGCCCCGGTCCTTGAGCTTGCTGACCACGAACTCCGATGAGTCGACGCAGATCGTCGGGAGCTCGCGCATTGACCCGTCCTGCTCCGTGACGAACGCCGGAAGCATGTTGCCGGTCGCGATCGCGTGGAGGGCGGTGGCGATCAGGATCGCCATCGTCGCGCGTGTGGTGTGGCGCTTCATCGCATCCTGCGCCGCCAGGTTGTCGGTGATGACATCCGGCAGCGGTCCGTCGTCGCGAATCGATCCCGTCAGCACGAATGGAATTCCCCTCACGACGCAGGCGTGCATGATGCCGTCCTTGATCACACCCTGCTCTACCGCACGGGCGATAGAACCAGCCGCTCTTACCTTATTGATCGCTCGCATGTGGAGGCCGTGGCCTCCGGTCGTCGCTTCGCCCGTCTTCGTCATTCCCAGCGTAGTGCCGAAAATCGACGCCTCGATGTCGTGAACCGCGACGGCGTTGCCAGCCAGGAGCGCCGAAACGAAGCCGTTCTCGATGAACCAGACCATGTCGGCCCGGGCGCGCGAATGCACCAGCGCCGGTCCCGTAACCCAGATCGGATAGCCGCCCCGATCCCTTTCCTCGATCAGAATCTTCGCCATGAGCGAATAGTCGATCGGCTTCTCGCGCGAGACCTCGCTCGTCATGAACTTGAATTCGCCTTCCTCGTCCGCGAGGAACGACGACGTGTGAACGTAGATCCCTTCGCTCCCGTCCTCCGCGCTGCCGATGGCGACCATGTCGCCCTTCTTCAGCCTCCGCCCTTCCCTGATCCACAGCCCATCGTCGTCAAGCACGAGCGCGGCGTCCATCCTCGGCTCGCGCGGCATCTTCCACGCACCCTTGATGCGAACATAGGTGGGAAGGTTCGTGGTCGAAAAGAAATTCTCGGGCAGTACGCCATCGGACGGAGCGGGAGCGAACTTCGCGTCCGGAGCTTTGGCGAGCGCCGGAGTGGTGAAATCGGGATGTCGGAGTATCGTCACGCTATAAAGTTAGCGCCTTATAGCAGGGCGACGGGATCGCGGTCGAGCGTCACCCGTAACTGCGCCGTGCTGGGAACCTCGAAGCGCTCCATGAAATAGCGGCCAACGCGCGTCAGCTCGCCGGGATGCGCCGTCTTCAGCAGAACGTGCCAACGCCACCGGCTCTTGATGCGCTCGATTGGGCACGGCGCCGGCCCTACGACCGTCACTTCTTCCCCGGCCCGGGTGGTTATGAGCTCGCGCAGCCATTCGCCGGCGTGGATCGCCAGCTTGGCGGTGGAATCCTCGACCAGCCCGCTGAACACAATGTTGGCAAGGCGGACGTTCGGCGGATACGGAGGCTCGACGCGTCCATCCATTTCGTCCTTCACGAATGAGATGTAGTCGTGCGACACCGCGTACCTGACAGCATGGTGAGCGGGAAGTCGCGTCTGGATCAACACCCGTCCGCCCTTTGCGCCCCGACCCGCTCGCCCTGAGACCTGGCTCAGGAGCTGAAAGCACCGCTCAGACGCCCGGAAATCCGGCAGATTGATTCCGACATCGGCATCCACGACTCCGACCAGCGTCACGTTCGGGAAGTCGAGCCCCTTCGCGATCATCTGCGTTCCGAGGAGAATGTCGACCTCTCCGGCGGCGACGCGGTCGAGTATCCGCGTGTGAGCCCATTTGCCGCTCGTGGTGTCGACGTCCATCCGCGCAATCCGCGCCGATGGGAATCGCTCGCACAGCAGCCGCTCCACCTGCTGGGTGCCGAGCCCGCGCTGCCTGAGATTTCTGCCGCCGCAGCGCGGACAGTCCGGCCGCGGATCCTCCTTGTGCAGACAGTAGTGGCAGATGAGGCGCTCAGGGTTCCGGTGGTGTGTGAGGGTAATGCTGCAGTGGGGACAGGTCGCCACCGCGCCACAGTCGATGCACTGCACGAAAGATGAGTAGCCGCGACGGTTGAGGAGGAGGATGCTTTGCTCCCCGCGGCTCATGCACTCGACTATCGCATCGTGAAGCGGCTCGCGTATCACCGCCCCGTAATCGATCCCGCCCTGCCCCATCGCGGTGTAGTCCGTCGCGAGCTTTCGAAGATCGATCACCTGGACGTCGGGGAGCTTCCCTCCACCGACTCTGTCCGGAAGTGTCAGCAATGTGAACTTGCCAGTCGCGGCATTGGCCCAGCTCTCGAGGGATGGCGTCGCACTGCCAAGCACTGTCACGGCCCCTTCGTTTTTGGCGCGAACTATCGCGACCTCACGAGCGTGGTAGCGCGGCGTTTCCCCCTGCTTGTAGCTGGATTCGTGCTCTTCGTCGACGATGATGGCACCGAGGTTTTCCAGTGGGGCGAACACAGCTGACCGCGCGCCCACGACGATGCGCTTTTCGCCGCGCTTGAGGGCCAGCCACGCATCGTAGCGTTCGCCATCGCTGAGCGCGGAGTGGAGGACCGCGATCCGGTCTCCGAAAGCGGCACGAAAGCGATCGACCGTTTGCGGGGTGAGCGCGATCTCCGGCACCAGCACGATCGCTGTTTGCCCGCGTTCGTCCACAATCCGGCGGAGCAGCTCGATGTAGACGAGCGTCTTTCCACTTCCAGTGATACCGTGCAGCAGAAACACCTCACCCTTCTCGGCATCCGCCATCGCATTTATCGCGTGCTGCTGTGCCAGTGTAGGCTGCAGTCTCGTCGCGGAAATACCACCGCGCGTCGAGAATGGATCGCGCTCTACTTCCTCGTTCTCGATGATTACGTAGCCGCGCTTCTCGAGCGACTTGAGGACGGACGGTGAGAACTCGACCTGGCTTGCCAACTGCTCCACCGTCGTCTTGCCGCCCAGCGATTCGATCGCCTCGAACACCGCGCGCTGTTGGCGCGCTCTGGCGAAAACCTTGTCGCGTTGAAGCAGGGATGGAATGTCGACTCCAAGCCGCACCACCCGTTGCGTCTTTCGCGTCGGATGCGGATCCTCTGCGCCGGTCAGTGCCGCGGGCAGCGCCGTGCGAAGCGTCACCCCGAGCGGAACGATGTAGTAATCGGCCATCCACTTGCACAATTCCAACAGGTGGGGGCCGACAGCCGGCTCCGCGTCCGGCGAATCGAGAACCGCCTTGGGTTTGCGCTTGAGAGGGCTGGCGTCGCTGGTGCCGACGACGATGCCGATCTCCTTCCCGTTGCGGAGCGGAACGACCACGCGCGAGCCGACAGCGACCGGATTCGCGAGCCCTTCTTCTACTGCATACGTGAATGTCTGGAAGAGCGGCAGCGGCAGCGCGACCTCGACGAATCGCGATGGCTTCTCACGCACTCTGAAACGCCGTCAAGAGATCCGCGTTCGGCGCTGGCATAACGCCGAGGCCCGGGCCATCGGACAATCTGATCTGGCCACCGGCGATCGATGCGCCGCGAAAAGGATCGCTGGACAGCAGCGCGGCCCCGTCAAAATCCGCGAAATCAAGCAGTGGCGATATCTGCGCGATCGCCGATATCCCGAGCGAGCTCTCGATCATGCAGCCCGCCATCACCTGCATGTCGAGCGCGCGGGCGGTGTGCACCATCCGCAGCGCTTCGCGCAGGCTTCCGCATTTGGCCAGCTTGATGTTGATCCCATCGACGGCTCCCGCTAGCCTGGCAATGTCGGTCGCGACGAGGCAGGACTCGTCAGCGAAAACCGGCAGCCTGGACCGTTTGCGCACGAATCGAAGGCCTTCGATGTCGTTCGCCGCCACCGGCTGCTCGAGCATCTCGACGCCCTGGTCGGCCAGGAAGTCGCTCATCTTTACCGCATGCTTGGCCGTCCAGGCGGCGTTCGCATCGACGCGCAGTCGCTTTTCCGGAGCGGCGTTGCGGACGATTCGCACAATCTCCATGTCGCGATCGGTTCCGAGCTTGATCTTGAGGATCGGATATTCGCGCGCTTCCTCGACGCGCCGCTCGAGCTCGTTGCTCTCGGCGATGGCGATCGTGAAGCTGGATTGCGCGGAGGTCGAGGACTCGAGCCCCCAGATCTTGTAAACCGGAAGCCCGAGCCTCTTGCCCATCAGATCATGCAGCGCGGAGCTCACCGCACTCCTGGCGGAGGCGTTGCCGCGCAGCACCCGACTGAGATGCGCTTCGGTCGAATCGAGCGCCATCGGATCGGCGCGCTCGATGATCGGCTTGAACTGGCCGAGCGCCGCGATGACTGTCGCGACAGACTCGCCGTAATAGCGGTTGGGCGCGGCCTCGCCAAAGCCTTCGAGGCCGTCGTCGTCGGTAAGACGGACGATGACGTTCCGATGATGCGCATATCCCCCGCGCGCGATGACGAACGGGTGTGTGGGCTTTAGCTCGATTGTCTGGTGCGAGAGCTTCATTACTCTAAATGCGGGTCAAACTCTGAAACGCGTGCGAAGCTTCATCCAACAGCGAGGGTAGCCGTTGCGCGCGCCGTCCGTGCCATGCGGAACTCGTTGTGTGACGAGGCTCCCGACAGAAAGCCGATCAGCGCATCGGCCAGATCGTTTCCGCGGTCGAAGCGATGACCCGGATGCTTCTCGAGGCAGCGCATCACGATCGCCGCGAGCTGTGGAGGAATGCGCGATTCGACGACGTCCGGTGACACCGCCGTTTCTGTCACGTGCTTGTAGCTGATGGAATAGCTGTCGGCGCCGTCGAAGGGCGGGAATCCGAGCAGCGTCTCGTACATCACGACGCCGAGGCCGTAGATGTCGCTGCGGCCGTCGAGGAGCTTTCCTCGCGCCTGCTCGGGCGACATGTAGTGCGGCGTACCCATGACGTTGCCGCTACCCGTCATCCGGCTCCGGAAGTGTCCCGTGGCGATCCCGAAATCGGTGACCAGCGCGTTTTCGTCCTCATCGAACAGAATGTTGTCCGGCTTGATGTCGCGATGGACGAGACCCCGCCGGTGGGCATAGTCGAGTCCGGTCGCGACTTGCGCGGCAACGGCGGCCGTGGTCTCCGGCGAGAGCGAGCGGTGGCCGCCGATGCGGTCGCTCAGAGTCCCCCGCGCCAGGTACGGCATGACCAGGTACACGTGATCGTCCACCATCCCGAAGTCGATGATCTTGCAGATGTGCGGGTGCATCAGCTGCGCCGCGGACTCGGCTTCGCGACGGAAGCGCTCCCGCATCTCGTGCTCGCGCGCGAGATGCGGGTGGAGAACCTTGATCACGACCGGTGAGTCCAGGCAGACGTTGATCGCGTAGTACACGCTCGCCATGCCGCCCTCACCGACGCGGTGCATGATCGTGTAGCGACCACCCGTAACCTGGCGCAGCGCCGTTACCGACGGGTCGGGGGGTGTCTGTCGCTTGTCCGAGTTCTCGGGCATGCGGATCCCGCAGCGCACACAGCGCGCTGCCTCGGCCCGGTTCCAGCTTCCGCAATCAGTGCAGAACATGCGTCAGCCTCCGAACTGCATGCGCACAAAATCGTACGGCGGCCACGGGCCGGTGATGTGGAAGTCGAGGGTCGGCTGTCGCTGGGATTCCTTCGATACGGTGTCGGTGAAGCTAGCCCAGCGCTGGGTGTCGATGAGAAAGGACGCGCGGCCGACGACGCCGTCCTCCTCATCACCTTCCGCCCGCGGGAGCGTGACCGTCGCGGCGGCCTGGCCCCTCAGCAGTCGCAGGCTCTCTGCGGCGAGTGCCGCAAAGGTCTTTTGGGCTTCTGAATCCTGTGGGTTCTTCTGCATGGTGATGCTGACCCGCGCCGCGGCGTGTCCCTCGACCACGGAGAGAGCCTCAGTCAGCGTGAAGTAGTGCAGCTCCAGCCAGCGAGTGAGCGTCGACGTCGATTGAAATACGGTTCCCGGCGGCGCGGGAAGGACGGCCGCGCGCGCGTACGACTCCTCGAGGACCCGCAGATACTTTGTCATCTCGCCGTCGTCGAGATTCACAACCGAGTAGGCCGCGGGCTCTACAATCGCCGCCAGCGCCCGGTAGTGCGTCAGCGTGGTTCCCTCGGCGAGCGAGTTGGTTTGTCCGGACTCGACGGCGGCGACGCCGTACAGCCGAAGCGCGCTCAAAGAAGCCGGCGCCATTTGAGACCGGCGAGGATGAGCAACCCGAGCGCGAGCTGTGAAAGAACGAGGATCATAAATCCGTGTGGGTGACTGTGTAGAGGAATATGCTCGAAATTCATCCCCCACATGCCGCTCACCACGACGAACGGAATGCTGAGGGTGGCGACCACGCCCAGGGCCTTGGTCGCCATACCTAGACGATTGGAGACCTGCGTTAGATAGCTGTCCAGGGTGCTGCTCAGCAGATCCCGGTAGTTCTCGAGGGAGTCGTAGATCCGGAGAACGTGGTCGTAGATGTCCCGGAAGTAGATCTGGGTGTCCGGGGTCAGGAGAGTGCTGGGGCGGTTGGTCAGGACGCTGAGGGCATCCCGCTCCGGCGCGAGGTGCCGGCGAAGCGACAACACCAGCCGCTTGACCGCGAAGACCTCGCGGAGCGCCTCCTGATCGAACGTCCCGTAGATCTTCTCCTCGAGACTGTCCATGAAATCGTCGAGCTTGTCGATGATCGGGAAGTAGGCATCGACGGCCTGATCCACGATCGCATGCATGAGCCGCGCAGGACCATACGCGGCCAGCTCCGGTTTGCGTTGCAGGAGCTCCGCCGTCTGCGCCACGGGATTGGTGTCGGCGCCGTGGACCGTCACCAGATAGTTCTTTCCGAGAAAGAAGCTGATGTTCACGGTATCCAGATCGTACGGATCCTCGGTCGCCTCGCGAAACGCGACCGTGCGCACGATGAGGAGCACATAGCGATCGAACTCTTCCACCTTCACGCGGGATTCCGGATTGACGGCCTCCTCGATCGCGAGCGGGTGAAATTTGAAGAGGTCCCTGAGGAGCTCTACTTGCTCACTCTTACGAGTGTCGATGTCGACCCAGAGGGTGCCCTCACCCGAAGCCAGCGCCTTGGCGATCTCTTCGGGAGGAAGCCTCTGCTTGATCCCCTCGCGCGGCCCGTAGTAACAGCTCCACAGGTCAGGGTCAGTCGAGGGTCTGACCTCCTGGAGCGGTCTCAGGGCTTTGTGGGCTAGCTTGGCTTTGACTGTCTTGACGTTGCTCATCAGCCTTCAAGTTAGTCGCTAATCGGCGAGAGCGGCCAGATGACGAATGCTCGCCTGGGCCAGCTTGTCGGGGGCGTAGCCGCCCTCGAGAGCGCTCACGAGCCGGCCATCGCACCAGGAGTTGGCTCGGGCGATCAAAGAGCGTGTGAGGGTCTCGAAATCCTCGACCTCGAGCGTGAAGCCGCCC
>JANMMF010000059.1:0-4331 GCA_031372985.1 Gemmatimonadota bacterium
GATAACTGGGTGGAATACTAGGATGCTGGTTGACCGCCGCCCCGGGAAACGGGGCCGTCGGGGATTCGTGTTCGGCGAGCTGCTCGTCGCGCTGTTGCTCCTCGCAGTTGCTGTCTCTTCGTTGGCTGCTCTCATGTACTCGGTCTCCCGCCGCCCACTGGCGCGCGAGGAGACTGAGTGCGTGGGGAAGAATGCTACCTCATCCCCCAAGTGCATCGCGCAGGCAGCCGGCGGTCCGTCCAGTCTGCTGCGCTCGGGGTGCGCCACTCGAATGGGAGCCGCGGCCAGAGCCTGCAAGGATTCCCTCGTAGTTCAGGACAGTTTGGAACAAACGATCCTCAAACCCCGCACCGACTCGTCCGCCATGGCCCTGCTCGAAAAAAAGCAGAAGGCGTCGCGCCCGGTCGAGAGGCCCGATCGGGGCTTCATTCGCTGATCTCTTCCGTCGGCGCAGCGGCGCCGACGGCTAAGTTAAACCTCATAATGCCAAGCGCTTAGGAGCTCCTTCCCGAAAGCGATGCTTCCTTTCAGTTCCCAGGGCTGGTGACGATTCCGGCGCTGGGAACAGTCTTTTATACAAGCACAGCAGTAGCCTCCAGATCGGTGCTCGGTCCGGAGATACTGCGTTACTTTCTATTCCCTCGGGACATACCACCACCGACGGTCGCGTCGGGTTCTCGAGAGAAGGCTCATGGAGAGGTGTCGGGACATGCTCGAGACCCAGCGGCGCGGCTTCTCCATGATCGAGATGCTCATGGTGTTGACCCTGATGGCAATAGTCGCCGCGACAGGGGGCCCCAAGCTCTCGGCGGCGCTACACCGCCGCACAACCTCCTCGGCAGCCGACCAGTTCGTCGTCACGCACTCCCTCAGTCGTTCGACCGCGCTCCGTTATGGGCGGGTCGCCCAGCTACATATAGATGCGAGTGCGCGCCGGTTCTGGATCGATGTCGACACCAGCGCCAACGGGATCGGCCAGCGCGCAACCATTGCCAACGTGCGCGACGTGAGCGGCAGCGGGCTTACCATGACGAGCACGCGTACACTCCTCTGCTTCGATGCACGTGGTACTGCCTCCACGAGCGGATCGTGCGAGGCGGGTGACGCAACGGTGATTTTTTCGGACGGAGCCACCGCCGATACCGTTACAACCACGATCCTCGGCAAATTTCTTCGATGACGGCGACTCCGCAGGCTGAGAAAAACCGGGGTTTCTCTCTGGTGGAGATCCTCGTCGCCGTCACCCTGCTCGCGGTTGCGATGATGAGCCTTGCCGGCGCGTCGGCGCTCGGCCTGTCGCAGATGGGTAAGGCGCGCCAGGACCTTCAATACTCGGCAGATGTCCAGCAGGTGGCGGACAGCCTGGTGGGGCGCGGGTGGAACAACGTCACCACCGGCTCTTCGATGATCCGCGGGCGCGCGATGAGCTGGACCGTGACGACGATCAGCCCCAACTCCCAGAAGGTGGACGTCATCGTCACCCGTCGCGGACAGGCGCAGACGACCACGGTCTACTCCGACACGGTCACGCTCTATCTGGCCAAGAGCAGGGTGCAGTGATGAGGGCTAAGTCTGCCAACTCCACCCCAGCGCGGCGCGGCTTCACGATCATCGAGGTCCTGCTCGGTCTCGTCGTCGGCTTGTTCGTGCTGAGCAGCGTGGTGCAAATGCTGATCGTCCAGAGCCGTGGTTACAGAAAGCAGCGTGAGATCATCGACATCAGCGAGACTGCCCGCGAAGCGACTGCACTGCTCGCCGGAGATCTGAGACAATCGGGAGTGGGCGACAGTCCGCTCGCGGCGATGGGTCCCAACTCTATTGCGTTGCGCTCACCGCGTGGAATGGGAACGATCTGCGCCAAGCACGCGACTCTCGCACGGTACGGGCTCTGGAAAACCGGGGGAAACATTCTCGCCGGCACCGACGACAGTGCGTTGGTATTTCAACTTGGACGCGACAAATGGACGGCGCTGAAAATCACCGCGGTCGGAACTCCGGCTGCCATGGGAGTCCCGGCGTGCGACTGGCCTGGAGCGCGTCCTCCCGACATGGTCGTAGAGTTTGCGGTCGGCATCAAGACCGACACTTCGTACATAAAAGTCGGCGCGCCCTTCCGCAGCTACCGCCGCGTCGAGTACGCGGAGTACCAGCTCGATAGCCGCTGGTGGCTCGGACGGAAGATCGGAGCGGCGGCGTCGTACGAACAGCTCACTGGTCCCCTGGTGGCGCCTGCATCAAACGGGCTTGCTTTCGTCTACTACGATACGCTCGGAGTGGTCACCACCGATCCGGACGCGGTGGGAACTGTCGCGTTTACGTTGCGCACCGAGAGCTTCAAGAAGACACACGTGGGAAACACATACGCCTACCAGCGCGATTCACTGACCACGAAAGTGGCCCTTCGCCGATGACAACCATGGATCGCAAAGGTTTTGTGCTGCCGTCGGTGATCTTCGCGATCACCATCATGAGCGTGATCGTGATCGTCGCGCTCAACACCGCATCCGATGAGGGTCGCGCGTCCCGCGGAACGCGGGAATCCACTCTCGCCATGTACGCGGCGGAGGCTGGTCTCCGGCAAACGTACGGGGCGTGGCCGAGCACCGCGGTCAAGGCGCTGAATCCAGGCGACAGCCTGGATCTCGGGTGGCAGAGTCTTCCCAACAAGGCGGCGTATCGTGCCGTGATTCATCGCGTCGACAAGGGCGGACTGCAGGAGTACAGCGTAGTCGTGCAGGGGAGGCGGACGGATCCGACCGCGGGAATCATCACCATAGTTGGATCTGTGGGCGGGGTTCCCATCTTCAAGCACGCGGTGTACACCGAGGGCGACTTGACCCTGAACAATGGCGGACTCTTCAACTCCTACGACTCGGACGTTGGATCGTACGTAGCCGCGACGGCAGATAGCACTGCGGATCTTTGGGCGAACGCCGATATCAGTATTATCAGCACGACTGTAAAGGGAGACGCGACGGCGGCTGGAAGCGTCAGCCTTGGAGCATTCGGTGTCCTCACCGGGGAAAAGACTTCGGGCGCGACGGCGGTCACACCGATGGATATCATTGCCTGCCCAGCGGGGGGATACACGCCAACGGCGAACGTGCCAACCGGATCCGGGATCAGCTACAACGCGGTATCGGGGGTACTCACAGTTTCGGGCGGTAATACTCTCACACTCACCGACACGTCGTACTTCTTCCGCTCCATCGTCCTGACTGGAAATTCGCGGCTCGTTTTCCCGGGCAGTCCGCAGGCGCAGGTGGTGCTCCGCGACTCCCTCAACGCGGCCAACGGAATCGTCACCAACAGCTCGGCGAAAGCGGCCAACCTCTCATTCTCATCCTGCGGCACTTCTTCGACGCCGGCTTACTGGGCGCTCAAGGGGGGTTCGTCCGCCTACTATACGGTGTATGCGCCGAATCACGTCGTGTACGAGACCGGAGGGGGCGATTTCTACGGTGCTGTCGTTGCGTCGGTCTATAACGCGAGTGGCGGCGGAAGATTCCACTACGATGCGGCGCTGGCCAGGCAACCTTCGAACAAGCTCGCAGTGCAGCGCGGGTCGTGGGCGCAGCTGCCGGGGAGCTGAGTCGGCTTTCGTTGAACCGCGCATTGCGGCAAGGTAGCTTTTGGAAGGGCGGACATGCGTCCGCCCTTCGGCATTCAACGGAAGAAGTCCAGCCCGCGCGATGAAAATCCTCGTAATCGAAGACGACCCTACCGTCGGACAGTTCGTCAAGCGGGGCTTTGAGGAGCAGCGCTGGGGCGTCGATCTCGTCGCCAACGGCAATGATGGGGAAGCGCGAGCCCTGGCGGAGGAGTACGACGTAATCATCCTCGACATGCGGCTTCCCGGCAAATCGGGCTCGCAGGTGCTCCACGACCTTCGGGCGCGCGGCTTCGACAGGCCGGTGCTGATCCTGACGGCTCAGGACGCCATCGACTCGAAGGTAGAGACGCTGCGCGCCGGAGCGGACGACTACGTGACGAAGCCATTCGCATTCGAGGAGCTGCTCGCTCGGGTGGAAGCTCTCTCACGCCGGCCGCGGGCACGCATCTCTCCGGCGCTCAAGGTCGCGGACCTGACGCTCAATCTAGACACCAGAGAGGTCACCCGCGCTGAACTGGCGATCGAGCTGACCCCGAAGGAATACACGGTCCTGGAGTATCTCATGCGCCACGCCGGACGCGTCATGAGCAGGACTCTCATCACCGAGTACGCGTGGGGCTACCATTTCGATCCCGGCACCAACATCGTCGACGTGGTGATCAACCATTTGCGCAAGAAGATCGACGCGAACAGCCCCAGAAAGCTCATTCACACGATC
>JANMMF010000066.1:0-19201 GCA_031372985.1 Gemmatimonadota bacterium
GACATCGAGCTGGACCCCCGTGTCGATGTTGAGCTCCGCCCCAAGCGAACGCATCATCGGGTTCCCGACGTCCCCGGCGCGACAGATTCCGTCGGGCGTGACGGCGCTCGCTGGACAGAATGCTCGGCCCGCCTCGCCGAACAGTGTCAGTGAGGTCTTGTCGATGAACACCGGGATGAAACGGAAGCCTCGCGATGGCGCCGTTAGCGGAGCCCGGTACTCGATCGTGCCGGTGTATGCGCGAATACCTCGTTCCGCACTCACGGGGTATCCGCGCACTCCGAAGGTCCGTCGCTGCTGGCCCAGCGACACGCCGGGAAATACCTCGAGCATCGTTCCGCTGAGTCCTCCAGCAGAGAACCGGTCGGTGCTCCGCACGTCGGTGATGCCGCCGGCGCCACGCAGAGCGAGCACGTGGTGCGCGAAGCCGGGCAGGTCGAGCGATCGGTATGCCGACGTTACGCCGATGACGCTTCGAGTGGAGCCTCCCGAGCTGCCGCGCTGCCAGCGCTGTCGCCCACTGATGCTCGCGCTGATCCCGTCCTCCGACGAGATGCTGAGACCAGGACGGCGCGCGTTGGACCAGCCGGCGGAGGCAACCACCGCCGGATACGTATGCGGCTCGCTGTAAAACGCAGGTAGCAACGGGAGCAGCGTGTCGGGGGCCGTTGAATACCTGATGCTCTCGACCTCCGCGCCGAATGACGCAACGGTATAATCGCGGAAGCGGGGCCGGATGAAGCTCGCCTGCAGCGACGCGATGCGCGACCGCTCGATGAAGTCCCCGACGGGAACGAAGAAGCCGCTGCCGTTGTCGTTGACGACAACGTCGTTGGCAAAGTTCTGCGACGCGTAGAGATCGAGGAGCGGAAGACCCAACCCGGCGTACCTATACCACAGCCACGCTGAGTTCTGGTGAAAGCGATTGTTGCGCAGAGCTTCGATCGTGTAGTCGTGCCGGCCAACGATGTCCGACCCGCTCGTCAACGCTCCGAACGAAGTGCCGTCGTCGGTCGTACTCTCGAACACAGGAAGCCAGTAGCGCGGGAGGAGCGAGCGCCACGGCGAGTACGGTCGCGCGCGGGATGAATCAGCCGCGCCCAATGGTGGCAGCCCCTCCACCAGGTTGAGGCAATTACTACAGCCCGCTCTCGGACTCCTGACCGAGCTATCAGCAGGGTAGAGCGTCAACGAGTCGGTTAGTGGTGCGACGCCAATGCGATATCCGTCGGCGCCGAAAAAGAGAGTGGCCAGCTTGGTCCGGTCGGGCGACACCTCAGGCGAGAAGATTCCAGTAGCCGCATCCGTCAATCGTGAGATGCTTGGCGAGAAGGAGGTCACATCAGCCACGTAGATCTGCGGTGATCCGGTGCGCTCCGAAGAGAAGTAAATCCGTTTTCCGTCGCTCGACCAACTCGGCACCGAATTGACGGAGTGCGTTGCGCCAAATGCATCGATCGGCTTGCCCTCCGTATCGAGAATGGCGATCTGGGATCTTCCTCGACTCTGCATCACCGCGGCGATGCGCGAGCCGTCGGGCGACCAGCGCGGGTCCGACCACTGCTCATCGAGATTCGACTGGGTAAGTGGAACGATCGTGCGGCCGTCGCGCGAGACGCGGACGAGTCGAGTCGTTGCCGGAACATCCTGAACCGCCACGATCACTCCGTCCGCGCGCACGTCGGGCGAGCTGAGTCTCGCCCCGCGCGTAAGGCGCGTCTCGACTCCCCCTCGCTGGATGTAGAGATCATTCCGGATGTGGTACGGATCAAGAAAGTCCGGCTGCGAAAACAGAATGGCGCCGTCGGGCAGAGTCACGTTCGGGCTCACGCCGTTGCGTCTGCCGATTCTCCGCTCGCTGCCCGACAGCGAGACCCGGTACGCGGCTGGCACCTCTCGCCCCTTGTCGCCCGCGTAGACGAGCGATGTGTCGCCCAGCCAGCGCGGGAAGAGCGCGACACGCCCGGCACTCGTGATGGGACGCCAACCCGGCATCACCTCGCGTGGGGCGCCCATCTCGCGCACCAGAGAGTCGCGCCACTGACGCCACGCGGTCTGGAACGACATCCCGAATGCACCACGGGATATCGGCGTGAGAAAGAATGGAAGCGGAGTCCGTGAGCCTCGCTCGACAAAGTCGCGGATGCTTCCCGGCCCGCGGGTTCTGGAGAGATAGTCGAACAAGAGTGAGCCGTAGACGTACACAACCTGGCCGCCCGGGAACCGAGAGGTGCCTGGGGACAATTCCTGGAGCGTCGGAACGCGATTGCCAAGTGCTGCCGCCCGGGCAATCATCGAATGCTCGGAGCTCTCCAGGCGACCGTACCCGGTCAGCCTCGACTCGAAGTAGACAGCCAGCCCCTCGACGACCCAGCTCGGCTCATAGGCGTTTGGAAAGAGCAGAGGATTTCTGCCGAAGATCGCCTGACCAACGCGCCAAATGCCGCGCGCGCG
This sequence comes from Gemmatimonadota bacterium, assembly GCA_031372985.1. GTDB lineage: Bacteria > Gemmatimonadota > Gemmatimonadetes > Gemmatimonadales > Gemmatimonadaceae > UBA4720. The sequence goes on from JANMMF010000066.1 coordinate 2,455, forward strand.
ATCGAGGTGAAAGATGTGCGTCAGCTCGTGGGTGATGACCAGCGAGTTCCAGTCATCGTAGCTCCTGAGACCGGACGCATTCGAGGGAGGATGTGTGAATACGACGATGCGGTTGGATGGAAACGGTGTCGCGTACCCATTGACGTAGTCGACGTTGTCCGAGACGACGAGGTCGATTGTTCCCCGAGGCGGCACCAGCTCCGTCGACAGCGCGGCGTACGCGCGCTCGGCGTTGACCGCGGCCCTTCGCGCTTCCTGCTCCAGCGGCGGAGTGAAGTGAATCCGGAAGTGCTTGGTCTCGAGGGTGCGCCAGTCGTCGTTCGGAGGAAGCTGCGCACTCGCTGCGCGCACCGCCCAGCAGGCCAGCGCGGCCGTGAGCGCGATCAGCCTCACTGTGCTCGCGCGAGCGACGTGAAGTAGCTCTCGAGTCCGCGCAGGATCGCTCTGGCGTACGCTTCCTGGTACGTCGGCGTTCTCATCGCCGCTTCCTGATCTGGTAGTATCACAAACGCCCCTTCTGTGAGGATCGACGGCATCCACGTCCCACGGGCGACGGCGATGTTCTGAAACTTGGTCCCATTGTCCCGGAGCCCGAGCTCACTCAGCAGCGCCGCCTGTGTCGCCACGCCGAGCGGAATGGATTGCGGCCAGAAATAAAGCGTGAGGGTGCCGTTGTTCACAAACGGGTTTACGCCATCCGGAAAAGCGTTGAGGTGGATCGAGACGAAGGCATGCGCGCTCGCGCGGCGGCTGATTATCGGCCGGAGCCCGAGATCCACCGGATCGCTGGTCGTGCGTGTCATCACCACGTTCGCGCCCTTCTCCGTGAGAAGGTCCCTCAGCTTCATTCCGACTTCGAGTACCGCGTCGCCCTCGTACAACATTGTCGGACCGGTGGCGCCAGCAGGAGGATGTCCTGGATCGACGGTAATCGTCAGCCCTCGCAGCGGCGCCGCGGGATCCGCGATCCTTGGAGGGCGTCTGACCCTGAAGGTGAAGGCGCCGTTTTGCCAGAGCGCGAAATAGCCGTAGGGAGTGCGATTCAGGTTGATCCCGAAGCGGACGCGCGTCGGCTCCGGGGTCGAGCTCACGCTGTTGAGATACGAATCGGCGGGCTGAGGCATCATCGAGATGACCGGCGCTTCGGTTACACCGTAGAGCAGCAAGGAGATCGAGCGTTCGCCTTCTTCGACGAGATAGGGCGGCGGCGGGCCCGTGATCGGGATCACGATGTCGATCCACTCGGCCGTCGGCTCGATTCGGACAGTCCCCACACGCCGAACCGGCGCAATGGAATCTCCGGTGAACGTTTGCGGCGCGGTGCTGGAGATGTTCTGAGCCTGTAGCTCGCTTCTCAGTACCCAGCTCTCCTGTGCCGAGTCCAGCTCGACGCGCACGAAGTCGTCTCCGCTCGCTTTCTTCGAGCCGGTCGCCTTGACGACCGTGCCGGGAAACAGGAACCATTTGTACTGCTGTCCGTTGCCGGGAGCGGGACGGGCGATCGTCACGCGATCGGTGTCGTTCACCGCCGACGCAGGCGCACCGAGCGTCACGTAGACGTTGCCCGGTACGGGTAGAATGGTATCCGGTGCAGGAACAGGATTCAGCGTGTCTCCGACCAGCGGGTCACGGCGTGTGGTATCCGGCACCGGCGGAACCCTCACTGGGAGAGTGAGCCGTGCGGTCGCCGTACTGTTTCCGGCGAGCAGCTCGTAGCGCGGCGCGCTATCCGGCGGAACGGGTAACCATCCCATGAACGCGCCGTTGGGCCAGACTGGCACCGAGATTCCATTGATGCGAAGTGCCGCATCACCGGTTCCCAAGCTCCCGAAAATGAAATTCGAGTCGCGAACGGTGAGCATCTGGTCCGGCTTGGGATACGTCACGCTTATTTGCAACGGTCCGCGAACCGCGGGAACCGGCGGGAGCTTCGGATTCGGTGCCGGAATAGCCGCGGGAATGAGCGGTTGCGGGGGCGCGGGCACTGGGGCGGGAGCGGTGGGTCGCCTTCCAGGTGTGCAGGACGCACCCACGAGCACGAGGCAACAAGAAAAAACCCTGATAGTCGAAGCTTTCATCTCAAGAATGTAGGTTGCACAGTCGATGGCGGGCCAGTCTGCACAATACGCATGGGTAGTGCCCTGTTCGCGCGCCCGCGCTATCTTTTCCCGACCCGGGAGAGCGACCCGCTCCCGTGACGCAAATACAACGCTCCTTTCGAGCCAAAATTGATTGCAGAAATTTTCGGGATCTCGAATGTCGGCCTGATCAGGCACGACAATCAGGATTCCTTTTTGATTGCGAATCTGGAGACGGGCGACATCGCCACGACCAGCGCGCCTACCCTTGTCTCAGTCCACACCGCTCCATTCATATTGATCGTTGCCGACGGCGTCGGTGGCGCCGCGTCCGGCGCGCTCGCCAGCTCCATTGCGACGGAAACAATCCTGAGCGAGCTCCACCGCTGGTGGCACAAGGTGCCCAAGCGCACGGCGGAATCGATCGAGGCCGCGCTCAAGCGGGGCATCGACGTCGCCAACAAGGCGATTTACCAGAAGGCCACCACATCGCCCGAGCACCATGGGATGGGAACCACCACGACGCTCGCGCTGGTGCTCGACGGCGAAGCGTACATTGCCCAGGTCGGCGACAGCCGGGCGTATCTCGTGCGCAAGGGCGCAGCCAAGCAGCTGACGAAGGATCAGTCGTTCGTGCAGCGGCTGATCGACGCGGGAAGGATGACACAGAAGGAAGCCGCGCAGAGCGAGCACCGTAACATCATCCTTCAGGCGCTCGGTCCGGAGGAGAAGGTGGTAACGGATTTTTACCGCGTGAAGCTCGAGGACAAGGATTTCCTGGTGCTGTGCAGCGACGGCCTCTCCAATCAGGTCTCTCCCGAAGACATCGGGCGCATTGCGCGCGGCGCGGGACGGCCGATGGAGGTCTGCGAGGCACTACTCGAGGAAGCGATGCACACGGGCGCGCCCGACAACGTAACTGTGGTCACGGCGCGACTCCGCGCGCCCGAAGCTGACCTGCTCGCGGCGAAGAACGGCGACTAAGCGGCGCTAGGCCGCCGCGTCAACGGTTTCGCCGTCGTGCGGGGCCGCCGCGGTCGGATGGTCGGCGCCCCACGGCGCCACGAAAGGCAGGAGCACGAACGCGGGAATGATCGCCGCGACGCTGAGCAGCCAGAATCCGGGCCAGCCGAGGGTATCCGCGAGCTTCCCCGCCGGCGCGACCAGCACATCGCGGCTCGCAGCCGCCAGGCTGGAGAGGAGTGCGAATTGAGTGGCCGAGAACCGCTTGTTGGTGACGCTCATCATGAACGCGAGCATACCCGCGGTTACCAGGCCGACGCACACGTTCTCGATCACAATCGTCACGACCATCGCCGTGCGATCGTTCCCGATCAGAGCGAGCACGTAGTACGCGAGATTGCTGGCCGCCTGTAGCACGGCAAATATCCATAGCGAGCGGTTGATTCCGGCTCGCGCTATGAACCACCCCGCCAAGACCACGCCGACTATCGTCGCGAATATCCCCACTCCCCCAAGGACGACACCGATCTCCGTCTGGGTGAATCCCGTCTGCAGCAGGAAGGGCGTCGCCATATTGTTCGCCAGCGCGTCGGCGTACTTGTAGAGCACGATGAAGAGGAGGACAATCGCCCCGGACAGAGCTCCCCTTCGCTGGAAAAATTCCTTGAACGGAAGCACGACCGCTTCAGCGATCGTTTGCGGCGGAGCGTCGCGCAGAACCGGCTCCGGTGCGAAAAAAGCCGTGACGATTCCGACCAGCATCAGAAGGGAGAGGAGTAGATACACCGCCGGCCACGGCATTCTGTCGGCGAGTACGAGTGCGATCGACCCGACGACGATCAACGCTATGCGGTACCCGATCACGTAGGCTCCCGCCCCGGCGCCCATCTCCCGCTCCTGGAGGATGTCGGCGCGATACGCATCGACAGCGATGTCCTGGGTCGCGCTGAAGAACGCAATCAGCAGCGCATTGATCGCGAGCGCCTGCAAACCCAATCGCGGATTGTGGAGCGACATCGCCGCAATCGACAGCAGCAGCAACGTCTGTGTGATTACGAGCCATCCCCGCCGGCGCCCGAGAAAAGGCGGTACGTAGCGGTCGAGGAGGGGCGCCCACAGGAACTTGAGCGAGTATGGCAGCGCCACCATGCTGAACAGTCCGATGGTGGTGAGATTGACGTCAGCCTTCGTCATCCATGCCTGAAGCGTGCGGCTGGTTAGAAAAAGCGGTAACCCGGAGGAGAAGCCGAGCAGCAGCAGAACCGCCATCTTCGGCTGTCCGAAGATGCTGAGTGTCGAAGTTTTTACCCTCGTCTCGCTCATGGAACTCTCCTGGTGAGTGCGACTACCCGGCTAATCCCGCGCTTCCGCCGCCGTTGGACCCTGACACGTCGCGCAGCAGCACCCGCGCGGCCGCACGCTGCATCACGGCTTCTCCGCCCCAGGCGCACAGAATCGGCGCATCCACCTGGAGCTCGTCGGCGAGGCGCGGGTGGCTGAACTGAACGATCAGGCGCTCTTTCGTTCCCGCACGCGCCAGCGCGTTTCGGACCGCCTGCTTGGCGCCCGGAGAGTAACCCGGGCGGCCCTTCCAGGCTCGAATGTCGCCGAACAGCGCGATCACAGTAGACGGCGCAACGGCGTCACCGCGTCCATTGCCATCCACGACGAGGTCTATGCCCCCGGCGCGCAGCGACGCAATGAGAGGATCCCGCGACGGCGCGGGATAGGGTCCCCCGATATCGTCATCGACGATCACGAGATTCCACGGTTGAGGCAACCGCGGGATACTGCCTTTGAGCGAATGCACGACCTGTTCGGCGAGCTGGATCGACCACCCGCTGTCGTCGCGTGTCGAACGATTGCTCTCAGTGGAGAGCGCCGCCCAGCGAGCCCACCGACGGCGACGTTCGAGGGAACCCTGAATCTCGTTGAGATCCAGGCGCTTGTCGTCGATCGCCTTCCGTATAGCGGCCTCGGATGCCGCAAGATCAGTGGGATAGAGCAGGCAATCGCAGCCCGCATGCAAGGCGCGCACGACGGCCTCCGCCTCTCCGTCCCCCAGCACGCCTTCCATAATGAGCGCGTCCGTGACGACGAGACCGGAGAATCCCATCTCGCCGCGCAGCACATCGGTGAGAATGGCGCGCGACAGCGTCGCGGGAACACCGCTGGGATCGAGGGCTGGAAAAGCGACGTGCGCTGACATCACCGATGCGACTCCGCGCTCTATCGCCCGCCGAAACGGAATGAGGTCGGTCTCGCGAAGCGTTTCGGCGGATTCGTTCACCTGCGGAAGCATTTTGTGCGAGTCGACGGTAGTGCGGCCGTGACCCGGGAAATGTTTCGCGCAGGCAAGCACGCCTTCCGCCTGACAGGCGTCGATCCAGGCCGACGCGTATTCCGCCACGCGCTCCGGGTCGGCGCCGAAGGAGCGCGTCCCGATGATCGGGTTCGCCGGCTCGACATCGATGTCACAATCCGGCGCGTAGATCCAGTTGATCCCGAGCGATTTCGCTTCCCGCGCGCTTACAGTCGCCGACCGGCGAATTGCTTGAACATCTTCCAGCGAAGCGATGGCGGCGAGCGGCGGAAGCGCGGTCTGCCCGGCGAACTGCTGGCCGGCGCCCCGCTCGAGATCTGCACCTATCAAGAGTGGGATACGCGACTTGGAGTGAAGGTCCTCGGTGAGCGCTGCTACCTGCTCTGACGGACCCCCGAAAAGGATGAAGCCGCCGACTCCCAGCTTGAGCGCCTGATCGATAGCGGCACGCTGTCCTTCGTAGCCCTGGGTCGCGTCCCAGCGAATGGCCGGAAAAAAGAGCTCGGCGATCTCGCTCATGCGGGCGTGCGCTTCCCGAGGATTCGGGGTCCGCGGGCGCCGGTGGCGGAGGGTACGTTGGCGGGGCGTTTGGTCACGTGCAGATATCCAAGCAATGCGAAGGCCACGGCCTCCTTGGCTTCTCCATCGAAGTACACCTCATCGAAGTGGCGAACGGTGATCGGAGCCGCGGATTTCACGATTGCGGCGAACAGCGCTGGGTTTTTTGCGCCGCCCCCCGATACGAGAACTTCGCGCACCGGCTCCGGGATGAATCTCCTGTATGCATCTCCCACGCTCTCTGCAGTCAATTGCACGGCGGTGGCGACGACGTCTTCATCGCTTGCTCCCGCTGCCCGCGCGCGCTTGATCAAGGTCTCTACGTATTCCGTGTTGAAGAGCTCGGGGCCCGTCGATTTTGGTGGCGGCGCCGCAAAGTAGGGCGCGGAGAGCAGCTCTGACACGAGTTGCATGTTCGGACGTCCCGCCTGGGCGAGCTTCCCATCTACGTCGTAGGGAAGATCGGGCCTGAGCGCGCGCGTCACTCGGTCGATCACGCTTGCGCCGGGCCCAGTGTCGAACGCGCGCACGCCTTCGATTTGCCCGTGCGGAGGGACAACCGTGATGTTGCCGATGCCGCCGAGGTTCTGGAGGCCACGCCATTCGGTCGGCGAAGAAAAGAGCATCGCGTCAGCGATCGGGACCAGCGGCGCTCCCTGTCCCCCCGCCGCGACATCGCGCACCCGAAAATCGCTCACGACGTCGATTCCGGTTCGTTCGGCGAGGACGGCCGCCTCGCCCGTCTGCCAGGTCGAATGCCCCGGCTCGTGCCAGATCGTTTGTCCGTGCGATGCGATGGCGGAGATATCGTCCCGGGCGACGCCGGCTTCCGCCATGACCTCGATGGCGGCGTCGGCGAGCCAGCCGCCAAGGTCGAAATTGAGCCGGCAGTATTCAGCGGGTGTCGTCCCCGCGAGTGCGGTTGCGAGGCGCGCGCGCTCTTCGCGGGTGTACGCTCGCGATGTGAAAGCGAGAAGATCGACATCGATGCGGCCATCGTTCGCATCGCGAAAGCGGGCGACCGCGGCACTGATCCCGTCGAGCGATGTCCCGGACATCAACCCAACTACCACCGCGGAGGCCAACCTATCGTTCCCTGATCGGCGGAGGCTCGTCCCTGGTCACGCGCCTGACCACGCCTCCGTTTTCCGCGAGCAGGCGCTCCGCTTCCTCGCGGGAAACGCCCTTCTTCTGCATGACGATCGCGATCTTGACGCTCTTGCCGGCGCGGTCCAGAAGCTTCGTCGCTTCGTCGCGGGAGACTCCGCAGACTTCCATCACTATCCGCTGGCTGCGATCGATGAGTTTGTTGTTGGTGGCGCGCAGATCGACCATCAGATTGCCGTACGTCTTGCCGAGCCTGATCATCGCACCCGTGGTGATGGTGTTGAGCACGAGCTTGGTCGCCGTGCCGGCCTTCATCCGCGTTGAGCCCGTCACGACTTCCGCGCCGACTATCGGCAGCATTGTCACGTCGACTCTCGCGACGAGATCGGGCGGCGGCGGCGAGCACGCGACGATTCCCGTCCTGGCGCCAAGCGCCGCCGCTCTCTCGAGCGCCGCTCGAACGTATGGAGTGGTGCCCGACGCCGCGATTCCGATCACGAAATCCTTTTCGTTGACGCCGTGCTCGTCGATCGTCCGTGCGCCATTCTCGACGACGTCTTCAGCGCCTTCCTGGGAGCGGGTCAGCGCTGGCAGACCTCCGGCAATTATGCCCTGCACCATCTCGGGATCCGTTCCGAAGGTCGGCGGACACTCGCTTGCGTCGAGCACTCCCAGTCGTCCTGAGGTACCGGCCCCGACGTAGAACAATCGTCCACCGGCGCGAAACGTTGCTTCGGCGAGCTCGATTGCCCGTGCTATATGCTCTCGCTGCGTTCCGACGACTTCGGGAACTATGCGATCTTCCGCGTTTATCATGTCAACGATCTCGAGCGGAGACGCGAGATCTATCGAGGCGGTACGCGGGTTGCGGCGCTCCGTTTCGCGGGGGTCCAACATCAATGCGCTGCTGAGCGGTGAGCCACCACCTAACTTACCCGACGCCTCGCGCCAATCGCAAGACAACTTGGAGCAAGATGATGAAGCGTTTTCTCTTTGCGTTTTTGATGGTGGTGTTCGCCACGGGATCACTCGGCGCGCAGATGCGACGGCCGAGAGTGTTCACGACGAATGATCCGAGCGTGTGGGTAACCGCCGGTGTTGGCGGCTTTCGGGCCAACGCCGTCAACGACGGCGTCACGTCGAGCACCTGGAACTTCGCCAACGCCACCAATTTTCAATACCGCGGGTCTCTGGAAAAAGGGATGGCCAACGGGGCATCGTTCGGCGTGGCCGGGAGCTGGGCACACGTGCCCTTCGAGTATTCGTCTTCGGCGATCGTCAGCCCGCCCGGTGGTGGGACGCAGTGCGTTCAATGCGACGCCCATCTCGACTTGATGACTGTGGTTGCGACGTTTCACTCCGGATCCGGCTATGGACTCCACCAGGTGCTCGAGCTCGATGGTGGGATCGTCGCTTACCGGAATCTGAAACGCGATTCCGATGGGGCCGGGCTCGCACCCAGCCGTGGCAACATCGATCCGCTGTTCTCGCTTGGTTACGGATTCGGGTACGGACTCAGCAATCGCACAAACATCGACTTCATCTCCACCTACACTTTCGGCATCCATGAGCGGACAGAAACGTCGAACGGCGTGAGCAACACGAACAGCATGCCTTCCCTGCGCATATCGATTAGAAGGGGATTTGGTAGCCGGACGGTGCGACGGTAGCTGACGGGATGGCGGGCACGCGATAGTATTGAGTGACGCCACCCGGAGCCGCTGTTTGAGGAAAAAAATCGTTCTCGTCGGGGCAATCGCCGTTGCATCGCTCGCGATCGCGGCAGCGGTGCCATTCAGCTCTTCAGCGGGCCAGTCGGACATCCCGGCCCGGGTTCCCGCAGTCTTCCCTTCGACCTGGCGATTGCCCGCCGGTGCGCGAGGGACGTTCGCGCCACACGCGATGGTCGCCAGCGACGATCGGTTGGCATCCAGTGTCGGCGTCGAAATGATGAAGCAGGGAGGCAACGCGGTCGATGCCGCCGTTGCGGTTGGCTTCGCGCTGGCGGTCACCTTTCCCGAAGCCGGTAATCTTGGCGGCGGCGGCTACATGGTTATTCGTATGGCGAATGGACGCGCCGCTGCGCTCGACTATCGCGAGACGGCGCCGCTCGCGGCCACCCGCGACATGTATGTCGGACCCGATGGCAAGCTCACTGGTGAAAGCGTGATCGGACCTCGTGCATCGGGGGTGCCCGGGGCCGTCGCGGGAATGGTTGAAGCGCATCGAAAGTTTGGAGCTCTGCCGCTCGCACGAGTGCTGGCGCCGGCGATTCGCCTCGCTGGCGACGGATTCATTGTCGACGCCGCACTCGCCCGCTCACTCGCTGATGCCAAGTACCGGATCGGAGGCTTCGCGGGGAAGTCGGTGTTCCTCCCCAATGGCGAGGCGCCGGCGATCGGGTCCCGGCTGGTTCAGCCCCAGCTCGCGCGTACGATTCGACTGATCGCGCAAGGCGGGTCGGGCGCGTTCTATCAGGGCAGCATTGCGGACTCGATCGCCGCGGAGATGAAGCGTAGCGGCGGGCTAATCACCAGGGAGGATCTCGCCCGCTACCGGCCGATCTGGCGCGAGCCGATACGCAGCACCTATCGGGGCTACACCTACCTTGCCATGCCGCCGTCCTCGGGCGGCGGGACCACGGTGACGGAGATCCTCAACATTCTCGAGGCGTACGGGCCGAGTGCGCCGTTCGGAAGCGCCGAGCGAATCCACGCGGTCGCCTCCGCATCCCAGCGCGCATTCATGGATCGGAACTCGAAGCTGGGCGATCCGGCATTCGTGAAGGCTCCGGTCGGGACGCTTACCAGCAAGGGCTACGCGCGGGCAATCGCGAAAACCATTTCACGCGACCACGCAGATACCACCACTGTGTTGGCAGCTGCGATCGCCGAGGGCGCCCATACGACGCACTACTCTGTCGTTGATCGGTCCGGGAACGCGGTCGCTACCACGACGACCCTGAACGATCTGTACGGGTCCGGCGTGTTCGTGAGCGGAGCGGGGTTCTTCCTGAACGATGAGATGGACGACTTCGCGGCAAGGCCGGGAGTCCCGAACATGTACGGCTTGATTCAGGGCAATGCGAATTCAATCGCCCCCGGAAAGCGGATGCTGAGCGCGATGTCGCCGACGATCGTGCTCGACCCGAAAGGAAATCTTCTGCTCGTGACCGGCGCGCGCGGTGGGCCGCGCATCATCTCGGCCACATCCCAGATCATTCTCAACATCATCGATCACCGCATGTCTCTGTCGGATGCGATGAGCGCTCCGCGCATCCATCACCAGGCACTTCCCGACTCAATTCGCATCGAGAAGGGCGGCTTTCGACCCGAAGTGTTATCGCGTCTGCGTAGCATGGGACACCACGTCTACGAGAGCGGGGTCGCATCCGCGGCGTCGATCATGCGCGTCAGGAGCGGCTACGAAGGTATGGACGATCCACGCCTGCACGGAGCTGCGGGAGCGGTCGGCTACTAGCGACGGCCGCACCCAGAAAGAAAAAAGTCCGGCGTGATTTCTCACGCCGGACTTTTTAACACCGCCTGAGGCTCCTCAGATTTGAACCTGAGTAGACGAGTTGAGCTGGGCGGTTATTCTGGCGCCTGAATTCACGCAGCCTTCATAGTTCGACGTCGCAGCGGCAGCAGCGGCACCAGCGGCTCCACCTGCAGCGGCTCCAATCACCGTTGCCTTTGTGCTCTTGCCGAGGATCTGTCCGGCAATGGCGCCGATAGCGGCTCCCCCGATGACCTTCTGTACGTCCTTGCCCTTCGGCTGATTCTTGACCTTGCTCACCTGCGCATCGGTCGTGGTCGCGCTGATCGGGTAGGTGTGGCCGCCATAGGTCACCGAAACGACGCGGAAGCCCATACGCACGTCGTCATTTGCGTTCTCACTGCGCTTCAGCTCGGTCACTTCGACGTTGGCCGTCGCCCCGACAGGGATCATCGCACCGTTCGAGCCGGCAACCGGGCTCGTCACCGTTGCGCTGAACCGCTCACCGACTCTGCTCGTGTTCGTGCAGATCTTTTGGCCCGACGCGAGGCTGAGCGTCGCACCAGCCGGAATCGTTCCGACTCTGGCCGCGGAGCCAGCCGGCGTGCGAGTCACCGTGTTGCCGCTCGATGTGGTCGTGGTAGTCGGCCGGCGAGTAGTAGTGGCCGGCGTACGCGCCGGCGTCGTCGCACGCGGAGCCGCGGTGCTGGGTGCCGGGTTCGTCGCGGTTGCGGCGGGCACGTCGGTCAGTGCCGGTTGCGCTGCCGTGTCGCGGTTCGCGAGCTGAATGTCTGAATTGAGAGCCGAGTCTGCAGCGGCGGTATCGTCCTTCTTTGCGCATGCGCCAGCGAGCAGCGCCAGCGAGAGTACGAGCGTCGCTTTCAGCCGCGGAATATATTGCACCATTAAACCTCCTCCATCGTTGTGATGAGCTTGTGGGTAATGCCCATAGCTCAAGAGTACTGTAGACGGCAATCCACATGCCAAATTTAAGAAATCTCCGCCTTGCGGCGCCATATTACAGACCGTACTGGATCTCCTTTTCCATCGGTCTGGTCATCGTTGTCGCGTCGTCGGCAATCACCAGTGTAATCCCCTGGCTGTTGCGGCGAGCGATCGACGCGATTAGTGCCAGCGCCCCAATGGGCACCGTCTGGAGGCTGAGCGGCCTCATCGTGCTCGCAGCCGTTGTCGGCGGCGCCTTCAGGTACGGAATGCGCGAGCTGATGAATGGCGTCAGCCGCTGGATCGAGTACGACCTCAGGAACGATCTCTTCACACATCTGGAGACGCTCGACGCCGCCTACTTTGCACAGACGCGGACCGGCGACATTATGGCCCGCCTCACCAATGATCTGAGCGCGGTGCGCACCGCACTCGGGCCCGCGGTCATGTACCTCGCCAACACGATCACCGGGGGCGTCTTCGCGCTCTTCTTCATGCTCCGCATCGACGTGAGGCTCACGCTGCTCGCGCTCGTGCCAATGCTGATCCTGCCCGTCCTCACGATTCGCATGGGGAAAGCGATTCACGATCGGTTCGAGGCCGTACAGGAGCATTTCTCCACACTGACCACGCGGGCGCAGGAGAACCTGAGCGGCGCGCGAATCGTCCGCGCCTACCGGCAGGAGGCGGCCGAGATTGCCCGCTTCGGAGCGATCAACGAGGAGTACCTGGCGATCAACATGTCGCTGGTGCGGCTGTGGGGCACGCTGAATCCCCTTTTTGCGTTCTTCGGCGGGCTCGGTGCCGTGATCGTCCTCGGGGTCGGTGGCGCGCTTACGATAAACGGCACGATCTCGGTGGGCTCGTTCGTCGCATTCGGCATGTACCTGACGATGCTCACCTGGCCGATGATCGCTCTGGGTTGGGTCGTCAACCTGTTCCAGCGCGGTGAGGCATCGATGGGCCGCCTCAACGAGATACTCAATGTGTCTCCGACGATCCGCGGAGCCGAGCCCGTTCAGCACCTTCCCGTAACGATGTCCGGCCGCACAATCGAGTTCCGGAACGTCGGCTTCCACTATCCGTCCGACCCGGCTGGTGAGCCGCGCTGGGTGCTGCGCAACGTCAGCTTCAGCGTACCGGCCGGCGCCACGCTCGGCCTAGTAGGCGCGACGGGCAGCGGCAAGAGCGCGTTGATCGATCTCATCCCGCGTATGTACGATCCGCAGGAGGGAGAGATCCTGATCGACGGCGTCCCGACGCGGACCGTTCCCCCGGACGAGATCCGGCGCGAGATAGGATTCGTTCCGCAGGAGAGTCTCCTGTTCAGCGATACGATCGGAGCCAACCTCGCTTACGGTACGCACGATCCCGCATCAGCGGAATGGGCGGCGGCGGTTGCGCAGCTCGATCAGACCATCAAGGAGTTTCCCGGACAGTACGAGACCATTCTCGGCGAGCGCGGAATCAATCTCTCCGGCGGGCAGAAGCAGCGTGCTTCCCTGGCTCGCGCGCTGGCGAAAACGCCAAGCATTGTGCTGCTCGATGACGCGCTGTCAGCGGTCGACACCCACACCGAGGCGGAAATCCTCCGCGCGCTGCGCGAGGCGTTGGCGGGAAGAACCGCCCTCATCGCGTCGCACAGGATCAGCGCGATACGCGACGCGTCATGGATAATCGTGCTCGACAAAGGCGCGGTCGTTGAACAGGGGAAGCACGCGGAGCTCATGGCGCTGCGGGGACGCTACTGGTCGCTGCTGCGCAGACAGCAGCTTCTCGACGCCGTCGAGTCGGACACGTTGGCAACCGATGAACCTGCAACTACAATATGAGCATGTCCGACCAGCTCGATCCCTCCGCCCTGAAAAAGCGGCTCAAAACGCTTGAGGCCCAGGCGGTTGAAGCCCAGCGCACGATCGACGAGCTGAAGTCACGCGACGCGCTCAAGACGCAGTTCCTCTCCAACATCTCCCACGACCTTCGCACGCCATTGGCCGCCATCATCACGCACGCCGAGATTCTACGCGAGGGAATGCTGGGCGAGCTGAATCCGAGACAGCGCGACAGCATCGGCGGAATAGTGAACGGCGGACAGCAGCTACTCGACATGATCGACGAGATCCTCACCTACGTACGCGGTGAGAGCGATCAGGTGACCCTGACGCGCAGTGAATTCTCGATAACCGAAGTAGTCGATCAGGTGCGCGTGCTCAACCAGGCGCTGGCGGCAAAGAAGCACTTGACCATTGAGCGCCTCAATGGTGACGACCTCCCTCCGGTCTATGCGGATCGCGACAAGCTGAAACACGTTCTCGGTAACCTCATTGGAAACGCGATCAAGTTCACCGCAGATGGGGGCCGCATCTGGATCAGCTTTTCCCGTCGCGGCGGGAGCGGCGAGGAGCTTGTCGTTGAAGTCGGCGATACCGGCCGGGGGATAGCGCGCGACCACTATGAGCTCGTGTTTCGCGAGTTCGCGCAGGTCGATGCATCTGCGTCGCGTCCGCACCACGGAACCGGGCTCGGTCTCGCCATCGCCCGCAAGCTGGTGCAGCTCCACTCGGGAACGATCTGGGTCGAGAGCGAGCTGGGCAAAGGAAGCCGGTTCTTTTTCACGCTGCCGCTCAACGCTCCCCGCGACTAAGTGCGCATATTGATCGTTGAGGACAGCCACCTCGTCACCGAGGCGTTCACCATTCTGTTCACGGAGGCGGGGTACGAGGTGGATTCGGCGGCGACTGTCGCCGAGGCAATTGAGCTGGGGTCGTCGGAAGGTCTCGATCTGATACTCCTCGATCTCTCGCTTCCGGACGGCAACGGACTCGAAGTGCTCGAAGCGCTCCGCCAACGCGGCCGCCTCCCGCGCGCGACTCTGGCCATGACCGGAGACGACAACTCGAAGACCCGTCGCAAGTGTATCGAGGCCGGCTGCGTCGACGTCCTACTCAAACCCGTTCGGATAGGGGAGCTCCTACGCCACATCGAGCGCCACCTGGCATAGCGGAACGCCGTGCGCGTCCGCGCGCCGGACCGTTTCTGCAGTGGTACTACCGCACGAAGTATCGCCCGTTCGCGCGAGAGAAGCGGCCGCGTCCGCCCCAGCGCGGGCTGATCATGCTGCAGATCGATGCGCTCGCCTACTCGGATCTGCGCCGCGCCCTCGAGCTTGGACTTTGTCCGACGATAGCTCGGCTGTTGCGCGAGGGATTTACGCTCCGACGCTGGTTCTGCGGCTTGCCCTCCGCGACACCGTACTGTCAGGCCGGGATGTTCCACGGGGAGAACGGAGGCATTCCCGCGTTTCGATTTTACGACAAGGCGGCGCGAAAGGTGATCACCTGCAACGCGCCGCACGGCGTGCAATACATCCGCGATCGAATACACTCGCCGGGGGCGCTCGCCGGCGGCTCGAGCTACGTCAATCTCCTCGACGGAGATGCGCAGACAGTGGCGTTCACCGTCGCGACGCGTGAGAAGATCTCGGTGTATCGGCGCCTCGGAGGAACGCGGATGGGACTCCTCATGCTGCTGCATCCGATCCGAATGGCGCGGATGGTCTTTCAGGGCGCCTATGAATGGCTGCTGGAGGAGTGGGAGCGCACGCGTGGCGAGCTCGCCGGACGAGTGACGCACTCAGAGGGGATCTTCCCGTTCATACGCATCCTCAGCAACGTCGTCATCCGCGAGCTGCAGACGATGGCGATTATGCTCGACGTCTACCTCGGCGTGCCCGTCATCTACAGCACCTTCATGCAGTACGACGAGCTGGCGCACCACTTTGGCCCATCCAGCAAGCAGGCGCTGGTGGATCTCCGGCGCACCGATGCGCGGATTGCCGAGATCTGGCGAATGGCGCAGCTGGCTGGAGGACGCGGATACGATCTGGTCATTCTGTCCGACCATGGGATGACGCCCGCGCTGAGCTACCGCGTGAGGTTCGGAGAATCCCTCGGCGCAACGGTGCAGCGATTCCTCGACGAGGCGGCGGCGGCCGGCGCGTCCGCTCCACGCGCGCTCGCCAGCTTCGCCGAGGACACCGAGTACGCCGATATCGGGCCCGAGGTCGTGGAAGCGGTGGCCCAGCTCACCCCCGCGAAGTTCGGAGCGAGAAAGGGCATCCGCAGGTTTCGCGATTGGCTGCGCAGCCGCTACGGATTGCGCGAGATCATCCTTCCGGAGAAGTATCGTGTTGACCGTACGCACGACGTAGTGGTGACCTACAGCTCCTGCCTCTCCCTGGTCTATTTCGCCGCGATCGAGAGTCGGTTGACTCTCGAACAGATTCTCGCGGACGGCCGGTGGTCGAGACTGTACGAGCGACTGATCTCGCACCCGGGGATCGGACTGGTTGCGACGATCTCCGCGGACGGAGTAACGCTCGCCGGCAAGCGTGGACGCGCGATTCTGCGCGATGGGCAGATCGACATCACCTCCGGAAAGAATCCGCTGGAGATTTTCGGCACCGAGCCGTACGTCTTGCGGGCGGTGGAGTCATTGGTGCGCCAGCCGAACGCCGGTGACTGCGTGCTGTTCGGCGCCTACGACGGCTACGACATCATTTCTTTCGACGACCAGGTCGGAGCTCACGGATCCGCCGGCGGGGACCAGGTCTACCCGTTCATCATCTCGCCCCAGAAGCTCGGACTCGAGGGCGAAGCCCTCGAGGATGCCCGCGACATACATCGCACCGTACTCGCTCGTTACGCTGCCGCGAATGCCCCGGGCGCTTTGCCCGAAGCCGCGCGCTTTACGCCTGTCGCTCCGCGCGCCGCCGTCTGACTAGGTAGAGAGACTCGGCGCGACTCCCTCTACGATCGTACGAAACGCTGAAGCCGAGAGCTTCTCGGGCTCGAACGGCTCCCCCGCGCGTTTCATCACGCCGCGCACGACATGATCGAGCGTTACGAGCGGCGCGTCGGCCTCGGCCTGGACGTCGACTTCCCACTTTCCACGATCCGGCCCCTTGAGCGTGTGGCGGTACCGAGCCGTGAACACAGTGTGCCGGTGGACGATGATCTCTCGGTCCTCCTCCTCGATCGGGAGGAACTCGTCGCCCGCGCTCTCGCTCAGCGCTTCCGGCGGCTCGTCCGGCTCGTGGACGTGCGCGGGCTCCGGAGGAAGTGGGATCGCCGCCACGACGGCGACGCCCGTCTCGACGCCCTGCTGGCGGAGTGGCGGGAACAGTCTCACTTCGTCAACCGCATCGAGTCCGATCCGGTCGGCGATGTCGCGCAGAAATCGTTCGGTGGTCTCTATCACGCCCGTACGGTTGAAG
>JANMMF010000086.1:0-21053 GCA_031372985.1 Gemmatimonadota bacterium
TATGGAGGCCCTCGACGCTCCGTACATGGAGATCAGCTTCCTCGGAATGATCAGAAAGCGCGCCGGCTGGCTCTCCGCGCTCTTCCTGAGCGAGATGCTGACGGCGACCGCGATGCAGAGGTTCGAGGGTGAGATCGAGAAGGCTGCGGTGCTGGCGATGTTCATTCCGCTCGTCATGAGCTCGGGCGGTAACTCGGGGTCCCAGGCGACGTCGCTCGTGATTCGCGCGCTGTCACTTCAGGAGGTGCGCCTCCGCGACTGGTGGCGGATCGCAATGCGCGAGCTGCCAACCGGGCTTGTCCTCGGTGCCATCCTTGGCCTGATCGGCTTTGCCCGCATCGTGCTGTGGCAGGAGATGAGCATCTTCGACTACGGGCCGCACTTTTTCCTTCTCGCGGTTGCAGTGGGCTTTGCGCTGGTAGGAATCGTGGCCTTCGGCTCGCTCGCGGGCTCGATGCTGCCGTTTTTGCTCAAACGCCTGGGCTTCGATCCCGCCAGTGCGTCCGCGCCTTTTGTCGCCACGTTGGTCGACGTCACGGGGCTGGTAATCTATTTCTCGGTTGCGTTCGCGGTACTACACGGAACGCTGCTCTAATCCGGTACCGGGTTTCGGGTACCGGGTTTCGGGTTTCGGGTTTCGGGGTTCGGGTACCGGGGCCCGATGTCCGATGTCCGATGTCCGACGGCCTGCTATTCGATGTAACTGCGAAGCCGCTCCAGCATTCTCCGATCGGTGACTTCGGCGTCGTCGAGCTTGGGCGTCTCGATGATTTTCGCCACTTTGGCGAGCCGATCGTCGTTCATGATCCGCCTGAACGCGCCCTCCCCGATCGCGCCCTCCCCGATCAGCTCGTGGCGGTCCTTCCTCGAGCCGAGCGGGACCTTCGAGTCGTTCAAGTGCATCATTCGCAATCGTGATCGGCCCAGCACGTCGTCGAAGCGAGCCATGACGCCGTCGTAGTCGTTGACGATGTCGTAGCCGGCGGCGAAGATGTGCGCCGTATCCACGCACACACCGATGCGATCGCGATGAGGCCGCGGTACCAGCTCGATTAGCGCGGCCATCTCCTCGAACGTCGAGCCGAGCACCGTCCCGGCCCCGGCCGTCATCTCCAGCAGGAGCATCACCTTTCCCGGCACCCGCTCCAGGGCGAGCCCGATCGCGTCGGCGTTCCTCGCCAGACCGCTCGCGCGGTCGTCCATGTAATTGCCGGGGTGCGAGACCAGATAGTTCAGTCTCAACGCCTCACATCGCTCCAGCTCGTTGATGAACGAATCGATCGAGCGTTGACGCAGCACCGGATCGGGTGATGCCAGGTTGATGAGGTAGCTGTCGTGCGCGCATGCTTCGCGGACGCCGGTCTCGCCAATCCCGGTCACGAACGCGGTGCATTCCGCCTCTTCGCACACGCGCTCTGCCCAGCGACTGGCCATCTTCGTGAAGATCTGCATTGCCGTCGCGCCAATCGATCCCGCGCGCGGCGGTGCCTTGCCCGTTCCGCCGGCTATCGAAACATGGGCGCCGAGCGGGGCGTCCTTCGTTCTGCTCGGCTCCGTCGGGCTGAAATCATCGCGATGCACGCAGCCATTCCGCGGGGTCGACGGCCGGTCCGCCTCGCCTGATCTCGAAGTGGAGGTGCGCGCCGAGCGCTGGATCACTGACTCCGACAGTCCCGAGCGCCTGTCCCTTGATGACGCGCGTTCCCTTGCGCACATCGATTCGGCTGAGGGAGCCGTACACTGAATAGTCGCCCCCTCCGTGCTCGAGGATCACCGTGCTGCCGTAAGTCCCCATCTGGCCCGCGTAGGCGACCGTTCCTGCCGACACGGATTTCACCGCGGTGCCGACGGGCGCGCTGATTCCGATTCCGTTCCAGCGAGTGGTGGTGTTGTTCGGATTCACGGTGCGACCGAACCGGTAAAGGAACGCACCGTTCACCGGCCAATCGAGTCTGCCGATGTCGGTCGTGCGGATCGAGCTGGGGGCGAGTGTCACTGTCCCGCCGCGGCCGGTCGCTCTACGCCGTTCCGCCTCGAGAGAGGTGATGAAGTTGTTGAGCCGTGCCTCGCTCTTTTCCAGCTCCGCGAGCCTCGCCTTCGTGCGCTTGGTGTCCTCGCGGACGCGAACGAGATTGCGCGTCTGCAGCTTTTCCAGCTCGACCAGACGCGCGGCTTCCCGCTCCTTCTGCGCGCGATTCTCGATCACGCTGCTCTGCAGCCTCACGAGCTGAACGTGCTGCGACTCGATCCTGTTGTGCAGGTCCTCGAGCCGGTGAACGAGGCCCTTGTCGCGCAGGGCGAGCAAGTGCAGGTACTTGTAGCGGGCAACGAGCTGGCCGACGGATTGAGCGGAGAAGAGAACTTCGGCGGAATAGAGCGGACCCCGCTTGTAGATCTCGATCAGGCGTCGCTGCAGAACCGCGCGCTTCGTCAGGGCTTCCCGCTCCGAGCTGCTCAGATTCGCGGTCGTTGTCTGTACCTCGTCCGTGATCGCCACGAGCTGCTGGTCGAGCGACTTCACCATCCGCGCCGTCGCGTCGTGCTGCTTGTCGAGCAGGTTCACCTCGTCGACGAGCTCGTGCGCCGTGTTCTGGAGTCCGCTCATCTTCTGCTCGAGCTCGTCGCGTTCGGCGCGTATCCGCTGCAGCTCGTCGCGCTGCGCCCTGATCCGCGCTTCGGCGCTCTCGGTCTGCTGGCCGGGGAGCGTTGACGCCAGCACCGCGATGCACGCCAGGACGAGCTGGGCGCGCCTCAGATACGACGTAGATGTCTCCCGACGGAAACGAGGCTTCCCATCACGCCCATGAGCGCGCCGCCGACGATACCGACGAATATCATCTCGCGATCGAAAAAGATCGTCTGAATGAAGTACTCATTGATGACGCGGTTCGCGGCCCACACGAATACCAGCGCCAGCAGTCCGCCGAGCACACCCTTGAACAGCCCATCGATGAGGAAGGGAAGGCGAATGAACATGTCTGTCGCGCCGACGAGACGCATGATGGAGATCTCCTTCGCGCGGGCGAGCACCGTCATGCGGATAGTGGCGCCGATGATGATCACGGCCACGGCGGCAAAGGCGACGCCGAGCGCGATGCCAGAGACCGTGGCGATGTTGCGCAGACGATAGAGCTTCTCCACCCATTCTTCGCCGTATCGCACGTCGTCGATGAATTGGTAGGTCCTGATGCGGTCGGCAACGGATTTCACGATGGCGGGGCTTCGCATCCCGGGGCGCAAATGCACCTCGATAGAGGCGGGAAGAACGCCGGCCTCGAACACATCGGCGAACTCACCCATCTCCTTCCTCGCTCGCTCGAGAGCTTTCTCCCTGGAGACGTAGTCGACACGGCGAACTTCAGGGAACTCACCGACATCCTTCATCGCCGCCGCAACGGACTCGATCTCGGCGTTGTCGCTGACGAAGGCGCGAACTTCGACGCGCTCCTCAACCTGCTCGAGGGCACGGCGGATGTTGATCGCGACCAGCCCGAACAGTCCGAACGCGAATAGTGAGAACGCGATCGTGACGATGCCCAGCGCACTGAGAAGGGGCGCTCGACGGGATGCCGAGAGCGCTTCCCGGGCAGATCGCACCTAGATCGGCCTCATGGATTCGCTCGGCGTGTCGAACGCCTCGAGTGGCTCGTCGGGCGGCCGCGCGGATGCGGGTGACTCGGAGGAGTCGAACACCAGGCGGCCGTGATTCAGCTCGATCGTTCGATAGCTCGATCGGCGCACGAGATCGAGGTCATGCGTCGCCATGATGACGGCGGTGCCGGAAGCGTTGATGTCGCGCAGGAGCTGGAACACTCCGCGCGTCGCGCGCTCGTCCAGATTTCCTGTCGGCTCGTCCGCGATCAACACGAACGGATCGTTGATGAGCGCCCGCGCGATCGCCACGCGCTGCTGCTCTCCGCCGGAAAGCTCGCGCGGATAGCTCGTCGCCTTGGAGGCCAGCCCGACCTGCGTCAGCGCGCGCGCCACTTTCGGCCTGATCGTCGCCTTGGGCGCGCCCGTCACCTCGAGCGCGAACCTCACGTTCGCTTCCGCCGTGCGATCCTCGAGCAGCCGGAAATCCTGGAAGACTATGCCGAGGCGCCGTCGAAGCTTGGAGATCTCCCGGCCCTTCGCGGTCTTCGAGCTTACGCCATTGATCCACACCTCTCCCTGGCTCGGCTTGTCGTCCATGTAGAGGAGCTTGAGTATGGTCGTCTTGCCGGAGCCGCTCGGACCGGTGAGAAAGACGAACTCGCCCTTCTTCACTTCGAAGCTTACCTGCGCGAGCGCGATACCCGATCGAGGGTATTCCTTGGCGACGTCCGTGAGGCGGATCATCGGCTAATGCTGAAGAGCCTGCTCTATGTCGGCTATCAGATCTTCAGCGTTCTCGATTCCGACACTGACGCGGAGGAAGCCGTCGGGAATGCCCATTTTCTCGCGCTCTTCGGAGGTCAGATGCTCGTGGGAGCTGTACCTGGGCTCGATCATCAGCGAGTCGACACCACCCAGGCTCGCAGCGTAGGTGAAGACCTGAAGCTTCTGGATGAATTTCGCCGTGGCCGGTCCGCCTCCCTTCAGCTCGATGGCCAGCATACCTCCGAATCCGTCGAAGAGAGCCTTTGCGATCTTGTGGTCAGGATGATTCGGGAGGCCCGGATAGTGGACCTTTGCGATCCCCGTTTGCTTGGAGCACCACTCAGCGATGCGCATCGCGTTCTCGTTCTGACGCCTCACCCTGACATCGAGCGTCTTGAGACCGCGCTCGAGGAGCCAGCACGCAAACGGATCGGGGGCCTGCCCCCAGACGGTCATCTTACGGCGCACCTCGTCGATGAAGGGCTCGCTCCCGCAGACGACGCCGGCGAGAATGTCGTGGTGGCCGTTCAGATACTTTGTCGCAGAGTGGATCACCACATCCACGCCGTGCTCGATTGGGCGGAAGTTGATGGGGCTCGCAAATGTGGAATCGACTACGAGCGCGATTCCCTCGGAATGGGCGAGGCTCTGAAGTGAATTCAGCTCGATAACCCGGCAGGTCGGGTTCACCGGTGATTCGAGGAAGATCACCCGCGTGTTCTTCCGCAAAGCCTTCCGCCAGCCACGTGGCTCGAGGGGATTCACGAACGA
This sequence comes from Gemmatimonadota bacterium, assembly GCA_031372985.1. Classification (GTDB taxonomy): domain Bacteria; phylum Gemmatimonadota; class Gemmatimonadetes; order Gemmatimonadales; family Gemmatimonadaceae; genus UBA4720. Next base: position 5,131 of record JANMMF010000086.1, read on the forward strand.
AACCTCGATCCCCATCCCGACAATGTCTTCAGTGAACAGCTTGCGCGTGCCGCCGTAGATCCACGAGCTCGATATGAGATGATCCCCGGGACGAAGAAGGGCCAGCATCGCGCAGGCGGTCGCGCCCATGCCGCTCGAGAGCACCAGGGCGGATTCAGCTCCTTCGAGCATCGCCAGTCGCTTCTGCACGATCATGGCGTTCGGGGTATTTCCGTAGCGCGTGTAGAGCAGCCCTTCGCTCGTCCCCGCCTCCTGAGCATAGTTCACCGACTGCACAAGCGGCGAAGTGACGCCCGTGCCCGGACCCCGGCGCGCCGCTCCACCCTGAACTGCAGTTGTCGACAGGCCCAGCTTGCGTGTCCCTTCTGCCAAGAGCTCTCCTAGCCGAGGTTGCGTGTGCTGCGGCCGGCGTCGAAATCGTGCTTGACGACGCGCACCATCTCCGCCGGGGCGATGCCCGCTATGTCCCGGGCTATGACCGTGCCCGGAGCCACAGTATCATCGACGACGAGCGACGCCAAATCGTGACGTCTCGGTCCGTAAACCCAGACCAGTTCACCGTTCACCAGCAGCCGCCTGAGAGCGTCAGACGGGTGAAGCCGCACCAATGGCCCGCGCTCCGGATCACCCGCCCGTGTAGCGATGTACCGTGCCACTATCAGCCCGGGTTGGGTCGATTCCGTTATCAAGAGGCGGGTCTTAACGGCTGCGAGGGAATCGTGGCGCTGCCGACGGCGACGTACCCGTCGTCGTAACGAATCACGAGGCGGCGCCTCCACAGGGTGTCCAGCATCCGCTCGGCGTCATCGCGCGAGAGCCCGATTGCATCCGCCACATCGGCGCTGACCCCGGCCCCAAGCTGGGAGATGATCTCCCACGCTTTCCTTTCTTCCACGCCGACTATTCCGACGAGTCGCGATTCGCCGTCGGCATGCTCCGTCACGAGGGCGAGCTTGTGCCGCTCGAGCACCGCCTCGATCGCATCCATGTGGGACTCGCTGATTCCGCGGAAAAGGAAGTACACCTCCCGGCGCGGAGCGTCGACGCTCACGTATTGGAGCAGCAGCTTGGCGACGATCTCATCGGCGCACGAGAAATCGAGCAGCCCAACGTGGGAGAAGTCGATCACCATGAGCGCGCGGTCTCCAATGCGATCGAGCTCCTGCTCGATCTCGCAGCGCACGGCCGCCCCGGTAGGACGCGTCACGAGGTTCGAGTACAGCTCGCACACACTTTTGCGGAGCATGGAGCTGACGTCGATATGATTTATCAAGTCACGCGCTCGGGAATCGTTATCTGCACCTGTGCCCCCGGAAAGTATGAGAGGTCTTCGACCAGCGGCTCATCTTCGTCCCAATCGCCTTTCGGAAGCACCGCGATGCGGGCGGTGCCGCTGCGGATCGAAAGTTTGCCATCCCAGTTTCCCACAAAACGCCTCACTCCGGCAAGCCCTTGACCGCGGCCCGGATCCCTGAACCGGGATGCGCCACGCATCACCGTCTCCTCCAGGGCCTGTCCGTCGTCCCAACGGTCTTTTCGCTGAAAACCCGGGGCCGACTCCAGTGACTGCCGGAATCCGATTCCGGGATCCGCGACAGCGATGACTACTACCTTCCGGCCGCCAAGCCTGACGCGCCAGGTGTAAGTCTGGACCGCGACCCAGCCGCCGCGGCCGGCGTGCTCGACTATGTTCTGACACACCTCCGAGAGAGCCATCGTGAAACGCATGGTGATCTTGGCGTCGAGGTTCAGATTCTTGACGAGAGCCTCCTGTGCGCGTTGCTGAATCTTGTCGACGACGTCGTGGACGTCGTCGCTCTTCGAGATCGAAGTCACTTCAAGAAGCACGCTCGTCTCCGCCGCCTTGGTGCTCTTCACGCGGCCCTGCAGCTCGTACAGCTCCGCCGCGTGCTTGAAAAAATCCATGCGCGACCAGTAGCTGCTCACATTCTCCGCTTCCGGCACGTAGAGAATCGGCCGCTCGACCCTCGACTGCGCGAGCGCCAGCAGTGCCGTCAGTCCATACGGAGATGCCCAGCGCGCGTGTCTCGTGTCGACGATAATCTTCTCGTCGAGCGGTAGCGGGGCGACCTGGTCTAGCACCAGCTCGAAGGACTTGTCCTCGAGCGAATGTGGAACGTTGATGATCGTGGTCACTTGATGCTCAGCTCTCCGCGCAGGTAGTCGGCGAGACCTGTAGCGCCGCGATGGTCCACGTTACGGGCCGCCGCGTCCAGAGCGCGGTCGATCGCCGCGTCTAACTTATCACCCGCGAGCAATCGGGAGAAATAGGTTGCGCCCCACACGTCACCGCATCCAATCGGATCCCCCGGACCAGCCTGGCGCCTCGGCTTTGCCGGCACCCGCGCAGTGCGAATCGCGCCTGGAGCGGCACCCAGAACTGGGCGTCTCACGTCGGAGATACCGTCGAATCCTGGAGCTGCGAAGTAGACCACACCGCGACCGCCGAGAGTGACAGTCAGCGAGCTGACTCCATTCGCGAAAGCCATCGCCGCCAGGCCCATCGCATCGGGCGCCATCATGCTCATCTCGTCATCGTTGACCTGGATCAGATCGAAGCAGCGAAGCCAGGCAGCGGGATTGGGCAGCGGCTGCAGCGTTCTCATGCCGTCCGGCTGCACGGCGAGCAGAAGCGAGTGCAAATCGCAGTAGATCGGACCGCGGAAATGCTGTCGAATGAGCTGAGCAGTCTCGAGGTCGAGCTCGAACCCGCTGATCAGGTTGATGTACAGCGCGTCCAGATTCGTCAGGAGTGGTTTGAGTCCCAGCCAGCTCCAGGTAGGGACGCCCCCGCTCAGTCGCTCACAGCGGCGCTCGTCGCTGAGGTAGTGCAGCGCCACACGATTGTTCGGGTGCGGCACCTCAATGGGAGCAGCGTCAGGCGCGGCGCGGTCGAGATCGGCGACGAACTCACGGGCCGACTGCGCCAGGTCGCTCCCGACCTTGAGAATCGGGACGAACTCCCAGTCGGGTGAAAGCGCGGCGTCGAGCGCTCCAAGAGCGTAGGTGATCCCGCCCCACTCCTCGACGGGAGCGTCACGCGGGTCGCGTCCATGAATGACGTCCCACACGAAGCTGCCCATGACGCCGACACGCCGTTTGCGCGCCAGCTTGGGCTTTGCTCCCAACCTCGACTCAGAGCTCGCCAAGCGTCTGTATCTTGAACGTGGCGATCGCGCCGACGACACCGGCAGAGAGGGGAAGCGCGCCCGGAACGATACGGCATGCTTCGACCGCCGGCTTGAACGCGCGCCGTTTCACTTCGGCGCGCAGCGGACGAAACAGGGCGTCTCCGGCTTGCGTTACTCCGCCGGCGAGCACGACCACATCGGGGTTGAAGATGTTCAACAGGTTGGCGACCCCGGCGCCGAGGAATCGCGCCGTCTCCCGCACGACTTCTCTCGCAATGGCGTCACCTCGCTTCGAGGCCTCGTACACGGTCTGCGCGGTTATTTTCTTCGGGTCTCCGCCGACCATGCCAAGGATGATCGACTCCCCTTCATCTCCGCGCAGCGCCTCTCGCGCGCGCTCGGCGATGGCGGGACCCGAAGCGTAGGCCTCGAGACAACCGTAGTTGCCGCATTTGCAGCGGCGACCGGTGGAGTCGATGGTGGTATGTCCGATCTCGCCAGCGACGTCCGATGCCCCGTGATAGAGTTTGCCCTCGAGAATCAGCCCGCCACCGATTCCCGTGCCTAGTGTCACGCCGACGACGTTGCGGCCCCCAACCGCGGCGCCACACCAGAATTCTCCAAGTGTCGCGCAGTTGGCATCGTTGTCGAGAGTCGATTCGAGCTTGACGCGCTTCGCGATCTCGTCCCGCAGCGGAAAATTTTTCCAGCCGAGATTCGGCGACACGATCACGATACCATTCTCGCGATCCAGCGGCCCCGGCGATCCGACGCCAACGCCCAGAAAGTCCGATCTCTCCGCACCAGTCTCGACCATCGTCTGCGCGATGACCTGTTCGATCATGCCCACGATCCGCTCGACTACGCCGCCGGCTCCGCCCTCTGCGTGAGTCGGCGTCGTACGCATCGCGATCTCGCGGCTGCCGTCAAGCGGCATGGCGCCGGCCACGATGTTGGTGCCTCCGAGGTCCACTCCTACTACGTAACGCTCCTTCACGCTCATACGGGCACCGGTGGGTTGAGGACTTCGGTAAGCAGGCTCGATACGTAATCCGGGGTCAGCTCTCGCATGCAGCGCCAGTGGCCGAGCGGACACCGTTGCGGGCCGTGACGATCGCACGGACGGCAGGAGAGACTCTCATGTCCCGCGACCACGTGCCGTTCCGCAAGCGGACCAAACCCGAACTCGGGTACAGTCGGCCCGAAGATAGTGAGCGTCGGCGTGCCCATTGCGGATGCAAGATGCTGCGGCGCCGAGTCGTTCGTTACTATCGTCCGGGCGCGGCCAATGAGCTCCGCCGAAGCCAGCAATGGCAAGCCCACTCCGTCGATCACGCGATCGGGCGGAACTTCATTAGCAATCTCCGCCGCGAGCGCCGAGTCCGCTTTGGATCCGATGATGGCGATCCTGTAGTCTTCAGCCAGTCTTTTCGCCAGCGCCGGAAAGTACGGCCAGCGCTTGGTTCCCCACGCGCTTCCCGGAGCGAGCGCCACGAATGGCTCCTCCGTGCTCCCCGTCTGGCGCAGCAGCAAGTCGATTCTGCGGCGATCCTCGTCCGACGGATAGAGGCGGGGGCGGATCTGATCGCGGCTCGGAGGATCTGCGCACACCGACATCGACAGCGACCACAACCGCTCCGCGTGGTGCCGCTCCGGCCGGTATGGAAGCTGTGTCGTGTACAGCGCCCGGCCGGTGGAGCTCGCGAATCCGATGCGCTCAGTGGCGCCGGTCATCATCGCGATGAGCCCGCTGCGGAAGGAGCCTTGTGCGAGATACGCCGCGATGTAAGGCCGCCGGGCGCGAATCTCACGGATCGTCTCCCATAGTCCGAGCGCCGAGCCGTAGGTGCCGCGTTTGTCGTATGGAATGACGGTGCGAATGTCGGGATTGTTGGCAAGGGCCGCTGCACCGGTCGGAGTGACCAGAACATCGACCGGCCCGCGCTTCGCAAGCTCCGCGATGAGCGGCGTCGTCAGGATGACGTCGCCGAGATAGCTCGTCTGGATAACGAGCGATCCGCCCAATCAGTCTACCTGCAGCACGGCGAGAAACGCTTCCTGCGGTATCTCGACCGAGCCGACCTGCTTCATGCGCTTCTTTCCCTCTTTCTGCTTCTCGAGCAGCTTGCGCTTGCGCGAGATATCGCCGCCGTAGCACTTGGCGAGCACGTCCTTGCGCAACGGCTTCACGCTCGTGCGAGCGATGATCTTGGTACCGATCGCCGCTTGAATCGCTACCTCGAACAGCTGGCGCGGAATGAGCTCCTTGAGCTTGTCGGCGATCTTCCGTCCCCACTCGTAGGCCTTGTCCTCGTGGATGATGACGCTGAACGCATCGACGGGGTCGCCGTTGATCAGCATGTCCAGCTTCACGAGATCGCTGCGCCGGTACTCGAGTATCTCGTAGTCGAGCGAAGCGTAGCCGCGACTGACCGTCTTGAGCTTGTCGAAGAAATCGAGAATTATCTCGCCGAGCGGGAATTCCCAATCGAGCTCGACGCGCTGCGTGTCGAGATAGGTCATGTTCTTGTAGACGCCGCGCCGATCCGTGCCCAGCGTCATGATCGGACCGATGTATTCAGCGGGCATCATGATGCGCGCATTCACGTACGGCTCCTCCACGTAGTCCACGACCGAGCTCGCGGGCATCAGCGACGGATTCTCGATCAGCTTCATCGTGCCGTCGGTGAGGTAGACCTTGTATTCGACGCTCGGCACCGTCGTGACGAGCTCGAGATCGAACTCGCGAGTCAGTCGCTCCTGGACGATCTCCATATGAAGTAGTCCGAGGAACCCGGCGCGGAATCCGAACCCGAGGGCGGTGGACGTCTCGGGCTCGTAGTTCAGGGATGCATCGTTGAGCTTGAGCTTTTCGAGTGCATCGCGGAGCGTCTCGTACTGCGTGGTGTCGGTCGGATACAATCCCGCGAAGACGAAGCTCTTTACTGCCTGATAGCCTGGCAGTGCCTCACTCGCGTGGTTCTCGGCGTCGAATATCGTATCGCCCGCGCGCGTCTCGCTCACCGAGCGAACGCTCGCGACTACGTATCCGACCTCACCCGGGCCGAGCTGGTCGGTCGGAACCTCGCGGAGTTGGTTGTAGCCGACCTCGTCGACCTCGTACACCGACTCGCTGGCGCCAAAGGTGATGTGCGTGCCCTTTCTTATCACGCCATCGACCACGCGCACGCTTGGGATCGCGCCGCGATACCGATCGTAGTACGAATCGTAGATCAGCGCCCGCAGGGGTGCCGTCTCGCTCCCCTCCGGCGGCGGCACTTTGCGCACTATCTCCTCGAGCAGCTCGGAAATGCCGATTCCCTCTTTCGCGCTGACCATGAGGATCTCGTCCGGATCGACCCCCAGCAGATCGTGCACCTCCTGCTTGCGCTTCTCGGGCTCGGCGCTGGGGAGGTCGATCTTGTTGAGGATCGGGATTATCTCCAGCCCGGCATCCATGGCGAGAAACAGATTCGAGAGCGTCTGGGCCTGGATTCCCTGGGAGGCGTCGACGACGAGGATCGCGCCCTCACAGGCGGCGAGCGAGCGCGAGACTTCGTAGGTGAAATCGACGTGTCCCGGTGTATCGATGAGATTGAGCTCGTAGTCCTGGCCGTCCTTCGCCGCGTACGTCATGCGGACGGCGTTCAGCTTGATGGTTATGCCCCGCTCGCGCTCGAGATCCATGTTGTCGAGCACCTGAGCCTTCATTTCGCGCTTCTGCAGCATACCCGTAGCCTCGATCAGCCTGTCGGCGAGGGTCGATTTGCCGTGGTCGATGTGCGCGACGATGCAGAAGTTACGAATGTGCTCGAGCTTCAAATGGGATCCTGGATTTTCTTGCGGGTTCGTCGGGGGAGGAACTACGAAATATAACTGCGGACTGCGGGCTAACTGCTACTTCGAACTGCGGACTAACTACGGACTGCGGACCTACTGCGAACTGCGGACTACTCCGGCCCGGACACCCACTGCGGAGCCCGTGCCGCGAACTACCTGCACTTCCGATAGCGTCAGTTCGTTAGTACTGCAGTTTGTCCGCAGTCCGCAGTTAGCCCGCAGTCCGCAATTAGTCCGCAGTTCGCAGTGGCACCCAGTCGGCAGTCCGCAGTTAGTCCGTAGTCCGCAGTTAGTCCGCAGTCCGCAGTCAGTCGGCCCAAGCAAAAAGAGGATCGCTTTCGCGACCCTCTTTCCTGACCCTGCCGAAACGATCTGATGGTTACCGTCGCGGCGGTGGTGATGTTGTGGGCTCGGGCTTGGAGTGAGTCTCCGCGCGCGGTGGTGGCGACGACGGCGGAGCCGGCCTTTCGTGCACGACTGGGGCGGGAGCAGGCTCTCTCGCTCTCTCGGGGGCGCGAGCCGGTTCTGAGGGGGCGATTACGCGAGGCTCCGGCCGGTACACCGGTCGCATTCCGGTCGCCGTCGGCTCGGCCCGCGCTGGAATCGTGTGGTCGACAGGAGTCCGGGCTCTCTCGGGCATCGACGAGACTCCGGGTTGCGGCCGGAACTGTTCCAGAATCTCGCGCGGCTCGGCGCGACGTCCGCGCGGCGCGCTGATAGTCACGTCGCGGATCTGCGGCAGCTCCGCGCGCTCCGCCAGCGGGAAGACTCCCTCTGGTACTGGTGGGCGCCGACCGATTGCCTGCGGAAAGTGGGATTTCGGGAATACCGTGGTGTCTCCCGGAGGCCGCGTGACGGGGGGACGAACACCACCGCCCTGGGTGAACGGAGCGACGATGGCTATCGGCAACCCGCACCCGTCGTAACCTACGATCACTGGTTGGAGGCCCATCGATCGATACAGCGCGATGCGCGCGAATGCGTCGACACGATTGAGGGCGCTGCTCGGATATCCGTAGCCGGCGCCGCCCAGGCCGCAGTAAGCGAGATTGCTGTACGCGTAGTAGCTCTGGCGCTGGCCGGCAAAGCGCATGAAATCGCGGCCGATCGGCTCTCCCTTCGCACCGAGGTAGCGAGCCAGAGACTGCGCGGCAAGCTCGGGCGAGCGATTCTCGATCAGCCGGCGAATCGCGGACATGTTCCAGTCCCCGTCCGCCTCGATGCGCTCGAGGTTGAACGGAACCCGCGACGCTAGCGCGATGACGGTTCCGCGAATGTCGTCTGCTCCACCCGAGTAACGATCACCCGAATAACGATCATAGCTGGCCATGGAATAGTCCGTGCCATACGTCTGGCCATTGAACCCGGCGAAGAAATTCGGCAGGTGGAGCAGCTTCTGCGATCGGACCCGTACGGAGATTCCCGGGAAATCCGGATGCAGAACCTGAATGTGTCCGTCGAGGTCCATCATGACGGCGAACACGTAGGCATCCTCGGAGACGTGGATGGCGGGCCTGACATAGCTGGAGACAACTCCCGCGCCGTTCTCGGAGTAAACCCTGATACTCGGGGCACTCTGGCGGGCTCGCTCCTGGGCGAACGCGGCGGATGCGAGCAAACACAATAACAGCGCCGAGGATCCTGTTGCCGTTGCTATTCCTTTCGCCCGCATGTCGAGACTCCCTTGTGTTTGTATACAATTTCGCTACATGTGGTGCCAATAGTCAATGCCGAAATCAGGTGACGGCAGGGTTTGCCTGGCGGCTACCTGTAGGTTCCCGGCTGCTTTAGCTTGCGCCATGCCGCTTCCACAGCTGCTCTCCATCGTGGAATCGCTCGGAGAGTTCAGAGACCTCCTCGGACAAGTACCGGCGCCCGCCTCCCGCCTCGGCGTGGGCGGGCTCCATGGCTCGAGCGACGCGGTAGTCGTTGCGACGCTCGCCCAGGACCTCCCCCACCGTTTCTTCGTCGTCGTCAACGATGACGTCGCTGGCGCCGAACGCTGGCTCGCGGATCTGACCACGCTCGTAGAGCCCGAGGCGGTCGCCTTCTACCCGCCCCGCGAGAGCTTCGGTGAGGCCGAGGCCCATGCCGAAATCGCAGGCGAAAGGGTGGAGACTCTGGAGAGAATCGGCCGAAGCGATCTCCGGATAGTCGTCACCACCAGCCGCGCGCTCCTCGAGCGCACCCAGCTCCCGCGGGCCCTCGCTGCGGCGCGGCTCGAGCTCCGCAAGGGCGACACACGCCGGCCCGAAGATCTGGCCGCGCACCTCGAGCGGATCGGCTTCGAGCGCGTTCCAATGGTTGAGGACGTCGCGCAATTCAGTGTGCGCGGCGGGATCTTCGACATCTACAGCTTCGGAATGGCCGAGCCGGTGCGGCTCGAGTTCTGGGGCGACGACGTATCCGAGCTTCGGCACTTCGATCTGCTCACCCAGCGATCCACGCGCGACGCAGACGTCGCGCTGATCCTGCCCGTCGACGGCCAGATCTCGGCAGGAGCAGGGGAGCCCGAGCGCTCGTCGATTCGCGCGCTGTTTCCCCCCGATACGGTGCTCATCGTCCCGCGCGGCACCCACATCAAGCCCGAGCTGGAGAGGACCTGGACCGAGGCGCAGCATCACATCGACCTCGCGCGGAGAAGGGGAGAAGACACGCCCAGCCGCGACGAGCTGTTCGAGTCTCCAGACCATACGCTTCAGGCGCTGATTGCGTTGGGGACGGTCGATCTGTCGGGCGAGGATGCGCGAATCCTCTTCCCATTCCGCCAGCCCGAGGAGATTCAGCGTGACATCAAGCGGCTGAAACAGGTCGTAGCCGACGGAATTCCCACCACGATCCTTTGCGATAACGAGGGTCAGGCCGAGCGGCTCGACGAGCTCCTCAACGATGATAGTGTCTCCCCCGCCAGCCTCGCGATCGGGGTGCTCGACGGCGGGTTCCTGGTACCTCCGAGCGGAACCGACTTCCAAGGGTACCGCGTCCTCACCGATCACGAAATCTTCCGCCGCGAGAGACGCTTTCGGCGCGCCAGGCGTTACGCCACCGGGATAGCTCTCGAGAGCCTCACTGCTCTCAAGCCCGGCGACTACGTCGTGCATCTCGAGCATGGCGTCGGGATCTATCGCGGCATTGAGAAGATCTTCGTCCGCGAGAGCACCGTCGAAGTCGCGGTCATCGAATACGAAGGCGGGGACCGGCTCAACGTGCCGCTTTACCGAGTAGACCAGATCGAGCGTTATCGATCAGCCGCGGACCTAACCGCCGATACTCCTCCTCCCCGATTGCACGCACTCGGCGGAAAGCGCTGGGCATCACAGCGCGACAAGACGCGCGCGGCGATCCAGGAAATGACCGTCGAGCTCCTCGACCTTTATGCTCGGCGAAAGGTCGCGACGCGTACTCCCCACCTTCCCGACACGGTGTGGCAACGCCAGCTCGAGTCGTCGTTTCTGTTCGAGGACACTCCCGACCAGCGCACCGCCACAACGGACGTCAAGACCGACATGGAGCGCCCGCGCCCCATGGACAGGCTTCTGGTCGGCGACGTCGGTTACGGCAAGACCGAGATCGCGGTTCGCGCCGCGTTCAAGGCGGTGCAGTCTGGGCGTCAGGTAGTCGTTCTCGTGCCGACGACAATCCTGGCCGAGCAGCACGCGAGAACTTTCGGCGAGCGACTTGCGGATTTTCCCGTGAACGTGCGAACGATGAGTCGGTTCCAGAGCGCAAAAGAGCAAACCGAAGTTCTCAGGGAGCTCAAGGCGGGAAAGATCGACGTCGTCATCGGCACCCACCGGCTCCTGAGCCCGGACGTTTCCTTCTCGGAGCTGGGGCTGATCGTCGTTGACGAGGAGCATCGTTTCGGTGTCAAACACAAGGAACGACTGAAGCGCCTCCGCCTCGACACCGACGTGCTCACACTTACCGCGACGCCCATACCCCGCACCCTCCATCTCTCGCTCGCTGGTCTGCGCGACATGACGCTGATGCAGACGCCTCCGCGTGACCGCTCGCCGGTGCTCACCTATGTCGAGCCGTGGGACGATGGGTTGATCGACGAAGGTATTTCGCGCGAGCTGGATCGCGGCGGCCAGGTTTTCTTCGTTCACAACCGTGTCGAGACGATCGATGGAATGGCCGAGCACATCCGCCACGTCGTGCCGCGCGCCCGCATCGGTGTCGGACACGGTCAGATGCGCGAGCGAGAGCTCGAGGACGTGATGGCCAGGTTCGTCGACGGGGAGATCGATGTGCTGGTATCCACGATGATCGTCGAATCAGGGCTCGATGTCCCCAACGCCAACACGATGTTCGTCAATCGGGCCGACACGTTCGGCCTCGCGCAGCTCTACCAGCTGCGCGGCCGCGTTGGACGCTCGCATCGAAGAGCGAGCTGCTATCTGCTCGTTCCCGACTCGATCGATGAGGACGCGAACCGACGCCTCACTATCCTCGAGCACCACACCCAGCTCGGCGCCGGCTACCAGATCGCTCTCAAGGACCTGGAGCTGCGTGGGGCCGGGAATCTTCTCGGACCGGAGCAGTCGGGATTCGTGCACGCCGTCGGCTTCGACATGTATCTGCGAATGCTCGATGAGACCGTCAAGCGCATGATGCGCGGCGGCGACACGCCCAAGCTCCAGCCGTCCGAGGTCTCGCTCGATCTCCCGTCGTTCCTGCCCGACGACTACATCAGCTCGCCGGACGCGAAGCTCGACATCTACCGCCGGCTGACGCACATGACCGATGTGGCGGAGATCGAGGCGCTGAGGGACGAGGTCAGGGATCGCTTTGGAGTACTACCTGAACCTGCGCGCAACTTCTTCGCGATAGCACTGCTGAGGGTGCTCGGAGGTGCCTCCGACATCGAGTCCGTGCTGGTGCGCGGAAACGAAGCCCGTATTACCTTTCGCGTGCATGCAGTGCCCCGCATGAAGGGGATCTCGGCGGCGTTCCACGAGGTACAATTCCAGGCGGAAGTGCGGCGCGCGCATCCGCTTTCCCTCAAGCTCACCCGACTTGGAGGAGCTGAGATGCTCGATGGACTTGTCCGCGCATTGATGACGCTGCGCCCTGCCTGACGACAGTTAACCCGCACCACGGACTATGAAACGGACTTTCGCTGTTGCCGCCTTCGCGGCGCTTGCACTCTCTGCTTGCTCGGGACTCAAGGACGCTCTCAACGCGCACACCGACTGGGTTGCCCGCGCCGGAAGTGCGGAGCTCGCGGTCAACCAGCTCGCGACGCTGCTCGGTAAGTCCCGCGCACCGATCACCAAGCCGATCGCAAAGTCGATCGCGAATGTGTGGGTGGACTATCAGTTGCTGGGCGTTGCCGCGGCCCACAACGATTCGCTCGCCGATACCAAGCTGATCGACGAAGTGATGTGGCCCGCGCTCGCCAACCTCAAGGCGCGCAAATGGTACGACATCGTGTCGAAGAGCTGGGGTGTCGAGGACACGCTTGCGGCGCAGCGCCAATGGGCGAGCGGAGAGGTTCTCTCGGCCGAGCACATTCTATTGCTCACGCAGGGAATGAACGACGCGCAGAAAGCCGAGGTCAAGAAAAAGATCGACGCCCTTCGCGCGCGCGTTACCTCCGCGAACTTTGCCGAGCTCGCCACCAAGAACAGCCAGGACCAGGGTTCGGCGAGACAGGGCGGATCGCTTGGAATCTTCCCGAAGGGCCAGATGGTCGGGGAGTTCGAGAAAGCGCTGAACGCGCTCAGGCCCGGCGAGATCTCTCCCGTGATCTCGACGCAGTACGGCTACCACATCATCCGCCGGCCAACCTACGATCAGGTGAAGAGCCAGCTGCTGGTCGCTTCGAAGGGGAGGAGTGTCGCCGTGGCGGAGAGCACCTACCTCGCGAAGCTCGATGCGAATGGAAAGATCGAGGTCAGGAAGGGCGCAGTCGCCACCGTAAAGGCGATGGCCAATGATCCCGACGCCTATCGGCGCGACAACACGGTTCTCGCTACTTCGACAGCCGGGAAGTTCACGGCCGCCCGCCTGGTGGGGTGGCTGGAGACTCTGCCGCCCAACGCACGGGTTCTCGATCAGATCAAGCAGATGCCCGACTCGCTGGTCACGCAGCTCGTTCGCAGGTTTGCCAACAACGAGCTGGTGCTGAAGCAAGCCGACAGCGCCAAGATTCAGGTCGATTCGGCGGAGCTCAATCAGCTCCACTCCAACTTCGTCAGCGCCGTGAAAAGCGCCTGGGCTCAGCTGGGCGCGACACCGGCTTCGCTCCAGGACAGCGCCAAGACCGAGAGCGAGCGCGAGAAGCTCGCTGCCAAGCGCATCAACGACTACTTCATGCGGATGATTCAGGAGCAGGCGCCGTTCGTCCCGGTTCCAACGCCGCTCGCGAACGTTCTCCGCTCGAAGTACAAGTACGCGTTCAACGACGCCGGATTCGATCGCGCCGTGCAGGAGGCGGCCAAGATACGCAGCTCAGCCGACTCGGCCCGTACCGCCGGGCAGCCGCCGACAGCGGTGCCTATGGGGACGCCCGCACCGAGCCCCGCGGCTACCTCGACTCCACAGAGGTGAGGAAGTGAGCTCCACTAATAGTCCCCTCCGTTCTTCGGGCGATGGTGAACCACAAGATTGGGGCGGGGTAGGAACCGCGATGATCAAGCATCTACTGGTTGTTGCGGCCCTCGCACCGGTTGCGGCCGGGGCACAGACTCCGTCCACTGCCGCGCGTCCGATCCCGGCCTCGCTGCCGATCGACCGCGTCGTCGCTATCGTCGGCGCTCAGCCATTGCTCTGGACCGACGTGCTCACCGCCGTCAATCAGCGGCGGTCGCAGGGAATGCAGCTCCCGACTGACTCCGCCGGCCAGGCGACGCTCGCACGCAGCGTGCTCAGCGAGCTCGTTGACGAAGAGATTCTCGTCCAGAAGGCGAAGGAGATGAAGCTCGAGGTGACCGACGCCGATGTCATCGGGGCCGCGGATCGCCAGATCAAAAGCGTTCGGGCACAGTTCAAGTCGGACGAGGAGTATCGGACCGAGCTCCGGAACGCCGGGCTCGGCACCGCGGAAGAGTATCGCAAGGCGCTGATCGAACAGTACCGGCGCCAACAGCTGCAGCAGAAAGCGTTCGCTGAGCTGCGCAAGCGAGCGAAGCCGGTCAACGTAACCGAGGAGGAAATCACGGCGGCGTTCGAGAGGAGCCGCGCGGCTCTCCAGAAGCGTCCGGCGACCGTAACGTTCAGGCAGATCATCGTTCCGCCGAAGGCATCACCGGCCGCGAAAGCCAAAGCGAAAGCGCGCGCGGATTCGTTGCTCGTCGAGATCAAGAAGGGCGGCGACTTCGAGCAGATCGCCAAGCGCGAGTCGATGGACCCGGGGACCAAGCAGCTCGGCGGCGACCTGGGCTGGAATCGTCGTGGCAGCGGCCTCGTCCCCGAATTCGAGATGGTGATGTTCGCGCTTCGGCCCGGCGACGTGAGTCCGGTCATCGAGACGGCGTTCGGATATCACATCATCCGTGTCGATCGCGTGCAGTCGGCCGAGGTCAAGGCTCGCCACATTCTGATCTCGCCGGTGATCGACTCGGCGGACGTAGCCGCGGCGAGGGTGGAGGCGGATACCGTGGCCGCTCAGTGGCGCCGCGGTGTTGCATACGATTCGCTGGTCGTGAAGCATCACGATGCTACCGAGGAGAAAGGCGTTCTCCAGCCGTTCCCGCGGGACTCGCTACCGGCCTCATACCAGGCCGCGCTCACCGGGGCCAAGACCGGGGACATCACGAGCCCCTTCCAGCTCGCCAATCCACGGGGAGCCCCCAAGTTCGCCGTGATTCAGGTCGTCACCGCGACTGAGGCGGGCGAGTACAATCAGGCGGAGATTCGCGATCAGATTCGCGCCCAGCTCGCCGACGAACGATCGATCAGAGCGCTGCTCGACGATTTGCGCAAACAGACTTACGTGTCCCTCAGGATGTAGGACGTGAAAGCGCGTCTTGCCATGACCGTTGGGGATCCCCGCGGAATTGGTCCCGAGATCGTCGCCAAAGCGCTCGCCGACCCAGGGGTCAGCGAGCGCTGTGACGTTGTGGTAGTCGGTCCCGACGGAACGCAGGTCCAGGTCGCCGAATCGGTTGGACGCTGGGTTCCCGAGTCAGGCGCGGAGCTGGCGGGAAAATTGAGCGGCCTCGCGATCGCGCGGGCCGTGGGACTGGCGATGGCAGGAGCTGTGGACGGAATCGTCACGGCTCCGATCGACAAGGCAGCGCTGCATGCTGGTGGCTACGACTTCCCCGGCCACACCGAAATGCTCGGCGATCTCACCGGGTCGCGCGTAGCGATGATGCTGGCGTCGGACAAGCTCCGCGTAGTGCTGGCGACGACTCACATTCCGTTGAGCAAGGTGGCCGAGCGGCTGACCGCCGACGCGATAATCGAGACGGCCCGCATCACCCGCGAGGGATTGCAGCAATGGTTCGCGATCGGCGAGCCGCGGATCGCGCTGTGCGCACTCAATCCTCATGGGGGCGACGGCGGAAGATTTGGAGACGAAGACACCGATCTTCTCGCGCCGGCCGCCCGGGAGGCCGGGATCGAAGGACCATTTTCTGCCGACACGGTTTTCGTGCGCGCCATGCGCGGAGAGTTCGATGTCGTGATTGCGCCCTATCACGATGTCGGCATGACGGCGATCAAGGTGGCGTCGTTCGGAAGCGCCGTAAACGTGACGCTCGGTCTTCCATTTCCGCGCACGTCACCAGACCACGGCACAGCGCTCGACATCGCCGGCCAAAATCGCGCCGACGCATCGAGCATGATCGCGGCTACACTTTTGTGTGCGTCGATTGTGGCTCGCGCTCGGCCTCACGGCGGTCGCCAAGCGTATGGAGATCGACCGACAGACTTTCAATCCGCCGTCCGTCCATCTCCCGCACGGTAAAGATTGCTCCACCG
>JANMMF010000167.1:0-2781 GCA_031372985.1 Gemmatimonadota bacterium
TACGCGTGGTGTTACGCCGACTACGTGCCGCGGCTGTTCGATCGACCTCCGCTCGCGACCGCCCTGCGAGAGCGGACGTTCGGGCTCGTGCGACCAGACGGAAGTGAGAAGCCCGCTGCTGACGTGTTCCGGAGATTCAGCGAGCGCAGGATCGAAGGCACCCTCATCCAGGGAGCCGTCCCCCGAGTGCTCGACGTGAGCGCCGACGAATACTACCGCGCGCCCGAGAAGCACTTCGGGCGACTCTACTCGAAATGGGTGGCGCAGGCAGCCTCATGATCGCGCCGCTCGAGCGACTCGCGACGAACCCGCTGGTTCGTCCCTCCGATATCTCATTCGTTCGCGCCAGCGGAACTTTCAATCCCGGAGTCACGGTCGACCGCGCGAGCGACAAAGTAGTGCTGCTCGTTCGTGTATTCGAGGAAGCTTCGCGGAGATTGCTCCTCGGTTTGGCGCTATCGTCGGACGGTGTGCACATCGATGAAGTCTGGGATCGCCCCGCGGTCGCGCGCGATGCATCGTACGAAACGTGGGGCGTAGAGGATGCCCGCGTCACGTATTTCGCCGACGAAAAGCGCTACGCCATCACCTACACGGGATACTCCCGCGACGGACCCCGGGTGTGCCTGATTACCACCGACGATCTGCTTTCTCCTTCACGCTACCGCCGCCACGGCCCCCGCATCGCCGGCGAAAACAAGAACTGCGTGATCCTTCCCGAAAAGATCGACGGCCAGTATGTGATTCTTCACCGGCCAATGCCGCGCATGGTTTGCGTGAGAGTCTCCTCACTCGAGGAAGAGTGGCCGGTCGATGGTGTACCTCTCGTTGGCCCTCGGCCGGATACCTGGCGCAGCTCCCGCGTCGGAGCCGGCGCCCCACCGGTGCGAACGGACATCGGCTGGCTCTTCCCATTTCACGGCGCGACCACCATCGAGGAAGGCAACGTCTACTCAATGGGTTGGTGTGTGCTCGACCTCAAGAAGCCGGAGAAAGTCCTTTACGTCTCCGATTCGCCTGCGCTCACACCTGAAGCGCCGTATGAGATCGAGCGCAACGCGATTCCGCAGGTGGACATGGCAAATTTCAGGACGGGCGTGCGTGTTGTCTTTCCGCAGGGTTTGGTAGAGCGAGGGGAAGATCTTCTCGTGTACTACGGAGCCGCTGACGTGTCCATCGCGGGCGCACGCGTCAACAAACGCGAGCTCATCTCCTCGCTTGGAGAAGCAATCAGACAAAACAAGGGCGGGGTTCCTCTGTGATTACGGGCATGATCGCGCGAAGAGGCCCGATCATGCTCACGCTAATTGCGCTCGCCGGAAACCTCATCGGCTGCAGTCGGAAGACCGAGCCAGTCGCGGTGAGCCGAGGGGCTTCCCCGCTCGCCGTTCGGCTCGATCACCTCCGACATCTCGGTCTCAATGCCGTCGTGAAGGGTCAACCAGTCCGCGTTGTCTCGCTTTACGCGGAAGCTCCCGATTATCGCCTCGTCGGCTCCCCGGCGCGCGACGGATTCGAGGGAATCGCCAGCGTCGATGACGCGGCGCGCGCGGCTGTAGTCTACCTGCGCGACTACGAAGTGACGGGAGACGTCCGCTCCCGGGACGAGGCGTTGGGACTCCTCGCGTTCGTCACGGCGATGGAACAGGGGGACGGAGAGTTCGTCAACTTCATCGACTCCGCGGGGCGGCTGAACGTCAACGCACCGAGTAGCCGGAAGAGTATGTCGTACTGGGCCGCGCGGAGCATCTGGGCGCTCGGCGAAGCGGTGCGAGTACTCGGTCCTCGGGACTCCACCGCATTGCCAGGCATTCGCCCGACACTGGATCGCGCGATCGCGCGGATGACACGTGAGATCGAAGGAGGACGGCTCCTTGGCGGATCGACCACCGCCACCGCCGAAGCGCTTCTCGGATTGCTCGCCTTGCAGCGGGCCGAGCCTTCAACTCCTCTTGCCTCACTGGGAATGCGGACTGCCGATTTGATCGCGGCCCGTTCGGCCGGTACCATGCAGTCCGCACCTTGGGGAGCGCACATCGATAGTCCCGATGCCGCCTGGCACGCCTGGGGATCGCGGTCCCCACAGGCCCTCGCCATCGCCTCCTTTGTCCTCGCCCGCCCCGCATACGCCGCTGCGGCGAGAAAGGAAGCGGACGGCCTCTGGGGAAGATTCCTGCTGGCCGGACGAATTCCTTCAACTGTGGCACCCGACGGAACGGCAAGCTGGTATCCGCAGATCGCGTATGGCATAGGCTCCGTCGTCGACGGATACCTCGCCTTGGCAGACATAAGCAGTGACCCGCGTTATGCCGTGTTCGCTGGGCTCGCCGCCGGTTGGTTTCTCGATGCCAATCCCGCGCGCCTCAGCATGTACGACGAAAAGACTGGGCGCACGTTCGATGGCATCGACGGTCCGGTCCCGTTGCGGGTGAATCGAAACGCGGGAGCTGAATCGACGATCGAGGCACTGCTGGCACTCCAGCGTGTCAACGGCAATCCGGATGCGGCTGAATATCTGCACTATCGACCGGTTGGTGAGCCCTCAACGTCGCTCGCTAGCGTTCCGAATCAACGCGAGTACGTCGGGCCCGCGGGTGAGCGCCTCATAGTCCGTCGAGGGGCGTCAGGCCTCGAGATCGCCGCAAAGGCCACCGCCCCGATCACGCTTACCTACTGGCCCGCTGCAAATCCCGCCGAGACTCGCCTCGCCATGCGCCTGACGGCGCAGTGGAACGCGGAGAACCCGGACGTTCAGGTGCGAGCGCAGCCATTGCCCGCTGG
>JANMMF010000171.1:0-8234 GCA_031372985.1 Gemmatimonadota bacterium
TGTTGCAGGTAGGACGCCGCTTTCGGCTCATCCTCGATCACCAGAATCTTCATGGTTGCAAATCAAAGCTTGTAAGGACCGACGCAAAAGTGGTTGCATGCATAACGCAGATCCCCCACCCACCCGTCCAATGTTACGGACCGCAGGTTGCAAGAGCCAAGCGGGGGTCTCGCGTGAGGTACTCGGTCTCCTGCTCCAATAGCAGGCGCTGCGTTATCACCTACTTGCACCCCATAGGCGGATTAATTATAGATACAGATACGACGGCACCCGCACCCGCACAGCATTTGCCGCCGACAGCGACACGATCATTCAGTATTCGCGTTTGACCTGAAAATCCTCGTTCTCTTGGGTGTACCAAAGCGCCGGAATCGCTTGCGATTCTTGGCGTTTTTTTTCTTTTGTGGGAGTACACTTTTATGTCTTCCGAATTGGGCGATCCGACGTTCGATGCACGCACCGGGATGGCCGGTAACTATTTCTCTCGGCATAGGCCGCACGACTTGTGGGGAAATCTGTCGACACCTTACGCCGCTGGGAGGCTGAGGGGAGACTGTTCCCCGCAGCACGATCACTCGGAGGGCAACGGACTTACCTGCTGGCGGAGATCCAAAGTCTCCTCGACGACGACGAGGATGGTCACGCAAGTGGTGACGCCCCCAAGTGACGAGCCCGCGGCCACGGCCAGCACCCAGTCCTGTGCCGCCGGGGAAAGTGCGGGAAGCAAATGCAGCGGCCGACCTGTAGCTCGAGACGACCGGGATGTGCCGCTCTTGACGCACAATCCGCTCAAAGGGTTGGCCACCCAAGCGGAGACAGTCCGCGGCGGCCGGTGCTAGACCAAGAGCGATATCTCAAAATGCGGGCGAAGGCGCCGCAGGTTCACGCTCTTTGCGAGGCGCTGCTCGTGATGGCACACGAAACAGGGCACCGGGCTGGTGCGGTGAGACAGCTTCGCTGGTCGGATGTCGATCTGGAGAAGCGACTCGTGGTATGGAGGGCGGAGACAGATAAGATTGCCTTTGCCCACCGGACCCCGCTGTCTGAGGATGCTGTTTCGATCCTCAGTGTTCTCGGGCGTAGCTCACCCAAGATTGGGGACTGCTGGATTTTTCCATCGCCAGCAAATGCCGACCGACCACTGCCGCGCGAAGTCGCTACAGACTGGTGGAGGGAGGCCGAAAAGCTCGCGGAGCTTGAGCACGTTCCCGGAATGGGATTCCATTCCGCGCGGCGAAAGTTCGCGAATGATCTTAAGCCCACCACCAATCTCCGGGACTTGGCCTATATGGGCGGCTGGAAATCGCCGGTTACGCTGCTCACTGTATATCAGCAGCCGGATTTGGAAGTTCAGCGGGCGTCGCTGGCTGGAAGAAAGGAGGTTGAGGCAACCCCTCAGTCCTTGGCCAACTGACACCTGAACTGACACCTCAGCCGCACGATAAAAATCCCGCACCAGCTGTAAGCCAATGCGGGACAATCAGTTGAATGTTATGGGCCTGGGTAGAGTTGAACTACCGACCTCACGCTTATCAGGCGACCCAAGGGGAGTAGGAAGTCCGGCAAGAAATCTGTAAATCGTTGACGGACAACGTGATCTGCCGTAGTTGCACTACCCGGATGCCGGACAATGTCGGGGTCAATCGACAGTGGAATCGACAGCAAGGAAGTGTTGATCGCGAAGCAGCGGCACGCGTCCGCGGGTCGGCATATCAAGGCGCATCTCATTTACGCGACTTCGCCTTGATCTCCTCGAACCAATTCTCAACAACGATCAGCTCGTCGGAACCGTTCGCAGTGTTCGGCCGTATCATCAGGAAGCGTTGGTCGTCGGGCGCCACGGCATACAGTGACCCGAATTCGTCGGAAGCGAATCCCGCAGCCGAGAAGAGAGCTGTTGAGCCGCCGAGCGAGAACGTCGGCGTTGTCCGGATCGCCACCGCAACCAAGTTCTTCGAGCCGTCGCGGTAGAATAACTCCTTCCCGCTATGGGACCACTGTGGTTCCGTCCCCCCACGCGTCGAGACCGCCCATTTCGCCGCGCCGGTGTTCGGGAAGGGGACGACGTAGATCTCATACCGACCAGACTCATTCGAGGTATACGCCAGCCATCGGCCGTCGGGTGAGAGAGCCGGAGCTACCTCCGTGAACCTGGTCGCTACGAGCGGGACCGGTGTCGTATCACTCCCGGGCCGGACCCCAATAATGTCACCTAAGCCGGGCTCGCTTGCGCCTGTCTGGAAGATCAGCCACGTCCCGTCGGGAGACCAGTGCGCGCCGAACACGTTCCGCTTCTCACTGAATTGCAATACCGCCTGCGCGCTGCCGTCGGCCCGCTTAGTCCACAGATCGTGAAAGCCTGCCGTGTTCGAGGAGAACGTTACTGATTGCCCGTCAGGTTTCCAGGTGGGAAACACATTGCTACCCCCCTCCGTCAACTTGATGCTCGGGCCTCGGTCTAACTGCTTGATCCAGAGGTCGATCGTCTGGGCATCGATTTTCCTCACGACCGCGAGCCGCCTCCCGTCCGGCGAGATGGCCGGGAACAGGAAATCACCTTCCCAATCGGGATCGACGGACTTTGCCTTACCATCGCGGGTAATCCACACGAGTTGCTGTTTTGCCGTTCCCGTGCTCGTCGCATAGACCAGCGTCCCCGCCTGTGAGACCGCGAGATCCGCCGAGCCTGACAGCCCAAGCCGCATGCCTTCGACGAGCGTCGTCGGCTCACCAGTCACCTTCATTGAAGTATGATCAAAGGGAACCAGCATCAATGTCTTGTTCAGGGTCACATAGAGAAGGTGTCCGGAGGTCGCGTAGCGAGCGTATATCGCGTTGTCCACGATCACCCGGTGCTTCCCTGACGGAATGTCGGCAACGGCTATGGCGTATGTCGATTTCCCCTTGTTGCCGCTCGCGACCCCAAACGCGTCGGTGAACAGGACCCCTTTCCCGTTGGGGAGCACGTCAGGCCACATGTGATCGATCTCGCCGCCTGCCGTGTCCAGAACAGTAAACAGCTTTGGCACTGCCCCAGCCCTGGCTTCAACGCGGACGAGACTGCCAAACCCCGCCCCGTCCGCGTAGATAAACCCGTCGCGGCCCCAGGATGCGCCGCCGATGTCTACGAGCGAATCAGTTACGGTGACAGGTTGGCCGCCGTTAATCGACACGATCTGAAGGTTCTGGCCGGTAACGATCCCTACACGCTGACCATCAGGGGAGAAAAACGGTGTGTATGCCCCTTCGGTCCCTGGGATCGCGATCGCATGTAGCTGATTGCGCGGCCGTATTAAGAGTTGCGCGCCCGGCCCTCCTATGTAGGCCAGCCGCGATCCATCAAGTGAGATTGCAAGCCGTCCCGCCCACTCCGCGCTTCGAACCATCGTCTCGGTCGAATCGAACACCATGGCGTACCGCAGCACAGGCTTCGAGTCCGCGGGACGCATCCAAGCCCAGAGTGTCGTGCCCGTTGTCAGAATCGCGAATGCGATCACGCCATACAACAACCCTGAGCGATGGCTTGATCGAGCTTGTCCCCCCGCGGCCGACGCGGCGGATAGTGCGAACGAAGGATTGTTCAAGGCCTCGGCAAATTCGTGAGCGGATCCAAATCGATCGGCCGGAACTTTTTCGAGCGCCCGCGATACAGCTGCTGCGACGTTCGGCGGGACGTTCCGGCGCTGAGCTGTGAGTGGTCGTGGCTCCTCCGTCATCACTCTCGCAACGACAGCCTGTATTGTCGGTCCAGTGAAGGGCGGCTCCCCGGAAAGCATCTCGTAGGTCACGGCACCCAGCGAGTAGATGTCGCTCCGCGCAGTGATCGTGCGCTCCCCCATCGCCTGTTCCGGACTCATGTAACTCGGAGTGCCGAGCGAGAGTCCGGTCTGAGTCATTCTCGCGCCGCCAGCTTGCGTGACGGCTAGCGCAATTCCGAAATCCGCGACGATGGCACTGCCGTCGTGCAGCAGAATGTTCTCTGGCTTGATATCCCGGTGTATCACGCCGCGTCTGTGAGCGTAGTCCAAGGCGCTCGCGACTTCGGTTGCGATTCGAACGGAGTCAGAGACCGGAAGCTGTTGCTCCTTGTCGAGCCGCTGGCGGAGTGATTCACCCTCGACGTAAGGCATCACGTAGTACGGCCTTCCCCTCAGCTCGCCCGCGTCATCGCCGATTATTCCGGAATCGATCAGGCCCAGGATATGGGGGTGCTGCAGATTGGCGGTAACTCTTATCTCTTGGAGGAATCTTTCAGCGCCGAGTACGGCAGCGAGCTCGGCATGCAGAATCTTTATGGCGACTTTGCGGTCGTGTTTCTTATCATGCGCGAGATAAACGGTGGCCATTCCGCCGCTGCCCAATTCACGCTCAATGGTGTAAGCGGTGAAGGCACGCTGGACCTGTTCAATACGCTCAGTCATTCTGTTCGCGCTCCTCGACCACGCAAAGCGAAAGATTCATTGCGAACCGTGTACGCTTTCATGCATCGGCGCGATGCCGACTCGCTTGACCAACTCCTCGAATCGTTGCGTGCCCCGCATGCGCCGGAGACGCGGCTCCAGGTGCAGGAACGTCATCCAGAGAGAGCGCGCCTGAAACGCGCGGTCGAGCCAAGCATACGCGCGTTCGTCATCGCCAAGCCAGTGGAAGGCGCAGGCCACTTCGAATGGCGAGCCCACGCCACGCTCGGCCTGCTCCTCCACCTCGACCAGCCGGTGCCGGGCTCCCTCTGTGTCGCCCATCGCCGCGAGGACACAGACGAGAGTTCCCCGCAATTGTGCGTTCGTGGGAGTCAGCTCGCGAGCCCGTTCCAGCACTGCGCGAGCCTCCGGCAGCCGATCGGCGACGAAGAGCGCAGTGCCCAAAAGCAAAAGCAGTCGCCCGTCGCCGGGTGAGCGCACGAGCGCCGGACGAAGCACTTCGATCACTCGCGTCGGCTCACCGGCCAAGATAAGCGTCAGCGCAACGTTGTAGAGCATAAAGTCGGAAAGCGGATCCAGCGCGTAGGCGCGCTCCATGGACTCGACTCCTTCTTCGAGCCTCTCGGCGCTGACAAGTGTCCAGCCAAGCAGATCGTGTGCGTGGGTCAACCCAGGCGCCACCGCCAACACCTCTCGTACGAGCGTCTCCGCGCGGGCATTGTCCCAATCGAACCACGCTGCGACGAAGGCTCTGGCTAGTAGCGCTTGGGGCAGATCCGGTTCAAGCGCGAGGGCACGGTCTGCCGCCGCGCGCCCACGTGGGTACGCGGTGAGGGCCGGCAACATGTTGAGGTTCGCTGCCAGCATGTTCGAGAAGGCGCACCAGGCGTGAGCGAGCGCGAAGTTCGGATCGAGTGCCACCGCGCTCTCGAAGGACGCAATGGCCTCCGTCGCCGCGTGCTGTTCGAACAGAAAGCGGCCGCGCAGATATATATCGTACGCTGCGGGATTTACCGGCGCGCGTGGTGTACGGTCTGGTCGCTCCGGTGGTGTCTCCCGCGACCTTGTCGCGCCTACGCCGCCGCCGAGCTGCTCCTCAAGGGCGTGGGAAATGGCCTGTGCGATCTCGTCCTGCAACGCGAACACGTCGGCGAGCTCGCGGTCATAGCGTTCGCTCCAGAGATGCAACCCGTCAGCCGCACCGACGAGTTGGACGGAGATCCGCACGCGATTCCCAGCGCGGCGCACACTGCCTTCCAAAATAGTTTGCACGCAAAGTTGCTGAGCGATATTCCGCAGATCCACACGCTGGCCCTTGAAGACGAACGCCGATGTGCGCGCCGCCACGCGAATGCCTGGCAGGTGCGCCAGCGCGTTGATCACTTCGTCCGTCATACCGTCGGAGAAATACTCATCGTCCGCATTCGAGCTCAGGTTCGCGAAGGGCAGCACGGCGACCGATGGCTTGTCATCGCCGGTACGGTGCGGTCCCGAGCGTGAGGCGGAGGCCGCGGCAAGGGCGTGGACCATTTCCTCGGCGGTAGCGAACCTGTCGGAGGGCTCGCGACCCATAGCGCGCACAACAATCCGTTCCGCCTCGACGGGGATCGCGCTGTCAATTGTGCGAAGCTGCGCTGGAGTCTCAGTGAACCGCTTCGCGATCACGGCGGCCGCGCTTGGCCCGATGAAGGGCTGCCGACCAGCGAGCATCTCATAGAGTACGCAACCCAGACTGTAGATGTCCGTGCGGCCGTCGAGATCCTGCTCGCCGGCTGCTTGTTCGGGACTCATGTAGGCGGGAGTCCCGAGCGACGTGCCGAGCTGAGTGAGGCCAGGGTCGCCGCTTGGCGCGCCGACTTTGGTCTTCGACATCGAGATAGCTTTCGCGATGCCGAAGTCGGCGACCACTGCATGTCCCGCAGACAGTAGGACGTTCTCAGGCTTGATGTCCCGGTGGACGATGCCGTCGTGGTGAGCGCACGCGAGCGCGTCGGCAACCTCGGACGCGATGCGGAGCGCGTCTTCGAGCGGGAGCCGGCCCTCGCGCACGATGCGCTCGCGCAAGCTCTCACCCTGTACAAAGGGCATCGTGTAGTACAGCGAGCCGTCGGCCTCGCCCGCGGTCAGCAACGGGAGAATGTGCGGGTGCTGTAGTCGCGCGACGAGCTGTATCTCCCGCTCGAATCGCTCGGCACTGATCGCGCCGGCGACATCGGGTGGGAGAACCTTAATCACCACTTTCCGGCCAAAACGTCGCTCCTCAGCCAGGAAAACGCGCGACATCCCACCGCCGCCGAGCTCACGCTCAATGGTGTAGGTGTTGCGGAGAGTGCGTTGAAATTGGTCCCTTAGATCCGGCGCGAAGATTCCCTCTGATGGAGAGGCTCTAATGTAGGATGGCCTCTCGCTCGCGGCCAACATCTGTTTTGTGGGTAACGCACCGGACACCACCAATGGATACCATCGCCTCTTGGTCGGCGAAAAGAAAAACCCCGCCAGCGCCTAAACGCTTGCGGGGCAATGATCTGAAGTTGATGGGCCTGGGTAGAGTTGAACTACCGACCTCACGCTTATCAGGCAGCTTCATGCGAACACAGATTAGGCTCAGAAGTTCCTATTAGCCTGCCTTTCACGAACATCCTGCTCAGCACGGCGCGCATTTAAGAACATCTTGCGCACTTCCGCGAACATTTTGCGCATGCGAATGGACACCACAATGGACACCATTCACCATGCGAGAGGCTATCTGCGCAAATTGTCCGCTAGGGGCCGCGAACGCCCGATTGGTTGCATCTTTGTTGATCCTCGCGCAGTATAGCTCGGACTGCAAGAATTCCCAGTTGAACCGACAAGCATCAAACGCGGGCCATCCCGGTCGGCGACGCGGAATCATCTCGCACACTAAGAGGAGGCAGATCATGAAGCGGGTCATTGCTCTTACATTGCTTGGACTGCTGGTCGCCGTTCCAACCCACGCTCAGACGCGGAACGCAAAGGAGCAAGAGGTGCTCAAAGCGTATCACGTGTTAAGCGACGCGTCCCTCATCAAGAAGGATCGCGCCACCATGGAGCGCTTTTATTCTGACGACTACATGTACATTCACTCGAATGGTACCGTCGCCAACAAGACCCAGGAGATCGCAGAAAGCATGTCTCCAAATCAAGCTTGGACCGCGCGTAAATCCGACGACTTGAAGGTACGGATCTACCGCGATGTGGCCGTTGTGACCGGCATCTCAACGCTCACTGGATCCGCCAAGGGGTACGTCAGTGGAGCACGGCGTTTCACTGAGCTGTGGGTCAGACGGAACGGACGCTGGCAGAGCGTTGGTGGCCAATCAACGCTCGTACCAGCAAAGTAGGCGTCCAAATCTTGGGAGATTTCCGCATCAAACGCTCTGGAGGTTGCGAAGTCAATCTGGAACGTCGAGCTCCAAATGAACGGTCCGCGAGATAGGTGACACCCCCTGCTAGGCACGCCTGATACGCACGCCTTTCGTCACCGTCTACGGCACCGCACCCCCGCCATGGTGCCAGAGGAAAGGCCCACAATCCGCTAACTGGTTGTGGGCCTTTGCTTTGATTGAATGGGCCTGGGTAGAGTTGAACTACCGACCTCACGCTTATCAGGCGTGCGCTCTAACCACCTGAGCTACAGGCCCCTCGCCGCGGGCTAACCGCCTGTGGCGCAGAGTTTTGCAAGTTAGCCGCGCCCTGGACTAGGGTCAATCCGCGCGCACCACCAATCGTGACGAAGCCGTAATGCTGGTTTCACGATCCCGTCATGCGCCGGGATGAGTATTTAAGGCGGAC
>JANMMF010000187.1:0-18708 GCA_031372985.1 Gemmatimonadota bacterium
TGGAATGCGGGAATAACCATTTGGGACATCGGCGGGGCCGGGAGCGGCTCGGTCTCGAACCCGCTCCCGCTCGGAAACGTGTCAACTGTCGGTGGCCAGGCGCACAACGTCTGGTGGTATCACAACGCGGCTACGGGTGAGAAGCGGTACGCCTTCGTCGGTCAAGAGGGACCGGGCGCAATCGGCTCCTACTCGATCGGCGACATCCACGTTCTGGATGTGAGCAACTTCGCGTCTCCACGAGAGGTTGCCTACTATCATCTCGACGGCGCGGGGACGCACAACTTCTCCGTCGATGAGTCCCGTGGGATCCTCTACGCGGCGTACTACAACGGCGGCGTGAGAGCCATCGACATAACTGGCGACCTGTCCAGCTGCGACGCTGCCAACAGGAGCCCGGATGGACGCTGTGACCTCGCCAGGATGGGTCGCGAGCTTGCTCACGGCCCCGCTGACGTGGGTCCGGTCTACATATGGGGAGTCCAGCTGTCAGGCGGACGAGTATACGCTTCCGACATGCTCAACGGCATCTGGAAAATGTCCCAGGCCGAGTTCCCCCCGGACTGAAACTGAGGGTCGTTCAAACCGTACGGGAATAGGGGTTGTCTAACCCCGTCACACCCGAATGGAGTCATCAATGAAGCGACAGATCAGCGGTGCGGCCTTCGCGGCGGCGCCTTTTCTCGTCGGCTCGGCCGCGCACGCGCAGAGCTATACGGAACCCAGAAACGCGGTTGTCGACGCTGCAGGCGCGCGAACCGTTGAAGTGGAAGCCGCAGCCGGCACCCTTCGGGTCGAAGGCAAAGCGGGGCTCAGGCAGGTACAGGTTACCGGAACGGCGCGAGCCTCTTCGCAGCAGTTCCTCAATCAGATCAGGCTCATCGCCGAGCGTCGCGGCGACGTCGTGTTCATCAAGGCCGACATCCCCGATCACCAGTGGCGCTCCGGCTTCAACGACAACTACTCAGCGTCGCTCGACCTGGTGATCCAGGTACCTCAGGGCATCAACACCGATGTGTCCGATGGCAGCGGTGACGCCAAGATATTCAACGTCGGGTCGCTCGAGGCATCCGACGGGTCCGGTGATTTCTCGGTGGATGGTGCTGCCGGAACGGTTCACATCGAGGATGGCTCGGGCCAGCTCACGATCGCGAACGTGGGTGGCGATGTCAGGGTAACCGATGGCTCGGGCGAGATAGACGTGCGCAACGTAACCGGGTCTTTCACCGTTGAGTCAGACGGCTCCGGAGGCATCTACGCCAGCGATGTCCGCGGGTCGGTCATCGTTGAGCAGGATGGCTCGGGGGACATCGAGGTGGACAAGGTGGGTCGTGATTTCAAGGTGGACTCGAAGGGAGGCGGCAGCATCGACTATAGCTCGGTAACGGGCCAGGTTGATGTTCCCGAGCGTCATCGCGGGCGCGGGCGCCGGACCGAAGAGCGTTAGCTTTTCTTGACGGAGCGGTCGCCCCACCCTATGGTGTGGCGCCCGCGCGCGAACGCGCCAAACGCCTCCGGCCCCAACGAAGGTTTGCCACATGACCGCTTCCGTCGCCGATAGAATCGCGGTTGATGCACGCGCCAGAGCAGGAGCGTGGGCCATCCCGTGGCCACTGTACGCCGTCGTCCTGGCGTCGACCTGCATCGTCGTCGGATTGATCTGGGATGTCTCGTGGCATCGAACGGTGGGTCGAGACACGTTCTGGACCCTGGCCCACGTTCTCGAGCAGCTGGCGGCTGTAGTAGCGGGATTGAGCTGCGGCTGGCTCGTTCTGAAAACAACTTTCGCCGGCCCTCCCGCGGAGAGAGCGCAGTCTGTCCGCTTCTGGCGCTTCTTCTACGGACCGATCGGAGCCTGGGTGTGCATCTGGGGGACGCTGATGATGATCACATCAGCGCCCTTCGACGACTGGTGGCACAACGCCTACGGGCTCGACGTCAAGATCATAAGTCCACCGCACATGATCCTTGCCTGGGGCATGATCGGAATCCAGATCGGCGCGATGCTGATGACGCTGAGCGCGCAGAATCGCGCGTCGGAAGAGGACCAGAAGGTGTACAGCATGATGCACGCGTTCGCCGCCGGGATTCTGATCACGATGATCGCGACGGTCATCCAGGAAGACGCCAGCGTCGGGAATCATATGCACGCGGCGAAGTTCTACCAGATCACGGCGTGGACGATACCGATCTTCCTGATCGGACTCTCTCGCGCGTCGCATCTGAGTTGGCCGGCCACCACGATCACAGCCATCTACTCGGCGATCACGCTGATAATGATGTGGGTGCTCCAGCTCTTCGAGGCCACGCCGAAGCTGGCTCCCATCTACAATCCGGTCACGCACATGGTGCCGCCGGCATTTCCGCTCCTTCTCATCGTGCCGGCGGTCGCGGTCGATCTGCTGATGCGGAAGTACGGGCGGCGGAACGACTGGATGCTGTCAGTGATGATCGGCGTGACGTGGGTGCTGGTGATGGTGGCAGTTCACTGGTTCTGGGCGCAATTCCTTCTCTCGCCGGCTGCGGACAACTTCATCATCGGGGCAAATCAGTGGTCGTACAATGCACGGCTCGGCCCGTGGACGCATCGGTTCTGGAATCTCGACGTCGATCCCACTGGTAAATGGAGTCCGCTTCGGTTCGCCGAGGGGATCGGGCTCGCGATGATCATCGGGATCGTGGCGTCGCGCATCAGCCTGTTTTTTGGAAACGGCATGTCGAAGGTCCGACGATGAAATCGATCGTCGTTCGCGTCGCGGCTCTCTCCGCGGTCGTCGTGATCTCCTCGGGGCACGTCGGAAGTCCCGATGCGTGGTACGAGGGCAGCGCGGGACCTTATCACGTGATAGTGCAGGTCGCGACTCCTGGTGTGGTTCCGGGCGTGGCGAACGTCTTCGCGCGAGTGGCGGGCACGGGCGTGCAACAGGTGACGGTGCAAGCCAATCGCTTCGACGCGCTCGCGACCGCTCTGCCGCCTGAGATTGCGGAGCCTGTCGAAGGGGATCCGGGACTCTATGCCGCGCCGCTCTGGATCATGTCGGGCGGCTCCAACAGCGTGACTGTAAACGTGCGCGGATCGCTCGGCGAGGGCAAAGCCGTCGTGCCCGTTGTCGTGGTTGCCAACCGGCGTCTCGGGCTCGATCCAAAGCTCGGAGGGGCGCTCGCAGTGGTGGGCGTTTTCCTTTTCGTCGGGTTGATCACCATCATCGGCGCATCCGTGCGCGAGAGTGTGCTGCCTGCCGGAGAGACACCCGACGCGCGACGGAAGTGGAAGGCACGCGTCGCGATGGCGGCGGGCACGGCGATAGTCGCGCTCGCGCTCTTCGGTGGCTCACGCTGGTGGGGACTGGAAGACTCGCGTTTCAACAGCAGCATCTACAAGCCGCTTACTGCGAGCGCTGCGATCCTGCCGAGTGCGGGCGGGAGAACGCTCGATCTGCGAATCTCGGATTCAGTGTGGACAATGCGAAACGACAGCGCCTGGCTCAGGTCCCATTCGGCCAACCGCTGGACTCCGCTTCTGCCGGACCATGGCAAGCTGATGCACGTTTTCATGATTCGGGAGCCCGACCTTCTCGCGTTCGCGCACCTGCATCCGTCGACCACCGACACGGTGAGCTTTCCGTCACAGCTGCCCCCGCTTCCGCCAGGGCGTTATCGCGTCTACGGCGACATCGTGCACGAGAGCGGGTTTACACAGACGCTGTCGACGAGCGTCGATCTGCCGGACCAGATCAAGGCTACAGCAAAGCTCACCGATGCCGATGACGCGTCCCACTTTGCCGCCGCTCCTCCCAACGCCAGGAGCGCGACGCTCGAGGACGGATCGGTGATGACGCTGGAAGCCGGCGCAGCTTTCGTCGAGGGCAAGGATGCGTCACTTCGCTTCGGCGTCGTTGGAAAGGACGGAAAACCGCTCGCGCTCGAGGCATACATCGGAATGGCGGGGCACGCGGTCGTCAGCCGCGACGACGGCGCCGTGTTCGTGCACCTCCATCCCGGCGGTACCATCTCGATGGCGTCACAGATGGCGTTCACGATGAGGCAGCCTGGAGACACGATCGCCGGACGCCTCGGTCAGAGAATCAACGCGAGCGATGCAGCGCATCGAGTGACTTCAATGCCGGAGAATGGCGTCATCAGCTTTCCCTACGCCTTTCCAAAACCGGGCAAGTACCATGTGTGGGTACAGGTGAAGCACCGAGGGCAGATCCTGACCGGAGCCTTCGCCCTCGAGGTTGAGCCCGCCAAGGACTGATTCGAAGTGGAAGTGTACGGTCGTGCACGTTTATTGCCGGACTGTGCGCCAACACACTGCGGGAAACGAGCGACGCCCTCGAGGCGCCCTCCTCTCGAATCATTCCCGCCCCCCAATGGAGAACGAAAATGCGCTTTCTGGCGATCAGCTTCTGTGCTCTTGCTCTCGTACCCGCTGCGTCGGGTGCGCAGCAATCCGCCAAACCGTTAGCGAACGGCCCGACGCTTCAGGCAGCCGCTGTGGGATTCCGCGCCAGCGAAGCGAGAGTCGACGCATCGACGAAGGTTACCGCGGCGCCGATCGTACGCCGGAATCAGGGGCAGGATGTGGCATTGATGGTTGTCGGGGTCGGGGCGATGATTGCCGGAGCATTGATCGGCGATACGGCTGGAACGATCATCATCATCGGCGGCGCCGGGATGGCGCTGTTCGGTCTCTACCACTATTTGGAGTAGAGATCCGCGGGCCCTTGCAATCGACGCGGCGGCTATGCGGTCCCGTCGAGGTGGAGAGTGCCCGAGCTCACGAGGACTGATTCTCCTCCAACTCTGATCGCAGCGAGCTGGCCGCGCCTCAGCTCGACCTCGAGCTCCAGCTTGCTCGGTCTTCCCATCTCGACTCCCTGATCGACGGTCCAACGCAGCGTCCCATCGCGCGTTTCTGATCTGAGCGCGAGAAACCCGGCGAGCGCGGCGC
The DNA here is from genome assembly GCA_031372985.1 of Gemmatimonadota bacterium. GTDB lineage: Bacteria > Gemmatimonadota > Gemmatimonadetes > Gemmatimonadales > Gemmatimonadaceae > UBA4720. The sequence continues at coordinate 4,955 of JANMMF010000187.1, forward strand.
AGGCGCTCCCGGTCGCCGGGTCTTCGCCAATGCCCAGTCCCGGCGCGAACATGCGCGCCCGGATATGACCGCCCTCGAAGATGCCGCCCCACTCCTCCGTGCTGTACACGAACATCTCCGGTGCCCAGTAGTCCCGGAGGGCCTGCTCCCACTTCTGCGTATCCACCTTTACCCAGGAAAGCATCTCCGGTTTTTTGAGCGGGATGAACAAATACGGCACGCCGCAGGAGACCGCTTCCGGCTCGATCATGTCGTCAGCAACGATGTGGCTCGGCTCGAGTGAGAGAATCTCGCAAAGCGTCTCGGGCGGAGGCGGAGGATCGTTGATCTCCGGCATCATCGCCGAAGTGAGCTGAGCGAAAACGGGCTTCCCGTCTCTGGCGCGAATGAGGACTGGTATCGGGCCTACGCCTTCCTCGAGGACGATGCGGGTCTCGCCGCCGTCGAGCGGAATCGCGCCGATGCTCGCGAGCACGAACGCGCAGCCCACGGTCGGATGTCCCGCGAAAGGGAGCTCGGTGCTCGGCGTGAAGATGCGAACGCTGCGCGTGTGGCCTTTCGTCGCCGGCGGAAATACGAATACCGTTTCGGAATAATTGAACTCGCGCGTAATCGCCTGCATCTGCGCGTCGGATAATCCACGAGCGTCCGGAATTACCGCGAGCGGATTTCCTCCGTGCACGTGATCGGTAAAAACGTCAGCAGTGTGGAACGCGTAAGGCATGCGTCCAAGAATGTGCGACGAGTCGGCCTCGACGGCTACCAGCACCAGGTACCGGTTCCGTCAACTATCCGCGGCAACTACCCGTTCGAACGCAGCGAGGCGGAGCCGCCTAACGATCCCATAACTCCGGCCTAATCTTTATTGACTGGCGGGGCCTGATTAGTTAGGTTATAAACCTGAAGCGCAACGATTGCGCACTAGAGCCAGCGAACTGTAGAGGGACCTGGGATGTTGCCAGGTCTTTTTTGGTTTCAAGGCGGACAAATGCGGCCATTTCGGCCGCGAACAAACAGTAGTCGGACAGGTACCGCAAACACGGCACTCCGACACAATTGAATGAGGATGTACCGAACATGCGTACCACCGGCAAAGTAAAATGGTTCAACGACGCCAAGGGCTTTGGCTTCATCACCCCCGAGAACGGACAGAAGGATTGCTTCGTTCATCACTCCGCCATTCAGGGCAACGGCTTCAAGTCGTTGGCCGAGGGCGAGCGCGTTGAATTCGACGTCGTGCAGGGCCAGAAGGGCCCCGCGGCCGAGAACGTCACCAAGCTCGGCGCTTAAGTCGTAGCTTGCTGAACGCAGGATAGGAAAGCGGGGCCGCTCTGGACAAATCCGGGGCGGCCCCGCTTTTTATTTGTACCCTACAATCACCGCTGGAGGATTATGGCGAAAGAAGAAGCGATCGAACTCGAAGGAACCGTCACCGAAGTGCTGCCCGATGCGACGTTCCGCGTGCAGGTGAACAACGGCCACGACGTGCACGCCACGATTGCGGGAAAGATGCGGCGGTTCCGCATCCGCGTCCTCGCCGGCGATCGCGTAACTCTCGAAGTGTCGCCCTACGACCTGACGAGAGGACGAATAACCTTCCGGCACAAGAGCTGACGCGCTAGCTCGAACCGGCTACTGCGCGTAGCGCAGTATGTCGTAGATGTACCGCATGCCGAAGGCGATGTTCTCGACCGAGATGCGCTCGTCGTTGCCGTGCATGCCGCGTTGCGTTTCCGCCGCGGGAACCAGAAATGGGTCGATCCCGTACGTCGCGATACCGAGCCGGCGATAAGTCGGCCGGTCAGTGGCCCAGGTTGACATTGGGGTCGTTACGAAGGCGTTCGGCTGCCGCTCGTGCGCCGCTCTCTCGACAGCGCGAAAGAAATCGGTGTTGCTGGGGACCTCCAGCGGGGTTTTCGGCTTGAGCTCGGTCGAAAAATGGACGGCCGTATCAGCCACCAACCGCGTGAGAACAGCGAGCATGTCCTCGGGGCTCTGGTCCGGGAGCAATCTGATATCAATGCTCGCCGACGCTTCGGCCGGGATGACATTCGTCTTGCTCGATCCCGTGAGGCCGGTGATCGAAATGGTGTTCCGCAGAATCGCGTTCCAGTAGACATCACTGAGGACCCAGCCCCGCGCGCGGGGATGTTTCAGTGCGACGGTCACATTTGACAGCCACGCACGTCGCTCTCCGGTGTAGGTTTGCGCGATGTCGCGGAAGTATTTCTCGACCCCGGGTGTGACGTGGAGCGGTGTCTCATAGCGGGCGATTCTATCCAGCGCCGCGATGAGTGGCGGGACGGGATTCAGCTTCGTGGGACGCGAAGCGTGGGAGGGTGTTCCCTTCACGGTCAGGCGCTGCCAGAACGTTCTCTTCTCCGCCACGCCGATGCCGAAGTAGACAACCCTTCCACTCTCATTGAGCCTGTTCTCCCCTCCTTCGGTGACCAGATACTCCACGTCGCGCAACAGATCGGCGTGGCGCGCGACGAAGGTAAGGCCGCCGGTCGAATTGAGCTCCTCGTCCGCGTTGGCGATGTAAACGATGTCGCGGTTCAGGGGCACGCCCGCGCGCTTGAGCGCGAGCATCGCCATCAGATGGACCACGCCCTGACCCTTCATGTCGAGCGCGCCACGCCCCCATATGTACCCGTCCTTCACGACGCCCGAGAACGGGTCGACGGCCCAGTAGGCCGGAGCGGCCGTGACAACGTCAATATGGTGAACCAGTGCGATCGCCTTCTTCGAGCCATTCCCCTTGAGCCGCGCGTACAGGTTCGCCCGCCCCGCGCCGAGCTCGGTGGTGTCGAGTATCTGCGTCTCGATGCCTTCTCGCTCCAGAACAGATTTCAGGAACCTGGCGCCCGCCAGCTCGTTGCCGGGCGGATTCGTCGTGTTAATGCGCAGGTATTCGGTGAGGAGCGTTGTTGCTTCCCTCGCCAGTGAATCCCAATTCGGAGTACTCGTCTGTGCGGGGAGCGGCGTGGCAATAAGGACAAGCGCCGCGAGCGCGATGCGCCGAGGGAGTTTGTTCATGCAAGATGGTCGCGAAATGTCGCGTGGCGGGGAAGGGGCGGCAGTAATACTATTGCGACCGATCGAATCCCCCTGATTTCGCGCAAATACAGCCAACGGAGCAAGCAGCGCCAATGGAAAGAATCGAAACGTCGATCGGATCCGTGCACAGAGCACCAATGACTCCAACGGCGCCATACAGTCCCGAAAGAAAGGCGCGAGTGGATTCCGTCGATATGCTGCGCGGCTTGATCATGGTGATCATGATGCTGGACCACACCCGCGACTTCGTCCACTTTCAGGCCGCGCTCTTCGATCCGACCGACGTCTCGAGGACGTACCCACTTCTGTTCTTTACACGGTGGATCACCCATTTCTGCGCGCCACTCTTCGTGTTTCTCGCCGGCACGGGCGCGTACTTCCAGCAGCTCCGCGGCAAACCGAAGGGCGAGCTGTCGAGGTTTCTGATAACGCGCGGTATCTGGCTGATCGTGCTGGAATTCACCGTGCTGCGGGTCATAATCTTTTTCAACTTCGATTACCCGGTCTTCCTGGGTTTCCTTCAGGTCATCTGGGTGATCGGCTGGGGCATGATCGTTCTGGCGGGACTCATCTATCTCCCGTTGCGCGCGATAGTGGTCCTGAGTGTCGGGATGATTGTCCTTCACAACGCATTGGACGGAATCCATTCGATGAGTTGGAGGGGGCCCGGAAGCCCGGTGCCAGGCTTCGGAGCGTCGCTATGGAAGGTATTTCACGAGCCGGGGATGATCTTTCCATTTGGGTTCCCCGGCCCCGCGCTGCTGGTGCTTTACCCGCTGATTCCCTGGATCGGCGTGTTGGCAGCTGGCTACGCGTTCGGCTCTCTCTACAGGCTCGACGAGGGCGAGAGGCGGCGGATCCTCCTCCGACTCGGCAGCGCGATCACGCTGGGTTTCATCGTGATACGAGCGATCAACATCTACGGCGATCCCTCTCGCTGGTCCGCCCAGAGTGACCCGGTAAAGACCGCCCTCTCCTTTCTCGCGACCTCCAAGTACCCCCCGTCGCTGCTCTATCTGATGATGACGCTTGGACCCGCGATGCTCTTTCTGGCATGGTTCGATGGTCGCACGCGCGGGAAGCTCGCGCGAACCTTCATCGTCTACGGACGGGTGCCGCTCTTCTTCTATCTGTTGCAGTGGATCGTGACCCACACGCTCGCTCTCGTCGCCGGCAGGATTGCCGGAAAGCCCACCGACTACCTGTTCACCAACGTCGGCTTTTCGGGACCGCCTGCACCGGGCTCCGGATTCGGCCTGGCGATGGTCTACGCGCTGTGGATCCTCGGCGTCGTTCTGCTCTACCCGATTTGTCGATGGTACGCCGGTGTAAAAGCGCGGCGCCATGACTGGTGGCTCAGCTATCTGTAGAACCGACTAATGATCAGTTTAGGGCTGCTGTCCGCTCGGAATTCTCCTCTGGGCGGGAGGAGCGGGCAGCTCTGACACGCGGGTCTTGAACGCCTGGAAGCCGGGTGTGTCCACTATCAGCGTCCGCGATGGACCCTGACTCATCTGGTCGATCAGCTCGTTCGCCCTTTGAATCCGCGCCTCCTCCAGCGGGTGTGAGGCAAACCATCCATCCACAATCGTCGGCTGATACTCCCGCTCCTTGAGCAGCCCCTGAAAGAGGTCGGGTATCCCCTTGGGATCATAGCCCGCGCGCATGACGTTGACCACGGCCTCCGAATCAGCCTGCAGCTCGTCGAGTCTGCTGTGCCGGGCGAAGAAAGCCGTTCCACCGACCTGCATCGCCACATTCGCGGCTCCGCTATTACAGATGTTCGTCAATGTGCACAGTACTGCCACGCCGACATTGGCCTTTTGAGCGGTCTGCATCTGCTTGACCGAATGCCGCTGGATCACGTGGCCGATCTCGTGGCCGAGAGTTCCGGTGAGCTCGTCGAGACGGTCCGTGCTCTCGATGAGACCGCGGTTCACATAGACGTATCCGCCCGGAAGGGCAAACGCATTCACCTGCTTCGTGTTGATCACGTAAAAATGCCAGTCGAGGTCGGACCGGCTGGTCGTCCTCGCGATGGACTGACCGAGGTTCTGAATGTAGGAGCTGATCGCCGGATCGGTGACGATCGGGAGCTGCGCGTTGATCTGGGCCGCGTTCTCGTGGCCGAGAGCGACCTCCTCGTCCTGTGAGACGGAGCAGGCCGAAAGCAGGAGGACGAAGGCGGTGAGGATGCTGCAGCGAATCATTTCGTGCCGGAAGGAGTAGATTGTGAGGGGGCAAAACATGTTCCAGCCCTCCGCCAGCTCACCCCGTGCAACAAGTCGAGCATCGGTCCGTGCATCCTCCCCTCGCTTCAGAGAAACCAGCTCGCATCTTCGAACAGCGGCACATCCAGGTCTCGAGGTGGGCGCGTTACGCGGTGATGGGCTCGTTCGATGGACCGCTCACGGAAGTCTGGATTGTTTGCCATGGCCACGGCCAGCTGGCGGCGCGCTTTCTGTCGCGGTTCTTGCCGCTTCAGCGCGACGACTGGCTCTTCATCGCTCCCGAAGCGCTTTCGCGCTACTACCTGACGCCGCCACAGGCAGGACCGCACCTGCCGAACGCCCCCGTCGGTGCGACGTGGATGACCTCGGAGGATCGCGAGCACGAGATCGAGGATTACGTTGCGTACCTCGATTCTCTCCATGACGAGATCTTCGCGATCGTCGACAGAGAAAGTGTTCGGCTCTCGGTCCTCGGCTTCTCCCAGGGAGCGGCGACCGTCGCCCGGTGGGTGGCTCGCGGAAAGGTGGAACCTGATCGCGTGATCCTGTGGGCTGGCGTTCTGCCGCCCGAGCTGGACGCGGAGTCCGCTTCCGCTCTCACGCGCCGGGCTCCGCTTACCGTGGTCCTTGGACGGCAGGATGAGTTCGCCAAACCGGAGCTGGTCGCCACCCAGGAGGCCAGGCTCACAGAGCTCGGCGTCGCGCACGAGACGATACTGTTCGAGGGCGGACACGAGATCCTGCCAGAGCCGTTGCGCATTGTAGCCGAGGGGAGGGCAGGCTGAGAGTGTATCCCCCGGGGAGGATTTCAGCGGCGATCTCGTGGCGATCAGCGATCGTCGTGCTGCTGCTCGTGTCGCTCCTCGTCCCCGTGATCGCGCCTAGTGATTTCTTCTTCCCGTACGTCGTGCCGCGGAATCTCTTTTTCCGCGTCATCGTCGAAATCGGAGCTACTGCCCTCATCCTGGCGCTTTGTTTTGGCCGGAAGACGCTCGACCTGCGCAGCGAGCCGATCTTCTTCGCGCTGGTAGCGTTTTTGGCCGCCGCATCCCTCTCCGCGGTTTTCTCACCGGCGCCGACCCACAGCTTTTTTGGCGACTTCGAGCGGATGGGTGGGGTGTGGGCGTGGCTCCACCTCTTACTCTTCTTCCTGCTGCTGAGAACGCTCCGCGACCAGGACTGGGGCTGGGTGCTCAATGGAGCGCTCGCAGTGAGTGCGTTCGTCAGCGTGAGCGCGGTCGTTCAGCACTTTCAACTCACGTCCGCCACGGGTTCTGTCGATGGCGTCGTTGCTCCAAGCACATCGACGATCGGCAATGCCGGACTCCTGGCGGCGTATCTGCTGATGAACGCCGCGCTCGCGGGCTATGTAGCCTCCACGAATGTCCGCTACCGGCTCCTCTACATCTCGGCCGGCGCGGTCAACGTGCTCGCCCTCATCTACGCGGCAAACAGAAGCACGGTTATCGGATTGGTGTTGGGGGCGATCGTCGGCGCATTCATCTTCGCCGCGCTCAGCACCGGCTCGAGAAAAAAATGGATCGCCCTGTCGGTGGCGGCCGGGTTGGCCTTTGTCGTCGTTGGGATCTCCGCCGGCGTGAGAGCATTTCCCGCGGGCGTGGTGACGCGGAACGTTCCGACCGTGGTGCTGCGCCTGGCCGGCATGAACACGGCCGGCTCGGACGAATCTCGTGCGATGCAGTGGCGCGCCGCCATTGAAGGATTCAAGGATCGTCCGCTCCTCGGCTACGGATTGGAAAACCACAACCTCGTCTGGGGCGCGCACTTTGATTCCGGGATTTATGGGCTCGAGACCGACATCTTCGATCGCACACACAACCAATTCCTGGAGATCCTCGCCACCACCGGCTTGATCGGCGCGACTGCATTCCTCGCGATCTGGATCGCGATTGGCGTCACGCTCGGACGGGCTTATCGGGCCGGCAGACTGTCGGCGCCGGCCGTCGCGATTTTGTCGGGAGTTCAGGTGGCCTACGCGACGTATCTCTTCTTCTGGTTCGTCGATCTCAACGCCGCCATGCTCTGGATCCTGATCGCCGCACTCATCGCATCGCGAGGCACCGTCGGCTCTGTGGTGCTCGAGACGACCGGAAAAGCCCCGGAACGGGCCCTTGCCCGACCAGCGCTAGCCTTTGCTGCGATCGTCGTTCTTGCCATAGCGATCTACGGCGAAGCATATGCGCCGCTTCGCGCGAATCGGGCGCTGGCGATGATCGATGCGCCACGTGAGCCGGTGGCGCAGACACTGTCGCAGTTCGAGGTGCTCTCGAGTTTCGCGGGGCGTCAGAGCACCCACACGCCGATGGTGATGAGCCAGTTCATCGGCTCGTTGGGACCTCGGCTCAAGGAGATCCGGGCCGACACGAGCCAGCGGCGGATGCTCGACGGGGCATTCGCGAGCTCCTTCGCCGCGTTCGCGCGGGAGATCCACCGCGATACCCTGAACGACAGACTCTACACCTATCATGGAGCCTTGCTGGTCGAGGCCGCGCGATTCTATGGGTCGGCGTCGTACCGGCAGCAGGGAATCGACGCCTTTCACAAGGCGATCGAGCTGAGTCCACGGCGCATTCAGCCAAGGCTGCTTCTCGCCCGGGTGTACATAGCAGCGAAGGACTACGAGCGCGCGCTCGTCGTGCTCAACGACGCCGTGAAGACCGATCCGCGGCTCGGGGAGCCGCGATATCGACTCGCGGAGGCATACCTCGGGGCGGGGAAAAGCGACTCCGCCCTCGCGATGCTCCACAGCTCGCTCGCGCTTGGATACGTCGGCGCTCCCGAAACGTATCTCGCGATGGGGAAACGGCTCGAGTTCTCGGGTCGAAGCGGAGCCGCGGCGAAACTCTATTCGGGCTATCTCGAGGCGAAGTACACGGAGGCGGTGTGGGACCGAAACGAAGCTATCGACAGGCCGGTCCCAACCGCTGACATCGCGGTCGCTGCTCACTTACCGCTGCTTTACGTTCGCGCCCGCGACAGCGAGCAGGCGATCAAGACCGCTGCGGCGCTATCCGCGTTCGATCGCACGCGCGCATCGATCGTCGACGGATTCGTTTCGGACATCGGAGCGCGTCGGCGCGCGAACTGGATCGCGAGGAACTCGCTTCTACCGTGCCCCGCGGCGCGCAGCGCCCGCTGGCGGGATTCTGTCGCGTTGGGCGCGTGCGGGGTGTTCCGCCGGAAGCTCTAAGCCGAAGAGGCAGCCACGGCTGGCTGCCTGACTCCAGCCCGATGGATTCTCAGCGCGGCGATCCGCCGGCCATCCATCGCTACGACTTCCATCTCTCCCCCCGGAATCGGTATGCGATCTCCCATTCGGGGCAGCCGTCCGAGCTTCGCGAACGCATAACCACCGAGTGTGGTCCAGTCGCCCTCCGGGATCTGCACGCGATAGTCGGAGCGCACGTCGATCAACGACAGCGACCCAGCCAGCTCGAGCACTCCATCAGTAGTCACCGATTCGCGGGAGGCGAAGTCGTACTCGTCAGCGATGTCGCCGATGACTTCCTCGACCAGATCCTCCATCGTGACTATTCCAGCCGTGCCCCCGTATTCGTCGAGGACGACCGCCATGTGCGCCCGGGTCTTTCTCAGGTCGTCGAGCACGCGCTCAGCCGGCCGGCTGTCGGGGACATACATGGGATCCCGCACGAAATCGGCGAGGTTGAACGGCGCATCGCCCGAATGGAGCCACAGGTCCTTGGCGAGAAAGACGCCGATCACGTCGTCGAGCGATTCCCGGTAAACCGGATACCGCGAATACCGCTCGCGCCGCAGGACTTCCCACACTTCTTCTTCGGTTGACTCCACGTCGAGCGCGACCAATTCGGTGCGAGGGCGCATAACGTCCCTTGCTTTCTTCTCGTGGAAGTCGAGAACCCCGGCGAGCATTGCGCGGTCGGACTCGTCCAATGTGCCGCGAGCGTGCGCCTGCATCACCAGGAACCGGATCTCTTCGGGACTATGACCCGCTTCGCCGCTGGCGAGCTTCACTCCCAGTAGCTTCAGCAGGGAATTCGCGGCGCCGTTGAAGAGCCAGATCAGGGGCGCCATGAACCGTGAAAAGAGCAGGAGCGGACGCACCACGGCTCGCGCCGTCTTCTCGGGACTCGTGAGCGCAATGGATTTTGGAGCCAGCTCGCCAAGGACGATGTGAAAGAAGGTCAGGATGAAGAAAGCGACCGGGACTGCCGCGACATGGACCGTGGTGGGCGACGGATTGAGTCCGATCTTCCGGAAAATCCCGTCGAAGAGGCCGGCGAGTATCGGCTCGCCGATCCAGCCCAGCGCCAGCGACGCGATGGTTATTCCAAGCTGGGTGCCTGCTATGATGCGGTCGAGGTGCTGTAGCGCGGTCTGAACCACCTTCGCGCCGCGATCGCCCTTGGCGATCATCTCATCGAGCTTGCTGCGCCGGGTGGCAACGAGGGAGAACTCCGCGGCCACGAAGAACCCGTTCAGCGCGACGAGGCCGAGGACGGCAAAGAGGCTGCTCGAAGCCGCGGCGAAAGACGGAGTATCGGCCGCCTGCGCAGCAACAAGTCCAAGAACCATATGGGTTGTAATCTATATAGTAGTAGGCACTTAGGCTCTCGGCCCAGCACAGCCGATAATTGACGGCGGTGCCGATTGCCCGCAATTTGGAACCCTTGCTACCGGCCGTTCCACTGACACCTGCGGCTTCATCGCCAGTCCTTCCGCCCCCACACTCTAGTGTCGGAGGGCGGGAGAGGGTTCTCCGGGCCCTCTACATCGGCCGTCTCTCCCTGGCGACAGCAATCTTCATTGCCGCCATCATAGTCTGGAGGGCAGCCGACAGCACCGCGACACTGCTGGCGACACTCGCATTCGTGGCGACGCTTCTCTTTACCGCGGCGTCGATGTTCTACAGCGAGCAGAGGAACCGCTCGCCGGGGGACACGTTCTTCTATTTGCAGATGATGTTCGATCTGCTGCTCGTCACCATTGTGGTGCAGCTGACCCAAGCGGGCACCCCATCGCAGCTCGCTCCGCTCTACATCCTCGTCATCGCCGTGAGCGCGCTCGTGCTGCCTCCAGGCGGCGTGTTGCTCATAGCAGCGCTGGGCGATGTCCTGTACTTCGCGGTGACGATCGTCGACCAGGCCACGGTTTTCGATCTCCCGGTAATTGTGCAGCTCGTGATCTTCGGCGCCGTTGCGCTCGGCTGCGGTTACATCGGCGCCCGGTTGCGACTGGCCAACGCCGGACGCGAGGAAATGGCGGCGGAGCTGGCTGCGTTCAGACTGCGTGAAGCAGACATCGAGCGCCTTCACACGCGCGCGGAAAGACTCGAGGCGGTTGCCGAGATGAGCGCTTCGCTCGCGCACGAGATCAAGAACCCGCTCGCATCGATCCGAAGCGCCGCCGAGCTGCTGGCGAAGGTACCCGGTGCGGATGATGACACGCGCACCCTCACCAAGCTCGTTCAGCGGGAATCGGACAGATTGTCACGGCTGTTGTCGGAATTCCTCGACTTCGCGCGAGCGGGCGTGACGAGCGTGCGAAAGATCGACCTGGTCGATGTCGCGCATCACGCCGCCGCGCTCGTGGCCGCACACCCGGACAAACCCGAAAACGTGACGATCCGCGAGCTGTTTCCTTCGACTCCGCTGGTCGTCGTTGGCGATGATGATCTGCTTCATCGCGCGATCTTCAATCTCCTCCTCAATGCAGTGCAGGCTTCTCCTCCCGGCGGGGAAGTTCGCGTCGAAGCAGCGGAGCTCACGGCTCACCAGCTCCCGGCTCAGGCCGAGCACTTCCTGCGCGGTGGCATCATGCTGCAGGTGACCGATCAGGGGAAAGGGATTGCCGAGTCGATCAAGGAAAGGCTGTTCGAGCCGTTCGTCACCACGAAGCCCGGTGGAAGTGGGCTCGGCCTATCCATTGTGCATCGCGCGGTCGAGGCGCACCACGGGTTCATCCTCGTCGACAGCGTCGGGCCGGGCGGAGGCACGAAGTTCACGGTGATTCTGCCCAAGCTGAGCGGCGATGCCTCCAGGAAAACGCCGAAAGCGACGGCGAGGAGTCGCGCATGACCGCGATCGCGACCGCGGCCCCCACGGTTCTCATCATCGATGACGAGATGGGCATTCTCGACACGATCCGGATTCTGTTGAAGAGCGAAGGGTTCATCCCCTACACGGCGCTAGGCGGCAAGAAGGGGCTGGAGCAGATCGCCGCACTCAAGCCCGAGCTGATAATCACCGATGTGAGGATGCCCGACGTCACCGGTCTGGACATTCTCGCGTCGGTTCGCGCGCATGATCCCGAGGCGGTCGTGATTCTGATGACCGCGCAGGCGAGCCTGCAATCGGCGATCGGAGCGGTGAACAACGGCGCGTTCTATTACATCCAGAAGCCGTTCAAAAACGAAGAGCTGGTCACGATCGTTCGCCGCGCCGCGGAGCATCGGAACCTGCGGCGCGAGAGCAAGGCGATGAAGGCCGAGACGAAGAGGGGTGGCCGCTCGGGACCGCCGATAGGGGCCAGCAGGCCGTGGCTCGATGCGCTGCACGTCGCCGAGTCCGTTGCCGGAACGGATTCGACGGTTCTGCTGCAGGGGGAATCGGGAACGGGAAAGGAAGTCGTGGCGCGCTACATCCACGACCTATCGATGCGGGCTGCGAAGCCGTTTCTCTCCATCAACTGCGGCGCGCTGCCCGAGAGCCTGCTGGAGAGCGAGCTGTTCGGCCACGTCAAAGGATCCTTCACCGGCGCCTCGCGCGACAAGGAAGGCCTGTTCTCGGCGGCGGGAGAGGGAACGTTTTTCCTGGACGAGATCGGCGAGACCACGCCCGCGACTCAGGTGAAGCTCCTTCGCGTGCTGCAGCAGCGCGAAGTCATACCGGTCGGCGCAACCGAAGCAAAGCCCGTGAATGCCAGGGTGATCGCGGCGACCAACCGCGAGCTCGAAGAGGAGATAAAGCGTGGCAACTTCCGCAGTGATCTGTTCTACCGACTGAACGTGATCTCGATCATATTGCCGCCGCTCAGAACCCGACCGGGCGACATCGCGCTCCTCGCGGAGGCGTTTCTCAAGCGCGCGGCGGAAATGAGAGGAGAGCCGATGCGCGAGCTGACCCCGGAAGCGCTCGACGCGATGCAGCGCTATTCCTGGCCGGGCAACGTGCGCGAGCTGGAGAATGCGCTCGAGCGTGCGGCGATTCTCGCCAAAGGCGACTCGATCCCTGTGTCGGCGCTGCCAGAACGGGTGGTGGAGCCCAGGGCCGATCCGCTCGTGAGCGACGCGGCGCAGGCAAATCCGACGCTCGATACGATCGAGCGGGCCTACATTCTGTGGGTTCTGGAGAATGAGGGGGGCAACAAGCCGCGCACGGCCGAGGTTCTCGGGATCGATCCATCCACTCTTTATCGCAAGCTGTCCCGGTACGGATTGCCCACATAGAGCGGCGAGTTGCGAGATGCCTCGCAATTAACGGGAAGGAATTGGACCGACCCTGAGGCGCTCAATTCGTAACCCGCATCCCCGTAACGAGTTGGGATAATGCGCATCTGTGGCACCGACAGTGCCTTGATGTGCCTTGCCTCTCCATGAGGCGTCCATATCACAGGTGGGTGCAATTGCATTCGCCACCCGTCGTTCAACGCTTCAGGAGACATCAAATGCGCAACAAAAAGGGTTTTACCCTTATTGAGCTTCTAATCGTAGTCGTGATCATCGGCATTCTTGCCGCGATTGCGATCCCGAAGTTCGCGAATACCAAGGACAAGGCGTACGTCGCAGCGATGAAGTCTGACCTTCGCAACATGGCGACCTACGAAGAGCAGTATGCCGCCGACAACGGTGGCGCGTACTTCGGTGGAACCGCGACGACTGCGGCTCCTCTTCAGGGTTTCAGCCCGTCGCAGAACGTGACGGTTGTCGTTGTGAACGTTGCCGGCCCGCCGCCTTCGTGGAGCGCGACCGCGACTCATACGCAGTCAGCGAAAGTTTGCGACATGACCAACGGTGTGATCACCTGCGTCTAATCAGGCTGATCTAGCTTGAGAAGAACGGAGCGTCGAAAAAACGCTCCGTTTTTCTTTTGTGCCTCCCCGCCACCCGTGAAGCACCGCCGGCGGCGAGGTTTTGGTTTCGCCCGCCCCGGTCGAATGACGCGGCTTCTCGCGTCTGGTGCATCGTGATGAATGCTGAAGCAGCTGCGGGTTGGGTACACCCTGATCGAGTTGGTCGTCGCGCTACTTGTGTTCACTGTCGGCGGCCTCGGCCTCGTTGCGACGAGCGCCGTTATCGGCCGGGAGCTGCGCGCAAACGCGACTCGAGAGCGGGCCGGAAGAACGGCCGCGACCAGACTCGAGATCCTGGCTGCGGCGTGTCGCGGCGCCACTGGAGGCAGCGAGACAATCGGGGGAATCAAGTCCGAGTGGTCGGTGGGCTTTCCTGACTCGTCCCGGGTAAGC
>JANMMF010000240.1:0-2359 GCA_031372985.1 Gemmatimonadota bacterium
ACTGTCGCGTATCGTGTCCGGCGCGGGGCGCAGAGTCGTCGGCGCCATGCCCTCGTTGAAGATCAGCTCGTCGACGCCGGCGCCGTAGTATTCGCCCAGGTCGTCCCACTCCCATCCATAACCGTAGATCGAGTCAGGAAACGCATTCCCAACGCGAGCGAGCGAGCCGCCGATCTGGTTGATGCCGCGGGCGCGAAGAGAATCGGCCAGCCCGTCCATCACCGTCGTGGCAAGGCCGCGAAACCGGTCGCCGATGACGAAGCCCTGCATGCGGTCGCTCACCGTTGGATCGCCGCGACCGATCACAAGCAGATCCCCATCGAGGACTGAATCGCGCTTCTCCCCGTCGGTGAGAAAGGTCGTCTTGTAGGTGTACTCGGGTCCGAGGAGCGTGAGAGCGGCCGCGCTCGTGATGATCTTCATGTTGGACGCCGGCTGGAACAGCTTGCCAGCGTTCTTCGAGTACAGCGTGTCGCCGGTGCGCGGGTTCACGATCAGCACGCCCCACTGCGCGTTCCGGAACTCCGGCTGCGTTGTCAGCGAGTCGACGAGGTGTCGAAGCTCCGCGCGGGGCGAGGCGGGACGAATCGTTCTCGTCATCGTCACGCACGCCGCGAGGATGAACGGAGTCAGGGCCGTGACGAGAGCACGCGCGATTTTGCGTGTTGAATGGGCAGACACTGTTTCTTGTTACTCCCTGCTGTAGGTGGCGCTCAGGCTGTCGTCTTCTCCGACGCTCACACGGGTCACTTTCGCCGGTTTCGGCAGCTCGCGCTCGACGCGCTCGAAGATGTGGCGCGCCAGGTTCTCACCGGTCGGGACGAGCTTTCCGTCGGCGAACTCGGGGACATCGAGATTGATGTTGCGGTGGTCAAAGCGGTCCTTCACCTGCTCCTTGAGAATGCGGTCGAGCACTCCGAGATCGACGACGAAGCCGGTCGTTTCGTCGATCGGGCCGCTCACCGTCACATCGCATACGTAGCTGTGCCCGTGAAAGTTCGGCCACGCGCACGCGCCGAAGGTGGCGATGTTCTTTTCGTCGCTCCATTCGGGACGGCTGTAGCGATGGGCGGCGGAGAACGAAATCCGTCTGGTGAGAGAGGCGCTCGGCATTCCTTTAATTTGGGTTATCAGGAGCGGGAGTGCCTAATCCCGGACTGTGAGCTGTGAACTGCGGACTGCGGACTAACTGCTGCGAACCGAGGACTGCATTGCGCACTGCGGACGTACTACGGACTCTGACTGCGGACAAGTCCGCAGTTCGCAGTAGGTCCGCAATCCGCAGTTAGTCCGCAGTTCGTAGTAGCATTTAGTCGGCAGTCCGCAATAGATCCGCAGTCCGCAGTTCTACGCGACCGCTCGGCAAGCCAACGGCGTAATCCCCACCGCCCGTGCCTTGGCCCGAAAACTCGCCCCATGATCGACAACGACCCCCTGCTCGTCCTGCCACTGATGCACCATCTCGTGCAACAGCGTGTGCAGCGCCTCGTCCCATCCGTCACGCCGGATATGACGGCGGCTCAAGACGATCTCTGGCTGGCATCCCTCCGACGCCGGACTGTAGTGCCCGAGCCGGCTCTTCATGCGGCGCGAGATGCGGATCGGCACCCGGCGCAAAGTCCCGCCGAAGCGCTCTTCGTTGTACGCCGCGTGCCAGCGCGACAGCTCGTGAATGATCGTGAGATCGGCGGGGTGGGTCCGCTCCGGCCTCCGTCTCCGGCGCGGCGCTTCCGGCGGCCGCACGACGGGAAATTCGAGAATCGTTCGGCGCGCTTCGTTGCGGGCGACGCGGTTTCGCCCGTGGACGAACGTGATGATCGCCTTCCAGACTTCCTCGTCGGCGCTGAGAAAGCTGTTGTGGATCCTCAGCTCTTTGCCGCTGTAGCTCACGACGACCGTGCGATTGGTGGTGAGGCGTACGCGGTACTGCGAGCCGAGTCCCAGGCGCTGAAGGCGCGCTTTCAGCTCTTCGGCGTTGCGGGGCGGCCTTTCATCGAGCTCCAGCGCGAGCTGATTGCGATCACTCAGCCGCCACATACTCCGACCTCTTGAAACGCTTGTGCGGACCATTCACGAATGTCCCGGCTTCCCTGGACCAGACGTGCGTCGTCACTTCGATCGTCTCGGCTCCAATGCTGATCTCGTTGACTGAAGAAGGTCTTCCTCCGCGCGACCGGTTGGAGATCGTTCCCGCCGTCGAGATAACGGTTCCCTTCCTGGTGTGCTCGATGTAGTGGACGGATTCCTGATGATCGTGACCACAGCACACCAAATCAACGCCCATCTCGGCGAAAGCGCCAAGGATCTTCTGGGTGTTCTTGAGTCCATGCCGCTGTGACAGCTCGCCGCGCACGGGGTT
>JANMMF010000270.1:0-1960 GCA_031372985.1 Gemmatimonadota bacterium
CCGGTGTCGCTGATCGTCTCCAAGTACGGCTTGCGACTTCTCGAGACAGAAGCAGGGATTGGCTCGATCGACGAGCTTCGTACGGCCGTTGGAAAGGATGCGTGGGACGCGTGCGTTGAGACTTTCTCCAACGAAGATCGCGGCGCTCCACCAGCTTCGGGCTCTGCACTCACCGCTGGAATGATCGTTTGCCCGTGCTCGATGGGAACCCTATCCGCGATTGCGGCTGGCGCATCTCGGTCGCTGATCGAGCGCGCGGCCGATGTGACGTTGAAAGAACGGAGAAAGCTGATTCTGGTGCCGAGGGAGACTCCGCTCAGCGCCATTCACCTCGGCAACATGTTGCGGTTGACGCGCGCGGGTGCGGTCGTGATGCCGGCGTCGCCCGGCTTCTATCACCGGCCGAAGCAGGTATCGGACCTTGTCGATTTTGTCGTCGCGAGGATGCTCGACCAGCTGGGAGTGGAGCAAACGCTGGTCAAACGGTGGGAAGGTGAGGAGCGGCGCTAACTCAGCTGACCTGCTTCGTCCGCTTCATCTCCTTGGGAAATCTGCGGAACCAGGACGATAGCAGGAGCAGCTCGTCGATCTCGTGCGTGGGGACCTGTGCGGTCGGCTTGTCGTCCGGCGAGAAGATGTCCTCCACCAACTGCTTCATGCTCCGGCGATCCTTCGGTGAGCGAGGCTTTCCCAGCTCTGCGCGCACGACTCCACGCCGAATGAGGTAGACCTTGTCCTCGCCTTCGTGCCCCGGCACCGTGTACACGAACGAGAGATTCTCCACCGCAAACCGCAGCCGCCCGAACTGCGCACGCAGCGCTTCGAGCCGCTCGAGCTTGTCGCGATAGACCGCAGCCCTCTCGAACTCGAGCGCCTCGCTCAGGCGCTCCATTTGCTCGCGCAGCATGTTGATCGGACCGTCGTCCGATCCTTCGAGAAACGCCTTCGCCAGCCCCACGCGCTCGTCGTACTGTGCGGCCGAGCATCCGCCGACGCAGGGGCCGAGGCACTTGGAGATCTCGTGACGGATGCAGCCTGGCGTGCGCGGCAAGAGTTGAAACAGCTCGGTCTGATCGCTGAAGAACATCTTCAGATCGGTGCGGCAATCGCGCAGCATGACCGCGTCGTTGAGCTCACGCACTGCTTCGCCGACGCGTTGCGCGCCCACAAACGGACCGTAGTAGGTGCCGGCCTCCTCGCTCGTAGCCCCGCGCACAACGAGGAGTTTTGGCGCGGCCCCCTTCGTCAGCTTGATGAACGAGTAGTGCCGAGCGTCGCGCATCATCGCGACGTTGTATCGCGGCCGGAAGCGCTTGATCAACCGCAGCTCCTGGAGCAGCGCCGCGAACTCGCTGGGGGTGTACTCCCACTCGATCTTCTCCGCCGAGCGGAGGATGCGGGCGCCCTTGTCCTCCGGGTACGCGCAGCGAAAATAACTCAGCAGGCGGGAGCGCACCCGCTTCGACTTGCCGACGTAGAGCACCTCGCCCTCGCTCGACAGCATGCGATAGATGCCAGGCCGGTCGGACGCGCCGTCGCAGACCGTCGATCGCATGATGGCGAGCTGCGCATCGCTCGTCGGCTGCTGCTTGAGGCGCGCAATGCCGCGTGTCATGTCAACGCTGGCACTTAACGCAGAGCGTCGTCGCGCGCCCGTCGATCGCGTGCGTCGCAACGAGCTTGGAGCCGCAGCGCCGGCAGGGAAGGCCGGCCCGACCGTACGCCTGGAGCTTCTCGACGAAGGAGCCGCGCTTGCCGCGGGCGTCACGGTAGTCGCGAAAGCTCGTTCCGCGTGCCTCGATTGCTTCCTCGAGAACCCCGACAATCGAGTCGCGAAGAAGCTGCGCTTCTCCCAATGACACCGACGCGGATGCCCGGGAAGGGTCGATCCGCGCGCGCCAGAGCGCCTCGTTTGCGTAGATGTTGCCAATGCCTGCGATTTTGCGCTGCTCCATTAAGG
>JANMMF010000281.1:0-9813 GCA_031372985.1 Gemmatimonadota bacterium
CCGCGCTCCCCACTCTCCCTATCGTCCCTACTGGATCGGAGAGCACGGACGGCGGCTCGCGCCGCGCGCTCTGATCAGGGACCCGCGCTCGTCGATGCAGGTCTGGTCGCGCCATGGCGGATATCCTGGAGACGGCGCGTATCTCGAGTTCCACAAGATCAGGTATCCGGGCGGCCTGAAGATGTGGCGGGTGACGTCCGAGACCGCGGGGCTCGGAGAAAAGCTGGCGTACGAGCCGGAGCTCGCGGGCGTGCAGGTGCTGCGTCACGCGAAGCACTTCGCCAAGCTGCTCGGCCGCGTCGGAGCCGCGGTGCGGCTGCAGGGTGGAGAGCTGATCGTGGCCCCGTTCGACACCGAGCTTTTTGGGCACTGGTGGTTCGAAGGGGTCGACTTTGTCGAGGAACTTTACCGGGAGATCGATCTGCAGGGCGGAGTCAGACCACTCACTGCTTCGTCGCATCTGGACAACGCGCGCTCCGACGATGCGCTTCGCCTGAGCGCCGGCTCGTGGGGGAAGGATGGCGACTGGAGCATGTGGCTCAATTCCGAGACCGAATGGACGTGGGAGAAGCTGTGGCCGCTGGAGGAAGAGTTCTGGACGCTGGCGCCAGAAGCAATCCGGCGGCCGGAGCAGCATTCGGTGCTGGCACAGGCCGCGCGCGAGCTGCTGCTCGCACAATCGTCCGACTGGCAGTTCATCATCACCACCGGTGCGGCCGCGGATTACGCGGAGGCACGCATCAATCTCCACATCTCCGACTGTGCGAAGCTGATGGCCGGCCTGCGAGGTGGTGACGGTGATCTCGAGGCCGCACGGCGACTGGCGGGCGAGTTGGCAGTTCGCGACGCCATCTTCCCAAACATTCTGGATTCGCTGAAAGCGTGTCTGCGCGCGTGACGCGATCGGTCGTGGTGCACGGCCACTTCTACCAGCCTCCTCGCGAAAACCCATGGACCGGGCTCGTGGATCGGGAGCCGTCCGCCGCGCCCTTTCACGACTGGAACCAGCGCATCGAAAGCGAGTGCTACGCGCCGATGGCGAGCGCGCGCGTGCTCGGCCCCGATGGCAGCATCGAGCACCGGGACAACCTGTACGCCGCGATGAGCTTCGACGTCGGGCCGACGCTGTTCGAATGGCTGGAGTCCAGCGCGCCGGCGACGTATGCCGCAATTCTCGAGGCCGATCGGATCAGCGCGGCGAGGCTTGGACACGGTAACGCGATCGCGATGCCCTACCACCACACGATCCTTCCGCTGGCGTCGCGTCGCGACAAGGTGACGGAAGTGCGGTGGGGGATCGCCGACTTCCGGCGGCGCTTCGCCCGGGAACCGGAAGGAATGTGGCTGCCGGAGACGGCTGTCGATGAGGAGACGCTCGAGGTGCTCGCGGAGGCGGGAATCCTTTTTACCGTACTCGCTCCGCACCAAGTGGAAACCCGCTCGCCGAGCGGCGTACCTCTGCGCTTTCGCGGTGCGCGCGGGCGCGAGCTCGCGCTCTGCGTATACGACGGCGTTCTTTCCGGCGAAATTGCGTTCGGCCGCCTCCTCACGGACGGCGCGCTGCTCGCGAACCGCCTCGCGCCGAAAACTCCCCCGAGCAGTCGCGCGGGCGGCGCCAGCGCCAAGGCCACGGCCGACGCAGTCGACCTCACCGCTGCAGCGACGGACGGAGAGACCTTCGGCCACCACCACCACTTCGGCGAGATGGCGCTTGCCCGCGCCTTTCGGATTCTGGCCGAGCGCGGAGACGTGAGAATCGAGAATTTTGCGTCTTTCCTGGCGAGGAATCCGCCGCGCGACGACGCGGTCGTCGTCTCGCCAAGCTCATGGAGCTGCACCCACGGCGTCGAGCGATGGCGCTCCGATTGCGGGTGCCGAATGGCTCCGGGAAAATCCAACAGCCAGGCGTGGCGCGGATCGCTGCGGGATGCGCTCGAGTGGTTGGCAGGAGAGCTGCACGAGATATTCGCCCGCGAAGGTCGCGAACTCTTCTCCGACGACCCGTGGCGAGTGCGCGACCGGTACGGTGAAGTGATGGGCCTGCCCGCGACCGCTGCACGGGCATTCGCTGCGGCGTCAATCAGGCCGCCCACCGACAGCGCCCGCATCGAGCGGGCAGCCGAGCTGCTCGAGCTCGAGCGCGGCGCACTGCGCATGTTCACCTCGTGCGCATGGTTCTTCGATGATCTCGCCAGAATCGAGACCATCCAGGTCCTGCGCTATGCGGCTTTCGCTATCGAGCTATCGGGCGACGCCGCGCGGCTCGAAGCAGGACTGCTCGCCCGCATCGGGGACGCGAAGAGCAACGACCCGGCGGAGGGCACCGGGCGGGAGATCTGGCTCGCTAAAGTGAAGCCGCGGCATCCCGTTCCCTCGGTTCGGGCATGAGCAGAGCGTCGGAGTCGCCCGCGAAATCGGGCGCGCAGCTCCGTGCCACGACCGACCCCCTCCGCTTCGTATTCGGCATCCATCAGCATCAGCCCGTCGGCAATTTCGGATACGTTTTCGAGGAACACACTCGCGACGTGTACCGTCCGCTTCTCGATGCGCTCGTAGAGCGCGAGTTCTTTCCGATCGTCATGCATATCTCGGGTCCGCTGCTCGAGTGGCTTGAGTCGAGCCATAGCAGTTATCTCGATCTGGTCGGCGAACTGGTCGCCGCCGGCAAAGTGGAGCTGCTGCTCTCCGGCTACTACGAGCCGGTACTGGTTGCGCTGCCGCGCGACGATCGCGTCGAGCAGATCCTCTGGATGCGCGAGGCGGTGCAATCGCGTTTCGGCGTCGGCGCCACGGGCCTCTGGCTCACCGAGCGTGTATGGGAGCCCGAGCTCGCCGCCGATCTCGCCGACGCCGGCGTCCGCTACCTCCTGGTGGACGATCGCCACTTTCTGGTAACCGGATTCGAGCGTCATCAGCTGCACGTACCCTGGCGCACTGAGAGCGACGGCAAATACGTCGACGTCTTGGCCATCGACGAGCGCCTCCGCTACTTGATTCCCTTTCGATCGCCGGAGGAAATCGCGGAGTACGTGCGCGATCTGCGCGCCGACGGCCACCGGCTCGCGGTCTTTGCCGACGACGGCGAGAAGTTCGGCGGCTGGCCGGGCACTCGCGACTGGGTGTACGGAAGGGGCTGGCTGCGCGATTTCCTGACCGTGATGGAGCGGCTGGTGGAATCGGGGGAGATCGTGATGAGTACGTGCGCCGATGCGCTGCGGGCAGTGCGGCCCGGCGGCCTCGCGTACCTGCCTACCGCGTCATACCGCGAGATGGAAGCCTGGTCCCTGCCGGCCGCCGCCGCCACCAGGCTCACCGCGCTCGAGACGGAACTGGGCGCCGAGCGGCTCTCCGCGAGCGATGGAGTGTTCGTGCGCGGCGCGCACTGGCGCAACTTCCTCGTCAAGTATTCGGAGTCGAACCGCGCGCACAAGAAGATGATGGCGCTCTCGGCGCTCTGCCGCCGGCGCGGCGATCCGGTGGGAGCGCGACGAGCCATCGGCCATGCGCAGTGCAACGACGCGATGTGGCACGGAGTGTTTGGCGGACTCTATCTACCGCACCTGCGCGAAGCGATCTGGCTGAATCTCGCGCGCGCCGAAGGTGAGCTTCGTGTCGGTGAGCGGCTGACTGCCGAGACGCTCGACTTCGACGCAGACGGAAGCGACGAGGTATGGGTCCATTCCTCGCGCTTCTCGGCGGTCGTGTCACCCGCACGCGGTGGCGCTGTAGTCGAGTACACGATTTTCGAGGACGGGATCAACTACGCGGACGTTCTCACCCGGCGCTGGGAAGCGTATCATGATGCTGCACTAGCTGAAGCGGCACGCGCGGCCAAGGAAGCTTCGCACACTGCAGCGTCCGGTTCGCACGGCGACTCGAGTGGCGTGGCCAGCATTCACGACCTCGAGCGCTCGATGACGCTGGTCGAGCGTCCTCCGGTCGATCTCGACGATCGCGCGCTGTTCGTCGATCGGGTGTTGGGCGCCGAGGTGACGGCCGACCGGCACGCGCGTGCGTCGTACACGCCGATTAAGAGCTGGGCGCGCGTGGCAATGGCTTTTGAAGTGATTCAGGACCAGGATGCCGTGGAGATCGTCTGTACCGGAGAAGGCCTCGCAAAACGGATTCGCTTTGCCGAAGATGCCTCGATCACGGTGACGTGGAGCTGGGATCCAACCGCGTTAGATCCGAGCTCCCGCTTCACATCCGAGTGCTCGTTCTTTCGTCCCCTCGAGATCGAGGCGGTGCCAGCCGCCACAGAGTGGGTCGCACCCGTTGAGACCGTGGCGAAATCCGAGAAGGGACTCGACCGGACCGTTCAGGGAGAGTCGCTCACTCTCCTTTGGAACGCATCCGCTGGAAACGCGATACTTGTTGTGCGTCGGATTCGGTGACTTTCGCCGAGCGCGTCGTCCCGGCAATCAAGCGGGCGATGCGAGCGCTCCGCGCGGGCTCGGCGGGCGGGACGAGGAAGGGGAGCGCGCCCTGAAAGCGTCGCGCCCACGCCGCTTCGTGGTGATGCCCCATCTCTTCCTCCACCCACAGCAGATCACGGCCGAGTCGATAGCCTTTTGCTTCCAGTAGGTCGCGCATTTCCTGAGCATTGGCTACGTGTCGCGCACCCTCCCGCGCACCTACATCCAGGTAGAGCTTGCCCGGTGAAAAAGGAGCTTGTTCGATGAACGAGAAGATCGCGCCTTCGCTGAGCCACAGTGACGGACTGAGAACGCCGGCAAAGCCGAACACCCGCGGATAGCGGAAAAATGCGTAGAGACTGATCAGCCCGCCCAACGACGAGCCGACGATGCCCGTGTGCTCGCGGTCGGGCAACGTCAGATACCGCGAATCGATCAGCGGCTTGACGGTGTTGATGAGAAAATCGAGATACAGGTCGCCGCGTCCGTTGCCGACCTCGGTCTGCTCGAAGGGGGAATATTCGGCGATTCGCTCGTGACCCATGTTCGGGATGCCAACGACGATTGCCTCCAGCCCACCGAGGCTCAGCTCGGCCATCGCCACGTCGACGTTCCACGAGCCCGAGAAGCTCATGGCGGGATCGAACAGGTTCTGGCCGTCGTGCATGTAGATGACTGGATATCGAGACTGCTGCAGGGAGTAGTGGGCCGGCAGCGATACGAGAAGCTCACGCTCATTGTCGAGCTGCGGGCTGTAGACGTCAGGGATCCGCTCGATCGTGCCGTAGGCGGCCGACGATCTGCCGCGTAGACGGCGCAGGAAATCAGTTAGCGAGGCCACGAAAGCTCAGCCCGCGTACAAATGCAGATCGGTCCCTACTGCGTCGGCGATGTCCATCGTGGTCTGCAGATCCGGGTGGCGCGCGCAAACGTAGCCGTCGGAAAGCAGCGTCTGCACCCAGTTGCGGCGCGGTGCGCCGATGGGGAGCAGGTCGACGTGCACGATGTGCGGTCCGTACCGCGCCCGCAGCCGGTCGAGGCCTTCGATGTGCCTGATGCGCCCCGTTCCCTCT
Organism: Gemmatimonadota bacterium; assembly: GCA_031372985.1. Lineage (GTDB taxonomy): Bacteria > Gemmatimonadota > Gemmatimonadetes > Gemmatimonadales > Gemmatimonadaceae > UBA4720. The sequence goes on from JANMMF010000281.1 coordinate 5,489, forward strand.
GCGCGCTTGAAGATGTTCACAGTGTTGTACTTCCTTTCGACTTTGGTCGTGAAGCGGCCGTGCACTTCTGCCTCTGCGTAGCCGCGAAAGAGATCGATATCGGAAACGAAGTTCATCAGGTCGACGGTGCGCGCCCCCGCTGGGCGCGCCGCGATCTCCCCGAACACCACCTCTCCATTGGATTTTCTGTACCACTCCATGTGCGTGAAGCCGGTCTTGAACTGCAGAGCCTCGAGGACCGCGTGTCCCATCTCGTGTCCGCCGGCCAGGTCCGGCGCGTCCAGGTCGCGCAGACACATGGTCTGCGGGCTGATCCACTCCTGGCTCCGCCCATCCAACGGCCGCGGCCTGTAATAGCCGATGTTGGTGTAGACGATCTTCCCGTCGATGCAGATCGTGTCGTACGTGTATTCCTCGCCATCGATGAACTCCTCGACGTTCACCTCATCGATGTGCCCCATCTTGGCGATCACCGTCTTCAGCTCGGCCGCGGAATCCACGCGGTAGGTATCCATCGAGCCGGCGCCCGCGATCGGCTTGATAATGATCGGGTAGCCGATCTTTTTCGCCGCGGCACGCACGCCCGCGGCGTTCTTGGCCGACACGTGCTTCGGAGTCCTGATTCCGGCTGCCGCGACTTTCTCCTTCATCAAGTCCTTGTTGCGGAATGGCTGGATCTCGTCGACGGTCATGCCGCCGGTGCCAAGCTCTTCACGCAGCCGCGCGGCCAGAATCACCCCCGGTTCCCAGAGACAGATCACGCGATCGATCTTCTTGCCCTTCGCCCACTGCATCGCCGCCTTGACGACACCGTCCTCGTCCTGAAGGCTGGGCACGCGCACGTAGGCAGCGAGATGCTGCCTCGCCAACGGCGGCACATCGCCCTCGGGCTGGTCGCCAACTCCAATCACCGCGGCGCCCTCGAGAGCGAGGCCGCGGACAAAAAATGGCATCTCATCGGGATAGCCTGGAGCAATCATCATGACATTCATCGTCTACTCCACGCGCAGGAGCTTTGAAAGTCGGAAGCATTCATCCGAGCTCGACTCTCACGACCGAGATCAGCCGCTGTAGTGCCTGCATTACCACGGCCGTTTCGGGATGACGCAGGATAACGTAACCATCACCCTCGTAGCTAGCGGCCGGCACCTCTCCGATCGACGGAAGCTTCACATCCACCATCAGTGAGCCAATCTCGCGGCCGATCTGGTCGAGACCGTGTACCTGGCGGATCCTTCCGCTTCCCTGACCGCGCAGGAATGCCGCACCCACCGCGTACTTCCGCGTCGGCCGCTCGAAGGTGCCGAAGACCATCACCTCCGCCCACGCGCGAACGAAGTCGATGTCGTGCGCGCGGGAATTGAGTGTGGTGATCTGTGCGCCGGGCGGTCGAGCGGCCACCTCGGAGATCGCGATAGTGCCGTCGGCGCGCCGGAACCATTCCATGTGACTCAGCCCCGTGTCCATTCCGAGGACCTCGAGTGCGCGCGAGCCGGCCTGCCGAATGTCGTCGTATCGCGCGTCGTCCACTTCCCGGGGGCACAGCACGCACCACTGAATCCACGGATTGCGCAGAACCTCGAGAGGGGTCGGGTAATAGTGCGTGAGGGAATGCCACACCGCGCGCCCGCCGATGGAGATCGTCTCCAGCGAGTACTCGTCGCCGGTGATGAACTCCTCCACGAGGGCCGCGTGACCCGCACGCGGAGGCGCCTTCGCGATTGCCTCGCGCAGTGATGCCTCGTCGTCGGCGCGGAACGTCGCGATCGCGCCGGCCCCGGCAGGCGGTTTGATAACGACGGGGAAGCCGACCTTTCGCGCGAACGCTACAGCCTCGCGGGCGCTTTCGACGAGAGCGTGCTTTGCGCACGGCAGACCCGCCGCCCGCAACGCATCTTTCATTTCGGATTTGTCGCGGAAGCGCCGCGCCACCGCCGGGCCCATCCCGCTGATGCCCATCTTCTCGCGAACCTCGGCCAGTGGAACCTGGAGCTGTTCGTAGGCGCCGAAGAGACGGTCGATAGGACCCAGGCGTTTCGTCAATTCTTCCGCCGCCCACGAGAGCTGCCAGGCATCGAGCACGTCGTCCACGCGCCAGTGGGACGCGCCCTTCGCCAAGAGTTCCGGCGACAGCTTTTCTGCCGGGTCCTGCGTGATCACGCCGAGCCGGACACCGGGCAGACTCGCTATTGCCTCGATCATGCGCGACGCATTCTCGGACAGAATGGGAGCCACGAACACTGCGGTCGGCATCAGTCTGCTAGTAGCCGAGCTTGTCGATGAAATGCGGAAGCATTTTCCGCCACCACGGCCAGTCGTGATTTACATCGTGGCCCCAGAGATCGAGCCAATGTGGTATTGCCTTCCGATGCAGGATCTCGGAGAAATTCCGGGACGCATCCGGCGCTTCATAGGCACCCTGACCCGTCGCGATCACGATGCGGCTGTGATGTTGGAGCGTGTCGAGCGGCCCACCCGTTAGCCCGGGCACGTACCAGGCGGGGTTGTTGAAGAAGCAATTCTCGTCCGAGTAGCCGCGCAGATACGAGGGCCCGAGATCGTAGAATCCGCTCATGCCGATCAGCGTGTCGAACAGATCCGGGCGCCGGAAAAATGCATTCGCCGCGTGAAAGGCGCCGAAGCTGGCACCAGTCGTCGCGATTCTCTCGGACCTGTTGCCGACCGCCGAGCGGATGTAGGGGACGACCTCCTCCTCCACGTAACCGGAATAGAGCGCCTGCCTACGTGCCTGTTCACGCGTGGGGAGGGAGCGGTCCATCCACGCGTGCTTGTTGATGCTGTCGATGGAGAAGAGCCTGATCCGGCCCACCATGATCGCGGGCTCGACCGCCTTCACGAGGTAGAAGCGCTCGTTCTCGAGATAGTCGGCCGCCGCGGTGGGAAAGAGCAGGAAGGGTCGGCCCCGGGTCCCGTAGGTAACGATCGGCATCTCCAGCCCCAGTCTTGGGCTTCGCCAGCCGTCGAGACGACGCGGAAGCCGGTCGTCCACGAATCTCAAGTGGACCTCCTGCCGCCGGTAATCCTTGACGCGTAGAGACGGTGGTGCCTCACGAACCGCTGGCTGCCGCCGCCGCCCGCTTTGGCCGCAATCCGCGCCGCCACCCAGCCGCCGCCTCGATGAACGCGTCGAAGAGTCTTCGCATCATCGGCTCCGAGTCCGCGAGATCCTCAGGATGCCACTGCACGCCGAGGACGAAATCACCATCGATGGACTCGACGCCCTCGATCAGGCCGTCGGGCGCGAACGCATTCGCGACCAGGTTCGGCGCGAGACGCTTGATGCCCTGGTGGTGCATGCTGTTCACGAGGAGCGTATTCGTCCCGAGCACGCGACTCAACCGGGTGTCGGCGACGACCTCGACAGGATGCACGAGGTCCTGCCGCGCGTGCACGCCCGCCTTGGGGAAATAGTCGTGCTTGATCGCACCCGGATACTCCGCGTCCAGATCCTGGTATAGAGTTCCGCCGGCAGCGACGCTCAACAGCTGCGCGCCGCGGCACACGGCGAGGATCGGCTTCCGGTCCTTGATCGCCCAATCCACGAGCATGATCTCCGTCCGGTCGCGGTCAGGATCGACGCGACCGCAGGCGCTCGTCGGATTCTCCTTGTAGGAGACGGGATCGATGTCTACGCCTCCCGGCAGAAAGATGCCGTCGAGCCGGTCGTAAATCGCCCGCAGCGTTTCCTGGTCGTCGATGAGCGGCACGATCCACGGGACCGCGCCAGATGCGGTGAGCGCACTCACGTACCGCTGGCTCATGATCCAGCAGCGCGGCAGCTGGTCCGGTATCTCCTCGAGCGTTTGAGTCGTAACGCCGATGACGGGCCGGGCTACGGCCATCATTTGGCGTCCGTTGCCGGCGTCATGACTCCCTCGGTGGTTTCTGCAATGATCTGCTCCACGACACTCTTCAAGTCTCCTGTCTGTTTGAACTTCGCGAGCTGCCGGTCGGCGCTCGACCCTTCTTCAATGATGCGGTACGCGTACTCGATCTCCTTCCGCGTTCCCAGTTCATCCATCACGTCGCCCAGGAACCATTCGATCAGCTCTTTGATGAGCACCGGAGCCGGGAGCTCCTGCTTCTTACCGAAATCTATGAGCTTGCCCTTCAGTCCCCAACGGACTGCTCGCCATTTGTTCTCCTCTATCAGCTCCGAGCGATACACCCGGAAGGCCAGATTGTCGCGTCTCAATTTCCAGATCTTTGCCACGACCGCCTGCAGAATCGCGGCAACGCAGACCGCTTCGTCCACGCGCGTGCAGACGTCGCAGTTCCGGAACTCGAGCGTCGGGTACTTGTAG
>JANMMF010000294.1:0-2613 GCA_031372985.1 Gemmatimonadota bacterium
TCGTGGAGCTCCGGCAACTGTCCAGGCTTCCGGCTCCCCAACCAGAGTAAGAGTGTCCAGCTTTCCGCAATATCGACCGCGTCGGCTGCGGCGCACCGCCGCACTCCGGAACCTCGTCCGCGAGACGCATCTCGCGCCCGCCCAGCTCGTGCTGCCCGTGTTCGTCCGCGATGGCACGAAGCTTCGCCGCGCGGTTAGTTCTATGCCCGGGGTTAATCAGACTTCCGTCGATGAAATGCTGCGCGACGCCGAGGCGGCGGCAAGGGCTGGGGTGGGAGGGATAATTCTTTTTGGAGTTCCCGAGACCAAGGATGCGACAGGTTCTTCGGCGTGGGACGACAAGGGTGCGGTCCAGTCGGGTGTCCGCGCGCTCAAGAAGGAAATTCCCGACCTGGTCGTGATCACCGATGTCTGCATGTGCGAGTACACTGATCACGGCCATTGCGGCGTGCTCAAGGACGGCGACGTGGACAATGACGCCACGCTCGAGCTGCTCTCGCGTGCCGCGCTCTCCCACGCCCGCGCCGGAGCAGACATCGTCGCCCCGAGTGACATGATGGATGGACGGGTGCAGGCGATCAGATCCGCGCTAGATGACGACGGTTTTTCTGGTATCTCGATCCTCAGCTACGCCGCCAAGTATGCCTCGGCTTACTACGGCCCATTCCGGGAGGCGGCTGAGTCCGCTCCACAGTCGGGTGATCGCCGTGGCTACCAGATGGATCCGGGCAACGCCAAGGAGGCGATGCGTGAGGTGCTCTCCGACATCGAGGAGGGCGCGGATGCGGTGATGGTGAAGCCGGCCGGTCCTTATTTGGATATCGTCGCGCGAGTGAAGGCGCAGACAGGGTACCCCGTCGCGGCGTACCAGGTGAGCGGAGAGTACGCGATGATCTGCGCCGCGGCGGATCGCGGCTGGATCGACAGGGACCGCGTGATGATGGAGTCGCTGCTCGGGATCCGGCGGGCGGGGGCGGATTTCATCGTCACGTACTTCGCGACTGAGGCGGCGGCGAGACTAAAGTAGAAACTGTCGTTAATTTGTACGCTCCAACTATGACACACCCGAAAAATGCGCTATAGGCTGTTTCCCGGCACCGACATCAAAGTCAGCGAGGTCGGCTTCGGCACCTGGACGCTCTCGACGGGCTGGTGGGGCGAGAAAACGGACGACGAAGCCGTGGAAATGCTCCGCGTCGCAAACTCTGAATACGGGGTCACCTTCTTCGACACGGCTGACACCTACGGAAATGGCCGCGGGGAGCGCCAGCTCGCGCAGGCGTTTCGCGGCAAGCGCGACCAGGTTGTCTACGCTACCAAGATCGGTTACGACGTCTACGATCCGGCCGCGCAGTCGGCGCGGCGTGGGCAGAGCGAGCTGCCCCAGAAATTCGACCGCGACTATATGCGCTTCGCGCTCGACAAATGCCTCGAGCGGCTCGAGACCGACCACATCGACGTCCTGCAGCTCCACAACATCAAGATGGATCACGTGCGCGACCCGGCGATCTGGCAGGGTTTGCGCGAGATGCAGGAGGAAGGATTGATCCGGTCGTGGGGAGCGGCGTTCGGCCCCGCCATCGGCTGGCTGTACGAGGCCGTGGAGCTGTGCGAGCGCGAGAGCGACATCGGGACCATCCAGATGATCTGGAACGTGCTCGAGCAGCACCCCGGCACGGCGATGATCAATGCCGCCGGAGAGCTCGCGCCCAATTGCTGCTTCAACATCCGGGTGACGCACGCCTCGGGCATGCTCGAGGGGAAGTACAGCGAGGACACGGTGTTTCCGGCGAACGACCACCGCCGGCACCGCCCGCGGTCCTGGCTCACGAACGGACTCAAGAAGGTGCGCACGCTCGACTTTCTCACGACGCAAATGACACTTGGCCAGGCGGCGCTCAAGTGGCTCCTGGCCGAGCCGCGCGTCGTCACGACACTGCCCAACATCTACGACATGGAGCAGCTCCGGGAATTCGCCGAGGCTTCCGACAAGCCCGATCTGTCGTCCGCGCAGATGCAGCGAGTGGCGGAGCTCGCGGAGCGGAACTTCGGGGTCGATGAAGAGCCAATGAGCTACAAGGGAACCATGGACCGAGTCACGACGTGATCAACCCATGGCACGACCTGCCGGCGGGCATTCATCCTCCCGAGCAGGTGACGGCGCTCATCGAGATACCCAGCGGCAGCCGCAACAAGTACGAGCTGGACAAGCGATCGGGGCTGATCCGACTCGATCGTGTTCTGTATTCCTCAATGCACTATCCCGGCGACTACGGGTTCATCCCTCGCACACTGCACGAAGACGGGGATCCGCTGGACATTCTCGTCCGCATCAACGAGCCGACTTTTCCGGGATGCCAGATCGACTGCCGTCCGCTCGGCGTGCTCAAGATGCTCGACCGCGGCGAGCCCGACGACAAGATTCTGGCGGTGCCCTGTCACGACCCGTATTACCACGAGTACTTCGACATCGCCGATCTTTCGCAACATTATTTGAAGGAAGTGGAGCACTTCTTCCATATCTACAAGGATCTCGAGGGGCGGCGCGTAGAGATCATCGGCTGGGAGAAGAGCGAGGTGGCGGCGCGCGTCATCAACGAGTCGATCGTGCGC
>JANMMF010000303.1:0-25626 GCA_031372985.1 Gemmatimonadota bacterium
GAACCCGCGCGATCTCGGCCTGCGCGCGGTCGTAGAGCCCCTTGGTGATGAAATCCCGGGCGAGCGCGAAGCCTGCCATCGGATCTTCCGCGGACGGGTCTGCGCGGACAGGCTTGGCGGCGAATAGCGCCTCGATGATGGCCGGGTCGAAATGGAAATCCTCGACTCGCTCGACTGCTTCGTCGGTCTCCGTGATCGGAGGGGCGACGGTCAGCCTGATCTCCTCGTGCGGAAGCTCGATCGCCAGCTCGAGCTTCTGCGGCGTGTACATCGGATCGAGCGAGAGCGCGCGCTTCGTTTCGCGCAGCGCACTGCTGAAATCGCCAAGATTCGAGAGCGTGAAGCTCAGATTGTAATGGGCCTCGGCGAAATCGGGGTTCGCCTGAATCGCCCGGGCGAACGCGTTTCGAGCGTCCGCATACTTGCCGAGCTCTACAAGTATCAAGCCGACGCCATTCCAGGCTACCGGGTGCTCGGGCGCGGCGCTGAGAACCTGACGGTACGCCTCGAGGGCCAGCTCGGTGAGCTTTCTCCTGAACAACCCGAGCGCGAGGTTGAGGCGGGCTTCCACCGGCGGAGTCGGCGCCTGCAGCGCACGCCTGAACGAATTGATCGCGCCCTTCGTGTCGCTCTTGTGCCATAACAGCACGCCGAGGTTGTTGTGCGCGAACGGGTAACTGTTGTCGATCTCCAGCGCCTTCGTGTAGCTATCCTCCGCCTCGGCGTGACGACCTTCGAGCTGCAGCGCGACGCCGCGTCCATTCCACGTCTTGGCGGTCGGCGAGAATTCCCGCGCGAACCGATCGGCGGTCGCAATGGCGGCGCCCGTGTCGCGCTGGAGAAGGTATAGCTCGAGCATGGCGTGAAGCACTTCGGCGTTTGCTTCGCCGCCCTCGATCGCTTTCTCGTACTCGCGCAGCGCTTCCTGGAAATAGCCCTTCTGCCGGAGCGCGCGACCGAGCGTGATGTGCGCACCGGCGGGAGTCTTCTGCTGGTGGCTCGGCGTCATCTCGTGGCGGTACGTCTCGAGCGACAGGTTCGCCTGAGCGCGAACGAGCGTGGGATTGAGCATCACCGCGCGCCGGTTCGCCTCCGCCGCCTCCTCGAGGCGCCCGAGATCACCGAGAATGAACCCGATCAGGTAAAGCGCGTCCGGGTTGTCGGGGCTCAGCTCGATCGAGCGTCGGACGGAGCGCATCGCGTCCTCGTGCAGGCCGCGATTGTAGAGCGTCTCGGCCAGGAGGAAATGGAGCACCGAGCTGTTGGCGTCGAGCTCGATCGCGCGCTGAAACAGAGCGTGGGCGCGCTCGAGGCGGCCTGCCGTCTTTTCGGCGATCCCGCTCTGCACCAGAGCCTCGAGATCCTGCGGGTTAGAGCGAAGTCGCTCCTCGAGGGCGTGAAGTTGCCGCTCGACGATCCCACTCTCGCCGTATGCAATCTCCAGATTTCTGCGCGCGACACCCATGCGTTCGTCGAGCGCCAGGGCGCGCGCGAACGCGACTATCGCCTCGTCGGTGAGCCCCTTCCGGAAGTAGAGGACCCCGAGGTTGTTGTACGCGCCGGCATCGGACGGATCGATTCGGCGAGCGAATGACCTGAGGATGTCGATCTCACCGCCATGCGCGGCTGCCGGTGCGCGGGCAGTTGCCGCTGGGCTCATTGTGTCAGTCTACACGCACGGCGCGGAAGATGGCGTCGAATGCGTTGGGGTCGGGAACGAGCAGGAAGAAACCGTGCAGGCTCTCCGCCGGATCCTCGAGGAAAAACTCCGTTTCCACACAGAGAATCGGGGACTCGGCACGCGGCGCGTGGTCGCCGAGCGCATCGAGCGCCTCCGCGGTCGCTCCGGTCTTGAGTGACGGCGGCGACAGCATGAGTCTCATGTCGAGGAACTCGCTGAGCGCGGTGAGATACGCACCGGCCAGAATATTCCCTGCCTCGTTCAGAGCCGATTGCTCGAGCTTGCCAAGGTTGGTCGACGTGCCGCGACCGCGGCGCAGCATGCGCTCGGCAAGCCGAAGTGCCGCTGGCAGCGCGAGCAGAAAGATCGTCCGGCCACTGATGTCGCCGCTCATTTCCATGTGCACCGCCACTACCTCCACGTCGGGTGCGATCTCGGGAACGAAGTCGCCCGGCGGGACGATGTTGACCATGGGCACGCTGATCATGATGCGCGTGCCGGTGAGCGTGGAAAGGGCTGTCGCAGCGTGGCCAGCGCCGATGTTCGCGACTTCGCGCAGCGCGTCGAGGCGCGCGGTGCTCAGGAGCATGGTGCCGGCGAAACCTGAAGATGTGTCGCGGGGAGTAGTCATGTCAGAGGAGTGTGGAAGCGTCGATAATGAGCGCAGGGGCACCGTCGCCAAGAATCGTGGCGCCGCTGAAGAGTGTTCTGCTGCCGTTGACACCGTCGAACTGTTTCATGACGATTTCCTGCTGGCCGACGAACTCGTCGACAATGAGCGCCGCGCGGCGCTCCGCCAGCTCAATGAGCACTATCTGTCCGCCCGAGGCCGTGGCCGCGGGGAGCCCGACGCGCTCTCGCAGTCTGATTGCCGGGAAGACGTCGTCTCGAATCGCGACGACTTCCTTGCCCTTCACCTCGAGCAGCATCGGCTGTGATAGAGCAAAAGTCTCCAGCACGTGCGTCAGCGGGATCGCGTAGATCTCGTTCTCGACGCGGGCGAGCAAAGCGCGCGAGATCGCGAGCGTCAGCGGGAGACGCATGCTCACGCTCGTACCGAGCCCCGCATCGGTGTGGACCTCCAGCGAGCCGCCGAGCGTGCGCACCTTGTTGGCGACGATGTCGAACCCGACTCCTCGGCCGGAGATGTCGGTAATCTTGTCCGCCGTAGAGAACCCGGGGCGCGAGATGATCGCGACCAGCTCCTGTTCCGAGAGCTTCTGGGTCGTGTCCTCGACGATCCCCAGCTGCTTGGCGCGCGGCAGCACCCGAGCCTGATCGATCCCGCGACCGTCGTCGGTGACGCGGATCAGGACGGTCGCGCGATCGCGCTCCGCCGTCAGGATCAGCGTCGCGACCCGGGGCTTGCCGGCTTTCACGCGATCGCCGGGCAGCTCGATCCCATGATCGAGGGAGTTTCTCAGCAGATGGAGCACCGGCTCGCCCATCTCGTCGAGCATCGAGCGATCGAGCTCGATCTCCTTCCCTTCGATCTTGAACTCAACCTCTTTCCCCAGCGAACGGGCGGTGTCACGCACCACTCGCGGGAACCGCTCGAATACCTGCCACACCGGTACCATCCGGGTGGTCATGATCTCGTTCTGCAGCGTGGCCACGATCTGGGAAGCGTGTCGTATCGCTTCTACAAGCTCCTCGTCGCCAAGGCGATCAGAGATCTGGGCGATGCGGTCGCGCGCGATGACAAGCTCTCCCGCAACGTTCATGAGCGTGTCGAGACGTCGCGAGTCGATGCGGATGTGCCGCGCCGGCTTCTGCGCCGGAGCAGACGACTCGCTCTTGTCCCTCTTCGGTATCGCAAATTCGGCGGTAAATGTCTGCGATGACTGTTCGCCCGCCTTCCGAATGCGGGTGATGATGTCCTTCACCTCGAGCTGCTGCGGAATTGGTGCAGTAACCAGATCGACCGCCTGCTCGAGAGCGTCGGCACCCGCAAAGAGAGCATCCATGACGGCAGGCGTGACCACGATGCTCCCGCTTCTGAGCTTGTCGAGAAGAGTCTCGAGCTCGTGGGAGACCTCGCTGACCGAAGTGTACCCCATCGCGCCGCCCATCCCTTTCATCGTGTGGACCGCGCGAAAGAGCCGCGCTACGGCAGCATCACTCCCGCCGCGCTCCAGCTCGAGGAGGGCGGTGTTGATCTCCGAGAGATACTCGCGACTCTCGGAGAGAAAGAGCTTCGCGTACCGTCCTGTATCCACTTAGGCGAGCACCCGCTGGACTGCCTCGAGAACTCGGCTCGGTTGGAACGGCTTGACGACGAAGTCGCGCGCACCCGCCTGAAGCGCTTCCTGCACGAGCGCCTGCTGCCCCATGGCGCTGCACATGAGGATCCGGGCCCCGGGATCCATCTGCGTGATCTTCTTGACCGCCTCTATGCCCCCCATCTCCGGCATGATGATGTCCATCGTCACCAGATCCGGCTTCAGCTGCTGGTACTTCTCCACGGCCTGTTTTCCGTTCTCGGCTTCGCCGACGACGGTAAATCCAGCCTGGGAAAGGATGTCGCCAACCATTGTCCGCATGAACACGGCGTCGTCGCAAACCAGAACAGTGCTGCTGCTCACCTTACCTCCCTTGTCCGATGACTTGCTCGATTACCGCATTGATGTCGAGCACCAGAACGCGTTGCCCCTCGATCTCCACCGCGCCAATGATCGCCGTCTGCGACGCTTCCGCGGCGTCCGCCGCGGAAAATCGATCGATTGGCACATCCTGAATGTCGCGCACGTCGTCCACCCCGATACCGATCCACCGCTCGAGATAATCCGCCAGCAGGATCAGCCCCCGCGTCCGGGCGTAGCCCTGCTTTCCCAGAGCAATTCCGCCATCGATCACCGTGACGATGGTTCCTCGCAGATTGATCAGCCCGCAAACGGTGGTCGGAGCGCCCGGCAGTCTCGTCATCGGATGGGGCGTGACGATCTCCCGGAAAGACTCCATCTCGCAGGCGAAAGGACTGCCGCCAACCTCGAACACGAGCACTCGCCGAGTAGGGACTTGGGGTCCTTCTTCAGCAACCTGCTCGGGTGGGAGGGCGATAGCTTCACTCATAGAAACGGAACGCTGTCAGAGGGTCAACACCCGCTGGCAGCGGGTGCTCCCCCGCGATGACGGAGAGAGAGTGTCGGAGGTCCTCCGGAAGCGGCGAGCGGAAGTCGAGCGGCTTGCCCGTCATTGGGTGGTTGAACGCGAGCCAGGCCGCGTGGAGGAAATGCCGCTTGGGAGGAAGTCCGGCCACACGACGTCCTCCGCCCCCTCCATACACGTCGTCGCCCATGACAGGATGGCCGATAGACGCGAGATGAACGCGGATTTGGTGAGTCCGTCCAGAATGGAGATGCGCACGAAGAAGGTCCCCCGCGTCGAACCGGGCAAGGCGTATGAGGTCGGTCTTGGCCGGCCGACCTTTATTGACGACTGCCATGCGCTTCCGGTCTCGTGGATCACGGGCTATCGGCTTGTCGATCGTAAGGTTATCGCTGGTGAGATGACCCCACGTCATGACGGCATACCGCCGGACGACGCGCCGGGCGGCTATTGCCGCGCTCAGGATGCGGTGCGCCCGGTCGGTTTTGGCGACGACCAGCAGGCCTGAGGTCTCCTTGTCCAGACGATGGACCATCCCGGCCCTCTCCGGCTCTCCCTCGGTGGAGAGGCCGCCGCCGCGGCCCAGAAGCGCGTTTACCAGCGTCCCGCTCCAGTTCCCGGGGGCGGGGTGCACAACCATCCCCGAAGGCTTGTCCACCACCAACAGCGATTCGTCTTCATAGACCACGCTGATCGGGATGTCCTCTCCGGATACCGTCCTTTTTTCGATCCTCGGGATCTCGACCCGTACCATCTCGCCCGCTTCGGGGCGGTAGCTGGCTTTTTCGCGCCGCCCGTTGACCAGCACATGCCCTTGTGCGATCAGCGTCGCCGCCTGGGTGCGTGAAAGCTCGGCGCGATGGGCAATAAAGAGATCGAGGCGGACATCGCTGTCCGCCTCGACGGGAAAATCTCTGGAGTCGCTCAGGCTAGATCTCCGTCTGCGTATCCGACACAGGGGCGGCCGCAACCACGGGCGCGGGAGATCGCTCCTCTCCCCAGAGAACCCACGCCAGGAGGAAGGCGCCGATGCTCACCGCCATGTCTGCAACGTTGAAGGTCGGCCAACGGAGATCACCCACGCCGACATCGATGAAGTCCACGACGCCCGCTGGCGACCGGATCCGGTCGATGAGGTTGCCGACGGCGCCCCCGCAAACGAGGCCGAGTGCCATGGTGCGGACAAAATCGCCCTGACGCGTGGCCTGGTACAGGCGTCCGAGGATCACCAGCGCCCCGGCCGTGAGCGCCATGAAGATCCAACGCGAGTAGATGCCAAGGTTCAGTCCGAACGCCGCGCCGGGATTGTAAACCAGCGTGAGCCGGAGCTGATTACCCAGCACCTCGTGCGGGATGTGCTGCGGGGACAATGTCGCCACGGCGATCAGCTTCGTCGCCAGGTCGAACGCGACGATCGTGATCAGAGTGCCCCAGAAGAGGGGCGGATTAGGCCTGGCGCTTTCCATCTTCTTCGCGCTGTTTGCACTCGATGCAGTATCTCGCGTGCGGCAGCGCGTCGAGACGCTCGAAGCTGATCTCTCGCCCGCAGTTGTGGCACTTGCCGAACTGTTCCGGATTGCGATAAAGCCGGCGCAGCGCTTCGTCGATGTGCCAGAGAAACCGGCCTTCCTGGCTCGCGAACAGAAACGCTTTCTCGCGCTCCATCGCGTCCGTGCCCTGATCCGCCATGTGGAAGGAGTATGCGCTCAGATCGCCGTCCGCACCCTGCGGGGTCGACCCGAAAGTCTCGTCGTAATGCCCCAGCTCCTTGAGAACGCGCTTCCGCTCTTCCATCAGGCGCTTCTCAAAATGCTGCAGGTTCTTTTTCGTCATGGACTTCGGTTTTTTGCTGCTAGCTGCAGTTGCCATCTCTAATCAACCCTCTCCAAGGCGACTTCAACGCTCTGCCCATCAAGGTCGAACGTTTGCGTCGCGTGTGTGCCTTCCAATCGCTCACCCACAGTCACTCGGCGAGCGAGTACCTCGTCAGCGATCCACTTCTGAAATGCCTTGACAGATTCCTGAATCTCCGTCGGACCTCCCACGGCGAGCGTGACACGATCGCTTACCGCGAAACCAGATTCCTTCCTCAACCGCTGAACGCGGCTGACAAGCTCGCGCGCGAGTCCTTCCAGCCTCAGCTCGCGCGTCACCACCGGATCGAGCGCGGCAAAATACCCGCCCTCCTCCTTCACCACCAGCTCACCCGACGCGCGTTTCACGACGGTCAGGTCCTCGGCGCTCAGCTCACGCGACTCGTTCCCGACCGATACGTACAGCGGCTCACCAGACTCGAAAGCCCTCAGTGCCTCACTGCTCAGCGCCTGAACTGCTTCGCTGGCGAGCGGGGTGTTCTTGCCAAACTTCTTACCCAGCGAACGAAAATTCGGCCGAGCTTTTAAAGTTACTAGATCGTCGGCGCTCGAGATGAACTCGATCTTCTTAATGTTGAGTTCGGCAGCCAGGAGCGGGCTCAGCTCCTCCAGCATCATCACCGCCCGGGCCCCTGCCCCGCTCGCCGCCGCCGCCGGGATAGGCACGACGCAGACCATGCGCGCGAGCGGTTGACGCACTTTGACGCCGGCTTCTTCGCGAGCCGCCCGGGCAAGGGTGGCAAGGGTCCGCATGTGTCCCATCGCACGCTCGACATCGACGTCGACCGCGTCCACCCGGTCGCGGACGAAGGGGGCCAGGTGTACGGATCCCCGCGTCAGCTCACGGTGCACCCAGTCGGTGATGAACGGGGCGAAGGGCGCCAGTAGCCTGCACGTGACGGCAAGGATCTCGTGCAGCGTCGCGAAGGCAGCGCGATTGTCTTCTCCCTCGACCTCGTAAAACCGATGACGGCTCTGACGCACGTACCACTTGGAGACGTCCTCGTCGAAGAACGTCATCACGGCCTTGGCGGCGTTGGTTGCTTCATAACGCCCGAGGAACTCATCGGCTTCGCGCTCGACGCTGGCGAGACGCGAGAGAACCCACCGGTCGATCAGCGGGCGATTCTCGGGAGATGGATCCCTGTCCGATGGCGCCCAGCCAAAATTCGCGTACTCCGCAAAAATTCCGGTATAGACGTTCTTGAACGTGAGGAGAAAACGGCCGGCAGTGTCGCGGATTCCCGCTTCGTCGAAGCGGCGGGGCGTCCAGATCTGGCTCGACGTTGTGAGGAACAGGCGCACCGCATCCGCGCCGTAACGCGGGATCACCGTCCCCGGATCGATCATGTTGCCGAGCCGCTTCGACATCTTCTGGCCTGACGCGTCGAGCACGAGATCGTTGACGACGACCGCGCGATAGGGCGCCGTGTCACCCACCACCGGAGTGTGTGACTCGTGCGCCAGAAGATTGCCGGGCAGCGCATCACCGAGTCCGGTTGCGATCGCGAGCAGCGAATAAAACCAGCCGCGCGTCTGATCGATTCCTTCGGCGATGAAATCGGCCGGATAATAACGCTCGAACTTCTCCCGATTCTCGAACGGGAAGTGCCATTGCGCGAACGGCATCGACCCCGAATCGAACCAGGCGTCGATGACTTCCGGCGTCCGCTTCATCGTTCCGCCACACTTGCACGGCCAGCTGTAGCTGTCGATGAAGGGCTTGTGCGGATCGAAGCCTTCACCTGGCGCAACGCCCGACCGTTCCGCCAGCTCCGCGTAGCCCCCGATCGCCTCGGCGTGGGTGTCGTCCCGATCGCACACCCAGATCGGAAGAGGCGTGCCCCAGTACCGATCGCGTGAGACCGCCCAGTCGATGTTGTTGGTGAGCCACTCGCCGAAGCGACCCGAGCCCATCTCGCTCGGATGCCAGTCGACCCGCGAGTTGCGGACGAGCATCGCGTCCTTGAAATCGGTCGTGCGCACGAACCACGACGTCCGCGCGTAATAGAGCAGCGGCGTCTCGCAGCGCCAGCAGTGAGGGTACGCGTGCTCGTGAAGCGTTGACTTCCAGAGCACGCCACGGCGCTTCAGCTCCTCGATGATGATCGGATCAGCATCCTTCACGAATTTCCCACCGACGAGCGGCATCTCGGCCGGAAACTCTCCGCGGAGATTCACGGGCTGGAGGAAGGCGAGTCCGTTGCGCTTGCCGGCCGCATAGTCGTCGGCGCCGAACGCGGGCGCCATGTGGACGACGCCCGTGCCTTCCTCAGCCGAAACGAAATCCTCACCGATGATGATCTCGTGCTCGCCTTCGGTATACTCGACCCAGTCGAGCGGCCTCTTGTAACGACCGCCGACCAGCTCGCTCCCCGGGAAGGTCGCGACCGTGTCCCAGCGGCCGGAGAAGTCGTCGCCCAGCACCGCCGGCGCGCGGGAGAGCGCGAGAATTATCGTCTCCTTCGACTCCGACTTTTTCTTCCGCAGCTCGACGTATTGGAGCGCAGGGCTGACAGCGAGCGCAACGTTCGAAACCAGTGTCCACGGAGTGGTCGTCCAGACGAGAATCCGCCGACGCTCTCCGCTGGATTTCGCGTCGACGAGATCGAGCGCCACGTACGCGCTCGGATCCTTCACATCCTTGTAGCCCTGTGCTACCTCGTGGCTGGAAAGCGTCGTTCCGCAGCGCGCGCAGTACGGCAGCACCTTGTGACCGCGATAGAGCCGGCCGCGACGGAACAGCGTCGCGAGAGCCCACCATACGCTCTCGATGTAGTCGTTGGAATAGGTGACATACGGATCGCTGTAATCGAGCCAGAAGGCGATCCGTTCGCTCAGCTCCTCCCAGTCCGTGCGGTAGCGCCAGACGCTCTCGCGACACATCGCGTTGAAGCGCTCCACGCCGATCGTCTCGATCTGCTGCTTGGCGGTGCGGACGCCGAACTCGGTCTCGATCCGCTTCTCCACCTCGATCTCGACCGGAAGCCCGTGGGTGTCCCATCCCGCCTTCCGCGCGACGTGAAAGCCACTCATCGCCCGGTACCGGCAGAAGAGATCCTTTACGGTGCGAGAGAATACGTGGTGGATGCCGGGGCGGCCGTTGGCGGTAGGAGGCCCCTCGAAGAAGACGAACTCCGGCTTGCCTTCAGCCTGCGCGAGAGTCTGCTCGAAAAGCTTTTCCTCTTTCCAGAGGGATAGCATTTCCTTCTCGAGTTCGTCGGGCGAGCGATCGGTCGGAAGCAGGCGGAACCGTCTGCCCTTCTCGTCTCCCCCCGCTACCGACACGGGGCGGACTGCGGTCATCCTTTACCAGATCCGGAGGAATTGGAGCCGGCGCCCCTCAGTGTGCTGGCAACGACCTGCGAATCGGACGCCTCGACCTCAGACAACTGCCGCGCAATCAGAGTCCGCATCTGAGCCAGATAGGTGCGGCGCGACCGGTCGAGATTGTCGAGCTCCTCCTCCATGCGGCGCACATCCGCCCTCGCGGTTTCTATGATGCGCTCGCCCTCCGCCTGTGCCTCGCGGAGAATCAGCTGAGCTTCGCGCTCGGCCTGCTCTCTCACCTCGCCACGAAGCTGCTGCGCGGAGACGAGGGCGTCGTTGAGCGCCTTGTCACGCTCACGGAACGCGCGGAGCTGCTCGTGAAAGCTGCGCGCCTTGGAGTCCAGATCCTGGTTGATGCGCGTGAGCCGCTCCATCTCCTCAGCGACCTGATCCCTGAACTGATCAACGCGAGCAGGATTGTAGCCGCGCAGCGCTCGACCGAAGTCGTAGCGGCGCACATCCAGCGGTGTAAGATGAAACGCTTCGTCTATCATTTAGCCCTCGCTCCAAAGAGGGTGGTTCCAAGCCGCACCATTGTCGCGCCTTCTTCCACCGCGATCTCGTAGTCGCTCGACATCCCCATCGACAGCTCCTCGGCGGGGTGACCCGCTTCGGCCAAGACATCGCGGGCGGCGCGGCCCTCCGCGAACGTGCGATGTAGCTCAGACTCCGTAGCCGTAAACCTAGCCATTGTCATCACTCCCCGAATGCGAATGCCGGAAAGCGAGGCAAGGCGCTCGGCTTCCGGCAGCAGTTCCGAGAGAGTGAAACCGCCCTTCGAGTTCTCTCCCGACAGATTCAGCTCGACCAACGCGTCCACCGCCCGCCCCCGCGCGATGCCAAACTCGCATACTGCATCGGCGAGCCGGGCGCTGTCGAGCGAGTGCAACAACACGAACTGCTCCAACGCCTTGATCTTGTTCCGCTGTAGATGACCGATCAGATGCCACCGCACCGGTACATCGACTGCGGCGATTTTCTTCAACGCTTCCTGCACCTTGTTTTCGCCGACGTCGTGCAGTCCCGCTTCATAAGCCGCGCGCGCGGCTTCGGGTCCGTGAGTCTTCGTGACCGCGACGAGCGTCACCCGCTGTCCGCGCCCGCCTCGCGCTACTGCTGCGTCAATTCTGGCTCGCACTTCGGCCACGCGCTCGGCCAGGCCGGGAAAAGCCATAGCTGTGGAATTTAGCTGCGTGGCCCGTCCCATTCAATTCATTGAGCGGCGCGGAGTTGACGCTACGGCTGGCTAACGCTCACTCCGAGTATTCGCCCGAGGCCAATGTCCGCCTCAAGTTCATCTTTCGAATTCGCTTAAGCATGCCTTCGTCGGGGCCTTTGACACAGATCTCGACGGATGAGGCGTAAGCGGTTCCGGTGATCCGCAACCTTCTGAGGCCGGTCGCTTCCGCACCGGTCAGACGACCCTTGTACTTGACCACGAACGATCCAAGGAGAGAATCGCCGTCACTCTCCACCGCGACGTCAGGCGGCACGGTGATCTCGATATTGCCCATCACCGCCACGGCCTCGATAACCGAGACTCCGATTCCAATCACTGCGTCGCGCAAATCGAGCTCGACGTTTCCAAGCACAGCGAGCGCCCGAAAGTGCCGGGGCAACTCCCACCGGCCCTCACGCTCATTGCTGCTGAGAAATGAAACGACGCCCCCTCGGCTCGTTTCCGTCGCGAGCGGATACACCGCCGGATTGTACTGCGCGTCGGTCTGGCGGGTCAGTTGATCTGCTGGCTTGAAGTCGGACATCTGAAGATTCCTCTCAGCGGTTACCGAGTACTACGGTCCGGCGGTGGAATTGGTTTGGTTCTAGCCGCCGAAGATGCGGCCGACGAGCTTGACGATGCTCTGCATGTTCCGGCTGATGTCGTTGAACATCACCGTTACAAAAAGGAGCCCGATGATCAAGAGGCCGCCCTTGAGAATATTCTCTCGCGTGCGCGTGCTGAATGCGCTTCCCTTGACCGTCTCGG
The DNA here is from genome assembly GCA_031372985.1 of Gemmatimonadota bacterium. Taxonomy (GTDB): domain Bacteria; phylum Gemmatimonadota; class Gemmatimonadetes; order Gemmatimonadales; family Gemmatimonadaceae; genus UBA4720. Next base: position 11,981 of record JANMMF010000303.1, read on the forward strand.
CGATGTTGAGGACGATCTGCCCTCCATCGAGTATGGGAATCGGAAGAAGATTGAAGACGGCGACGTTGATGCTGATGAGCGCGACCAAGAGCAGCAAGCTCTCGATTCCGCCTTGCGCCGCCTGGACGGAGACCTGCGCGATCGCGATTGGCCCACCGAGGTCCTTGAGTCCGACACCGCGGACGAGGGAGCCAAGGGCCGTGAAAATCTTGCCGCCGTTGTCGATTGTAATCCGCCATGCCTCAACGAATGCCTGCGGCACGGAGATCGGTGCAAAGGCTACGTTGGCGATCATCCCGATTCGTCCGCGCGGGCCTTTGACGCCCGTCTCCGGATCGGTGACAACCTCTGATGCGGGGGTTACCGTAACCGTGACCGGCTGCCTTTGTCTGATGATTCCGAGCTGTAGTGGTCTGCCCGGGGACGCCCCGATGCTGTCGAGAAGCGTTTGCCAGCTCTCCAGCGGTCGCCCGTTCAGGAACGCGATGCTGTCGCCCGCCCGAATTCCCGCAAGCGCGGCCGGCTTGCCGGGGTTGACCACCGCAGCGACGGGAACGGGCGTCGGAATGCCGGAGCGAAGCAGCAGGCCGAGGTAAATCACATAGGCCAGTAGCGCGTTCATCGTCACGCCCGCCAGCATGATGAAGAGGCGGGCCGGGAGCGATTTGGATTCGAACCAGCGAGATTCCGGAATCGGCTTTGGACCGAATGGGATCATCGCGTTCGGATCGAACCCGTCTTTGGCGGTCCCCGGGGTGACTGCCGAGTTCTCGCTGCCACCCTCGAGAAACGCGGTCGCCTCGTCCTCGCGCGAAGCCATCCGTACGTATCCACCGAGCGGCAGCGCGGCGAGAACGTATTCCGTCTCGCCGAATCGCTTCTTGAGGAGCGATGGTCCGAATCCAATCGAGAATCGCGGCGCGTACACTCCCATGAGCTTGGCGGCGATGAAATGACCAAGCTCATGCACGAACACCACGAGCCCGAACACGATTATCGGGGCAAGCCAGCTCAGCACCTGAACATCTCCTGTACCAGCCTGCGGGCAGCGGAATCAGCGGCGAGAAGCTGCTCGCGCGAGCCCGAAGGCATCCCGCTGAGCTTTCCCAGCGCGGAGGAAATTCCGCGCGGGATATCCGCGAACGCGATCTTCCCCGCGAGGAACGCGGCGACGGCGCACTCGTTGGCGGCATTGAACACCGCGGGCGCGGCGCCGCCTGCTTCCCCGGCCGCGATTCCTAGGCGCAGCGCCGGGAACCGATCGTGATCTACGGGCTCGAAGGTCATGGGAGAAAGTTTAACTGGGTCGAACGCCGGAACACCATCGTCAGCCACACGTTCCGGGTGCGTCAGAGCATACAACACCGGCAGCTCCATCGTCGGAACGCTCATCTGCGCGACGACGCTCCCGTCGATGAATTCCACGAACGAATGCACGACGCTCTGCGGATGAACGACGACCTCGATGCGGTCATAAGGCAGGCCGAACAGAAAATGCGCCTCGATGACCTCGAGTGCCTTGTTGGCGAGGGTGGCGCTGTCGATCGTGATCTTGCGGCCCATTCGCCAGGTGGGATGTCGAAGCGCATCCTCGACCGTAGCCGATCCGAGGCGCTCCGCACTCCAATCCCGAAACGGGCCACCGGACGCTGTGAGCACGACCCGCTTCACTTCCGAGCTCGGATGTCCAGTTATGCACTGGAGAATCGCGCTGTGCTCGCTGTCGACCGGAACCACTTCGCCGGATCCGGACGCGCAGGCCGCTTTTACGAGATCGCCCGCAATGACGAGGGTTTCCTTGTTCGCGAGCGCGACCCGCTTCCCGGACTCGAGCGCGGCGAGCGTAGCGTCGAGCCCGGCGGCTCCGACGATGGCGTTGAGGACGATGTCGACATCGTCACGCGTCGCGGCGGCGATCAAGGCATCAGTGCCGCTCTTCCACGCTTCGTCCACATCTCCACCCGACTCGACCATCCCGACAAATGCCGGCGAGAACAGGAGCGCCTGTTCCCTGAGCAACGCACCGTTACTGTTTGCCGTGAGGGCCGTAACGCGGAACCGCTGGCGTTGCCGGTCGAGCACACGCAACGCCGTAGTTCCAATCGATCCGGTAGAGCCCAGCACCGCCACCCCTTTGGGCGCGGCGACAGGCGTCACTGCGGGATGGGCAGCAGCAGGCGGCCCAGCAAAAGGAACGCGATCGGCATCACGAACAGGAGGCTGTCGAAGCGATCAAGTATCCCGCCGTGTCCAGGAAGGATTCGCGAGCTGTCCTTGACCCCCGCCTCGCGCTTGAGGAGCGACTCCGCCAGATCGCCGGTCTGCGCTGCGACACTGACGACGATAGCGAACAACACCGCACCCTGGATGGTCAAACCCAGCTGCGCGTAGGGCATGAGAATGAAGCGCACGTAAAGCAGGCAGATCACGATCGTGAGCCCGAGCCCGCCGACCGCACCCTCGACTGTTTTGCCGGGGCTCACCGCGGGAATGAGCTTTTTGCGGCCGAACAGCCGGCCGAACGCGTAGGCACCGACGTCGGTGGACCACGTCAGAAAGATCGGAAGGAATACCAGCGCCGTGCCTGCCGCCGCGCCCACCGCGTAGTTGTGGTAGCGCACCGCGTAGATGTAGGAGAAGAGGCCGGCGTAGAAGACGCCGAATGTCGTGATCGAGACCGACGACGCCGGCCTGCCCGTGGGGCCGCGGAGCCAGATGGTGCTCGCAAACAGCACCAGGATCATCGCGACGATCGCCGTCAGGGACAGCGAATAAACGCCCAGCCGCTGCGCGTGCACGGCAATCGGAAGGAGCGCGGCGAGTGTTATTCCCGCGGGCTCGATGGGTAGCGCTCCGGTTTCTCGCGCCATGCGGAAGAACTCCCAGGCGGCCAGCGCCGCGAGAACCGAAAGAACGATCGCGAGCGCCCAGTCCCCCAAATACACGACCCCGACGCTGGCCGGAGCGGCGATCACCGCGAAGATGATGCGCCGTGTCAGCTCCGACACGGGCTAAACTTCCATGATTTCTGCTTCTTTCCCCTTCAACAACTCATCGATCCGGCCAATGTAGTCGTCGTGGAGCTTTTGAAGCTCTTTCTCCGCCTTCTTCTGATCGTCTTCGGAAGTCTTCTCGAGCTTCTTCAGCTGATCGCGCGCCGCAGTCCTCGCGTGCCTGATGGCGATTCGCGCTTCTTCCGCAAGCTTGTGCACGACTTTCACCAGCTCTTTTCGCCGCTGTTCGTTGAGCGATGGAAGGGGAACGCGGATGACGCCCGACTGTGTCTGGGGGTTGAGACCGAGGTCGGACTCACGCAACGCCTTTTCGATCACCGTTATCAGTCCCTTGTCCCACGGCGTCACCGTGAGGAGGCGCGGCTCCGGAGCGGACACGCCCGCGACCTGATTCAGCGGCATCGATTGCCCGTACGCTTCGACACGCACCGTGTCGAGCAGGCTCGCCGTCGCCTTTCCGGTGCGGATCGAAGCAAGCTCGCGCTTCGATGCCTCGAACGATTTCTCCATAGCGGTCCGGCAGTCCTTCGAGATCTGAGGAATTGTCGTCATTGTACGATCGTTCCGACGCGCTCACCAAGCAGCGCCTTCGCAACCTCTCCGTGACGGTGAATGTTCAGGACGATGATCGGGAGCTTGTTCTCCTTGCAGAGAGTGATGGCCGTCTGGTCCATGACTCCCAGCTCGTTGATCATGACATCGCGGTAGCTGATCGACTCGTATCTCTTCGCTTCGGGGTCGCGCTTCGGATCCGCCGAATAAACGCCATCGACGCTCGTCGCCTTGATGATCACATCGGCGTGGATCTGGATGGCGCGCAGCGCGGCCGCTGTATCCGTGGAGAAATACGGATTTCCCGTTCCGGCGGCAAAGATCACGACGCGACCCTTCTCGAAGTGGCGCATCGCGCGGCGTCTGATGAACGGCTCGGCGATCGATTCCATTGCGATCGCCGTCATGACGCGCGTCTCCAGCTGGGCCTTCTCCAGCACATCCTGGAGCGCCAGCGCGTTGATGACGGTGCCGAGCATGCCCATGTAGTCCGCGCCGACGCGATCCATTCCCATCTTCGAGAGCTGAGCGCCACGGACAATGTTGCCGCCACCGATCACCATACCGACGGCCGCTCCCATCTTGACGATGTCGGAGACTTCAGTGGCGAGCCGCTCGAGAATTGTGAAATCGAAAGGACCGCCCTTCTGTCCGGCGAGAGCCTCGCCGGACAGCTTGAGCAGAACCCGTTTGTACTTAAGGTCAGCCAAAGGCTGCTCTACTCCTCACCCATCTGGAACCGGACGAATCGGCGAACCTGAATGTTCTCCCCGAGCTTCGCCGATGCTTCCTTGATCAGCTCGCCGACAGACTTCTTCGGCTCGCGGACCCACGCCTGGTGGACGAGGGCGACGTCCTTGTAGTACGCCTCTACCTTTCCGGACACGATCTTCTCGATCAGGTGGTCGGGCTTGCCACTCTCCTTTACCTGCTCGACGAAGATTCGACGCTCGCGCTCGACCTTGTCGGGCGGTACCTGGTCCTTGTCGACCGCAACCGGCGCGGCAGCGGCGATGTGCTCGGCGATGTACTTCACCAGCTGCTTGAAGTCATCGGTGCGGGCAACGAAATCCGTCTCGCAGTTCACTTCCACCATCACGCCGACCTTGCCGTTGTGATGGATGTAGCTGCCGATCACGCCCTCGCTCGTCTGCTTCCCGACCCTCTTTTCGGCTTTCGATATACCCTTCGTGCGGAGGTACTCGGCGGCTTTGTCCATGTCGCCGTTGTTTTCCTCGAGCGCCTTCTTGGATTCCATCATACCCGCGCCGGTGCGCTGGCGCAGAGTCTGAACGTCTTTCGCTGTGAATTTCTCTTTTGTAGTAGTCATGATCCTGTCTCGTTAAAACGCCGCCGGAAATTCTCCGGCGGCGCGAAAGTTAACCTTCCTGCTCGGTCTCGGTGGCTTCCTCTGTTCCGCCACCGTCTTCGCCGCCTGTCTTGAGTCGCGCGGCAATCGCCTCGGGCTTCGCCCGTCGCCTGCGCGGCCGTCTCTTGCGCTTCTTGTCGCCCTCGCCTTCCGGCTCGGCGCCGCGGTCCGAGCTGTAGGTGTACGACTCGGCCTCCTCGACCTCCTCGCGCACCGGCGCCTCGCGGCGCGCCTCGACGATCGCATCAGCGATCGACTTGGCCATCAGCTCAACCGAGCGGATCGCGTCGTCATTGCCCGCGATCGGAACGGTGATCAGATCCGGATCGGCGTTCGTGTCCACGAGCGCAATGAGCGGAATCCCGAGCTTGTTGGCCTCGTTGACGGCGATCCTTTCCTTCTTGGAGTCGATGACGAACATGAGACCCGGAAGGCGCGTCAGGTTTTTTATGCCGGAAAGATTCTTCGCAAGTTTGTCGCGCTGACGACCCATCATCAGCTGCTCTTTCTTGGTGTAGTTCTCGAAATCACCGCCGGCTTCGCTGCCGGCCTCGAGCTCCTTGAGACGGCGAACCTGCTTCTTGACCGTCTGGAAGTTCGTCAGCAGTCCGCCAAGCCACCGCTCCGTCACGTACATCGCCCCACAGCGCTCGGCCTCGCTCTTCACGATGTTGACGAGCTGCCGCTTGGTGCAGACGAAGAGGACGTTGTCGCCGCGGAGGATTACCTCTCTCGCAAGCTTCTGCGCCAGCTCCAGCTGCCGCAGCGTCTTCTGCAGGTCGATGATGTGAATGCCGTTTCTCTCGGCGAAGATGAAACGGCGCATCTTCGGGTTCCAACGGCGAGTCTGGTGTCCGAAGTGGACACCGGCTTCGAGTAGCTGCTCCAGGTTTGGCTGAGCCATTAAATAGTGATTCCTTCGGGGTTTAGCGCTTCGAGAACTGGAATTTCTTTCTTGCTTTCGGACGGCCGGGCTTCTTCCGCTCGACCGCTCTCGCATCGCGGGTCAACAGCGCGAGGTCGCGCAGCTTCCGCCGATGCGACTCGTCGATCTTGACGAGAGCGCGGGCAACCGCGAGCCGCAGCGCACCCGCCTGTCCGGTCAATCCACCACCTTCGACCTTCGCCTTCACATCGTAGCGGCCAAGAGTATCGGTGATCGTGAACGGCTGCTGGATGGCGGAGACGTGCGCGGGGCGCGGGAAATAGTCTCCCAGCGTCCGCCCGTTGACCGACCACTTGCCGGAGCCCGGCTTGATGTAGAGACGGCAGACGGCTTCCTTGCGCCGCCCGATCGTGTGCGTCGTATCAGGCATTACTTCTCACTCTTCTTGTTGAGTTCGAGCACTTTCGGCTGCTGCGCGGCATGCGTGTGCTTCGCATCGGCGAACACGCGGAGCTTGTTGCGAAGCGTCTGGCGTCCGAGAGCCGTCTTCGGCAGCATGCCGTAGACCGCCTTCTCGATCACGCGTTCAGGGTGCTTCTCGAGCATCGTCGCGAACGGCGTGAAGCGCTCGTGTCCCATGTAGCCCGTGTGTCTGAAGTACAGCTTCTGCTCCGCCTTTTTGCCAGTGACGCGAACCTTGGCGGCATTGATCACGATGACGTTGTCCCCCGTGTCCATGCTGGGCGTGTACATCGGCTTGTGTTTGCCGCGGATAATGTTCGCGACCGCAGTCGCCAAACGGCCGAGGACCATGCCTTCGGCGTCGACGATGTACCACTGGTGCTCGATATCCCGCGGGGTCGCGGAGTAGGTCTTCATGTGAGGCGAAACGTATGTAAGTGCCGGCCCCCTTTCGTTCGAGTAGGGTTCCAAGCGGTTGATTGCCACTAAGTGGTTTTGCGACAGCCTTTTAAGGTATCTGGACCGGGTTTACGTGTCAACCGCGGAAGCCGGGTTGTAGTAGTGGAGAATCAACCTCGAAAGACACAGAAGCGAGAAGCCAGAAGCACAGGTCCGAGATGCGAGAACGACAAAACCGGCAAACGGACTTCATTGTCGATCTCGAAACTCGCCCCTATGCCTCTGTCCCCTCGCATCTGTCTAGTTCTTGGTTGATTTTCTTTATTCAAGAGCGACCAGAAGCGCGCCCTTTTCCACAGCGGTTCCTGCCGAAACCTCGACGCTTTTCACGACCCCTGCGGCCGTGGCGCGGAGCTCATTCTCCATCTTCATGGCCTCAATCACGACCACGCCCTGGCCAGCCTCGACCTTGTCGCCCGCTTTTACGCTGACCCGCACGATCATGCCCGGCATCGGCGCCAGAATAGGCGCCGGACCGACCGGGCCCGCGCTCGCGGCGGAGAGATCCCGGATCGCGCGCGTGCGCTCGTCCAGCGCCTCAGTCTCGAACCGGTAGCCGTCTACCCAGAGAGTGTATCTGCCGCGGCCGGCTCGCCTCTGGACGACCACGCGATAGACCGCCGTGCCCAGCTTAACCATCCGAACGGGACTGCCTTCGATTTCGGACAGCTCCGCATGCACCGGTGCTTCGGCCTCGTACCAGACTCCATCAGCCTCGACCGAGACAGACTTTCGCTCGTCGTTGAGCTGTACGACGTACTTCACGCGGCGGCTCCTGTTGGACGGAGCTCGCACACTGTTTCGACGTGGGCCGTTTGCGGGAACATGTCGAACGCGCGAATCGATTCGATGCGATAACTCGGGAGCCTGGAGAGATCGCGGGCCAGCGTCGCCGGATTGCAGCTGATGTAGATGATGCCACGCAGCTGCCTGGCTTCTGCCTCGAGCGTCTCCGTTACCCGCGCATCAACCCCGGCACGCGGCGGATTGAGGATCACCAGATCCGCCGGGAGTACCGCGGGAAGCTCCTCTTCCACCCGCCCGCGCACAGCGCGCGAAGAACCGGCCAGTTTCGATGCCGACCATTCCGACGCGTCCTGGTCGAGCTCGATCGCCGTCACGCTTACCCCTTCTCCACTGAGAGCGATCGCGGTGTGCCCGGCGCCGGAGTATGCGTCAACAGCCGTCGCCGGCTCGTACGCTCTCGCCCGTTCCAGCACGTAATCGCGCAGAATCTCCGCCATCTCCGCATTCACCTGCGCGAACGATGCGCTCGGCGCGCGATCGCGCCGCCTATCATATAGAAGGCGACGCGGCTTATCCTCGGCCGGCTCCCACCACACCGCCGAGAGCGAAGGCACCGCCGCGGAGAACTGGTCGCGCGCCGCCCAACTCTGTCCGCCGATCATCACGAATGTCGGCCCTCCGCTCGTTATGCGCACGCTGCCTCGCAGCTCCTTCGCGTCGGGAAAATAGGCGTCGGCCTCCATCACCTCGCGCCAGGCAGCGACGACGCGGCTGTCCGTGATCGGGCAATCCGCCAATGGAAAGACCCGCACCGGATCATCATATGGATGCAGTCCCGCAATCCAGCGTCCGCCTCGCCGCCGGATCGCCAGGGTAAGCTTGGTGCGATAGCGCCATTCCTTGGGACTCCGCTCGATGGTCGGCGAGTCTGTCTCGCGCTTTCCGATGCGCTGCAGCGAATCGCGGACGATGAGCTGCTTGGCCACGAGCTGCGAGTCGTAGTTCATGTGCTGGATCTGGCAGCCACCGCATTTGTCTCGCGTGTAATGCGGGCACGGAGGATCGATGCGTGCCGGAGACGCAGTCACGATACTCCGGAGAGCTCCACGCGCAAAGTGACCCCTCCCGGAAATCTGCGCGGTGACGACGTCGCCGGGCGCAGTGCGGGGCACGAACACGACCAGCCCGTTGGTCCTGCCAACGCCATCGCCTCCGGCGGCGATCGAATCGATGCCCACGCTGACGACCGGCATCAGCTGCGCAAAGCCTCGAGTCGCGCCGCTTGCTTCCATGAATCGCTGCTGATGCTACCGGTTCGCGCGCTCGAAGCCGTCGCCGGCGCAGTCCCGGAAACCGAACGGGCGGCTCGATCTCGCTCGGCCAGCAACGCTCCCGCGATTGCGGCGACGCGAACGAGCTCTTTGCTCGGCCGGCGCTCGAGAATCGATGGGAGTCGTCGCTCGAGCCACTGGATGTCGATATCGCCACGGCGGAACTGGTCGTCGTCCATGACACGAACGTGAAAGTCCCGCGATGTCTCGACGCCCTGGATGATCAGGTCGACCAACGCCCGCCGCATTCGGGTCACCGCCTGTTCCCGGTCCGCGCCCCACACGATCAGCTTCGCAAGCATCGGGTCGTAGTACAGCCCGATCTCACTGCCCGATTCGATCCCGCCATCCCAGCGGACGCCGGGACCGCTCGGCAAATGCAAGTGCTCGATCCGGCCGGTGGATGGGAGGAAGTTGTTCGACGCATCTTCGCTCGTAATGCGACATTCGATCGCCCACCCGCGCGGCGAGATGTCCTCCTGCTTGAACGGGAGCTTTTCACCCGCGGCGATGCGGAGCTGCCACTGGACGAGGTCGATCCCCGTGACGAGCTCCGTCACCGGATGCTCCACCTGGAGCCGGGTGTTCATCTCGAGGAAGTAGAAATTCCCACTCTTGTCGAGGAGAAACTCGCACGTGCCGGCGTTGACGTAGCCGGCGGCGCGGGCCGCGCGCACGGCGGTCTCCCCCATCTTCTTTCTCAGCGCGGGGTCGACTGCAACGCTCGGCGCTTCTTCGATCATTTTCTGATGACGCCGCTGCACCGAGCATTCACGCTCACCAAGCGACAAGACAGTGCCATGCGCGTCGGCGAGTATCTGGATCTCGACGTGCCGGGGTTTGTCGACAAACTTCTCCAGATACACCGCGTCGTCACCGAAGGCACTCTTCGCTTCGCGGCGCGCCGATTCGAGCGCTCCCGCCATCTCCTTGGCGTTCGAGACAACGCGCATACCCTTTCCGCCGCCGCCCGCCGCGGCCTTGAGCAGAATCGGGTACCCGAATTCCTTGGCCAGTTTTTCTGCTTCCTTCGGGTTCGCGAGCGGTTCGGTGGTTCCGGGAACAACCGGGACGCCATTCGCTCGGGCGAGCGTGCGCGCGGATGTCTTGCTGCCCATGGCGGCGATGGCTTCGGCTGGCGGACCAATCCAGACGATGCCAGCGTCGCGAACCGCGCGGGCGAACCATTCCCGTTCGGAGAGAAAACCATAGCCGGGGTGAATGGCTTCGGCACCGGTCAACTTCGCCGCTTCGATGATTCTGTCGCCCTTCAGGTAGCTCTCGCTCGATGGCGGCGGACCGATGAGAATCGCCTCGTCAGCTTCCCGCACGTGCGGCGCCCGCACGTCGGCCTCGCTGTAGACGGCGACCGTCCGCACTCCCATCTCGTGGCAGGCGCGGATCACGCGCAGAGCGATCTCGCCACGATTTGCGATGAGGATTTTCTTGAACATCAGAAGTCGCCTGCCGTCAGAGCGCGCGCTCTCGATCCATCAGAGCGGAATGTTGCCGTGCTTCTTCGGCGGGTTCTTATCGCGCTTGTTCTGGAGGCTCTCCAAAGCGCTGATGAGAGCCGGCCGGGTATCCCGCGGGTCGATGATGTCGTCCAGATACCCTCGACCGGCCGCGATGTATGGATGCGCGAACTTCTCCCGGTACTCCTCGATCTTTGCTTCCGTCGCGGCCGCGTCGTCCCCGCTCTCCGAGATCTCCTTCCTGAAGAGGATCTCCACCGCACCCTTTGGTCCCATCACGGCGATCTCGGCCGTCGGCCAGGCAACGTTGAAGTCGCCGCGAATGTGCTTGGAGCTCATGACGTCGTATGCTCCGCCGTAGGCCTTGCGCGTGATCACGGTGAGCTTGGGCACGGTCGCCTCGCAGTAGGCGTACAGCAGCTTGGCGCCGTGCTTGATGATCCCGCCGTGCTCCTGCGCGACACCGGGAAGAAAACCCGGCACATCCTCGAATGTCACGATCGGAATGTTGAACGCATCGCAGAACCGGATGAAGCGCGCCGCCTTGAGGGAGGCGTTGATGTCCAGCACTCCGGCCAGCACCGCCGGCTGATTTGCCACGACGCCGACGCTGAATCCGCCCAGGTGAGAGAAACCACAGAGAATGTTTCCAGCGTACTCGCGCTGAACCTCGTAGAAATAGCCATCGTCGACGACGCGCTTGATTACATCGTGCATGTCGTACGGCTTGTTGGCGTTATCGGGGACGATGTCGAGCAGCGATTCGTCGCGCCGATCGCGCGGGTCCGTCCCGGGCCCACGAGGGGCGTCCCCGAGGTTGTTGGAGGGAATGAAGCGGAACAGATCGCGGATGTGCTGGAGGCACTCGGGCTCGGAATCGCTGGCGAAGTGCGCGACGCCCGATTTTGCCGAGTGGGTGTCGGCGCCGCCAAGCTCCTCCATGGTTACGTCCTCATGGGTCACCGTCTTCACCACGTTCGGACCCGTCACGAACATGTACGACGTCCCGCGCACCATGTAGGTGAAATCGGTGATGGCCGGCGAGTAGACGGCACCGCCGGCGCAGGGCCCGAGGACGGCCGAGATCTGCGGGATGACGCCGGATGCGAGCGTGTTGCGCAGAAAGATCTCGGCGTAGCCGCCGAGCGAGACCACGCCTTCCTGGATCCTGGCGCCTCCCGAGTCGTTGAGCCCGATCACCGGTGCGCCGTTCAGCATCGCCAGATCCATGATCTTCACGATCTTCTCGGCGAAGGATTCCGAGAGCGAGCCGCCGAACACCGTGAAATCCTGTGAGAAAACGTAGACGAGCCGCCCGTCGATCTTGCCATGACCGGTGATGACGCCGTCACCGTAGAACTTCTGGGCCTCGAGGCCGAAATCGGTGGAGCGGTGCACAACGAAACGATCCAGCTCGACGAACGACCCCTCGTCGAGTAGAAGATCCAGCCGCTCACGGGCCGACAGTTTGCCTTTTTCGTGCTGCGCCTTAAGCCGCGCCTCGCCGCCGCCTTGCTCGGACTCGGCGCGCCGTCGCTCCAGCAGCTCGAGCTTCTCTCGCATCGTCATCGTCGCGAAAAGTTAACTCTCGGTGGAATGAGCATCTAGCGCCGCGGCGTGCCCCAGCGGGTAAAGCGCACGACTGTACCCGAAAACAGTGGCGGGCCGACCCGATATTGCCCAGCTTAGCGAAGGTACTGCCACAATGCGGAACAAGGAGGCTGCGATGTCGCTCAAGGGAAAGCACGCACTCGTCACCGGTAGCTCCCGTGGAATCGGCCGAGGCATAGTCCTGAAGCTCGCGGAGAACGGCGTGAAGGTCGCCATCCACTACATCCGTAACGAAGCGGCCGCGAAGGACACTCTCGCGCAGGTGAAGAAAAAAGGTGGCGACGGCTTTATCGTCCAGGCCGATGTGAAGAAACCGGAAGAGATCAAGGCTATGTTCCGCAAAGTCGCCGACGAGTTCGGGGAGCTCGACATCTTCATCAGCAACGCCCGCCCGGAGGCCGCGGAATTCTTCCAGCCGCCAATGGATATCACCCTCGAGCAGTGGGATTCGGCGTTCGACTCCCAGGCGAAGGCGTTTCTCGTCGGTGTACAGGAAGCGACTCCGCTGATGAAGAGAGGCGGAAAAATACTCGCGATCACCTACGCCGAAGGAAGCCGCACCGGAGGGCTGCAGCCCTGGGTCGGAATGGGCTCGGCCAAGGCCGCACTCGAATCGCTCGTTCGCTATTTCGGGGTCGCGCTTGCGAAGAAGGGAATCACGGTCAACGCGATCAGCCCCGGCTGGACCGAAGACAGCGTGCTGAACAGTCTACCGCAGGAGGTGCACGACCTGATCACCAACTGGCATGTCCGCGGATGGACTCCAATGGGAAGACTCGGCACGCCGGCCGACGTGGCCGGTGTGGTTGGTTTGTTCTGTTCGGAGGACGCCGACTGGATCACTGGGCAGGTCATCTACGCCGACGGCGGGGCTTCACTGATGAATCCGGAAGTGCCAACCGAGATCCAGATAGGATAGGGAGACAAAAGATGATCACCCGGTCACTACCGTCCGCGATTATTTCAATCGCCGCCACGGCTTCATTGCTGTGTGCGCAGTCGCCCGACGCTCGCACTCCCGCGGCCACGAAAGTCATACTGCCCCCCCAACAGCAGATTGCTGGCGCCGTTTTGCCCGCGCCCGCCGACCTTCGGCCGACGGCGACGGTGCTTGGATACGGGCCCGACGGGACCCTCACGACTTTGCGTAAGGGCAACGGGCCGCTGACGTGCCTCGCCAGCGATCCCGCCAACGCCGAATTTCATGTCGCCTGTTATCACCGGTCGCTCGAAGCATTTATGGCGCGCGGGCGGAAGCTCCGAAAGGAGGGGGTGAAGGGTGGTGAAGTGGATTCTGTTCGGTACCGCGAGATTCGAAATGGACTGCTGCGAATGCCGAGGTCTCCGGCGGTCCTTTACTCGCTCACGGGAAAGGCAGGAAGCTTTGATCCCACGACCGGGGCCGCCACGGGTGCACGACAGCTTTTCGTGATCTACATCCCCAACGCGACTGCTGCATCGCTTGGGGTCTCTGCCGTCCCAGCCGAAGGCGTGCCCTGGGTGATGTTTCCGGGTACGCCCAAGGCGCACATAATGTTCGTTCCCAGGATGTGATGGCCGCGCCAGCAATTAAGTTTCACGACAACTGATCGGCACTTCCACCCGTCCAACTTGACTCCACCACGACGACGACCGCGCGGTAAAGCGCGCAAACGTGTCCGGCGCCCGGCGCATCAGCACACATCGCTGCCGACGAGCCGCAACGCGTACATGGAGACGCGGCAGTGGCTGCTCGACCAG